>NZ_AEVT01000059.1 GCF_000189275.1 Vibrio sinaloensis DSM 21326 | reverse complement strand
GGGATTTTCTTATTCGTCTTATCCTCTGAAACTTCCAGTTTCGTTTCTGCCAAACCCTGAACTTCTAACAGACGCGAGGCGAAAACATCTGCGTTCTCCACTCGAATACAACCTGAGCTGAACGCTCGTTTTGGCTGACTAAACAACCCTTTACTTGGTGTATCATGAAGATAAATGGCGCGGTTATTGGGCGTGTTGAACTTATATAAACCAAGTGCGTTGCGACTGCCTGACATCTGCGTCATGCGGTACGGAAAAGCTTTAGGGTTTAGCGATTCCCAATCAATTTCTAATGGGTCAATGCGTTCTTTTGAACCCCACTTCGGTAAGATCTCAATATGTTGCTTAGTAATATACTCTGGATCTTTTTGAATTTTAGGAATGATATCTTCTACCATTATGGTCCAAGGCACATTCCATGTCGGGTTGAGGATCAGCGTATCTAGGTTTGTCACCATCAACGGCGTCGGTCTGGCTTTTCGACCCACCACGACTTTAGATTCGAATACGGCCTTTCCGTCATGCCAATAAGTCATTTCATAACTGGGTACATTAACAACAATGATGGAGTCGTGCTCAGAAGGCCAGTAGCGGACACGTTCTGCATTCAATGCTAACGTTGAGAGACGGGATGATAGCGACAGATTAAGCCACTTCAATGTTTGCGGGCCAATAATCCCATCTGGATTAAGGCCATGAAGTTGTTGGAACTGCTTAATAGCAGGAACTAAGCTTTTATCGTAAAAGGCAGCAGTGCGGTCAACATCCGTCAAGTCAACATCAACCACTTCTAGACGAGCTAGCAGCACCGCTTTGTCTACCAGCTTATCTCCTGGACGGATAACGCCTCTTTCGGCAACGGGAGCAATTCTCTGTTTTTGAAACTTAACAATGTGCAAATACGTATCGATTAACTGCTGATACTCAGATGAATCGGGTGTATACGCTTCAATTAGCTCGGCCATTTGATGGTTTGTCACTGCGCGTTTGAGAGCGAAAACCGCACTCTCTAACGATGGAAGCAAAGGTTGTGAGAGATTTTGCTCAAAATACCATTCGCTACCGCTAACCTTAGCCCGCTCGGCGTAATTCAAATACAAGAGCAGCGTATCTGTTGCGAGCAGGTCATACTCAAACCAGCGGTTGCTTTTACGGTAAAACTGCAGGTAGCTTAGCTGACGAGAAAAAAGCGGGCTGAATCCAGCATGTTGGATGACTTCGAGTTGAAATTCTAGACTGCTCCCCTGTTGAAGATCAAACCAGATCATCTGTTCGCCATTTTCTCGGTAAATATCTTCCATGACAGACGGATACTGAAGCAAGCTGTTCAACTTGCTATCTTCACTCGTCCACCCTATTTGATGAAAATATTCAGAGGCAAAGGCTTGTAGAGGAAACAAGCACATTACCAACAACCAAGATCTTACCAACCGCATTACACTGCCCTTTTTTGAACTATAGGAGAAAGTATGGCAGACATCACATAGAATAGTGTGACTTGTTTTTAAGAATTCAATATAAACGTCGAATATTCAATCAGTTGAAATTCACCTTACAAATTGGAGCCTTTAAACGATAGCTGACCAGTGGTTATCCCATTGAACACCAGACTGAATACGAGTTTTATATTCTGGACGGTATTGAGTAATCACACCACCAGCGCCAGAACTAACACGGAAAAAACCTTCACGAGCCACGACACCAGAAGCATCCGGTAACGGCGCTAACTCCACCAACTCTTGCGTGGTTTTTGACCAAATACCGTAACAATTTCCACGTGGAGACGTTGCTAAGATCCACTCATCTGTTGCTGCAATACTGGCAATATAATGGTTAAACCTTGCCCACTGCTCTGGCTCAGCTTGCAGTGATATCACCTCCCCACCTTGAGTGTGCATTGCTAACAGTGGAGGGTACTCGTCCGGTTCACCCCTATACTGCTGGCCACATAACACCGTTTTATCACCGTCATGAGCTAAGTGACGAATACTCAGGTGCTGGTCACCTAACCCATATTGGCCAATCAGTTCACCGTTTCGGTCAAGGTAACTTAAGCTTGGCGTCATAGAGTCTAAGTTCAAAGGCTCACGGCCGTTGGTGTGAACTCCGCCAACACCAATAGCTAACGAGTCATCTGGCATCACTATCACTTCATGTGGCCCCAAGCCAAAGCCCGTAAACTCAGCAACTTTTTCATAGCCTGCTTTCACATCATAGACACCGATAATGCCTCGACTGCTTCCTCGCTCCCCTTCCGTTGCATACAACCACTGACCATCGTTGGAGTAAACTCCATGACCATAATAGTGTCGCTGTTTGGACGCGGGATATAACTTCACTACCTCTCCTGACAGGTAATCAAAGACCACAAAAAACGTACCCGGACGGCGAGCAAATGCCACCGCATGGTGAAGTGTCGAGTTGGTCGCAACACCATGGCCCCGGTCTGGTAATGGGATCTGGCGAATGGGATGACCATATTCGTCTGCCACCACGGCAGAAAACTTGTCACGCCCTTTGATTGAGCAGCCAATCAGAGCAGGAGTAGAGCTTGCCGATGTCGAAGCACAACCAAATGGCAGAATCGGAGAAGCAGCGCCAAACAGCGCTGCTTTTAGAAGTGTTCGACGGGTATTATTAGTCACCATCAGTTGCATTAAATCCTATAACAACACCAAGTTCTATTGCGACTTCTTCGTGAATTAGATACTTAAGTTGCTCTAATTTATTGTAATTTGAATAAGCTATTCGGTATCCATCTTTCGATTGCAACAAATCAAACAGGCTCTGATCTAGTGGCCATGTCTCAATCGTCATCACAAATTGTTGCGTAATACTATCGGCAAGTTGCTCCTTACCGCGTTCACGAAGGAGATTATCTAAGCCTTGCCCATTCGCTAGGTAGAGAGCTTGCATCGCTTCAACATTGGCTTTCAGGTTTTCCATCGACGTCTTTGAGCGCCAAGATTCAGCAAAGTATGGGCGAGGTTTACCAAAGTTTGCTAGAGGGCGACTCATTTTCTTCATGCCGTATTCTAGCTGATTAGATAACAGCGAAATGTACTCAGAAACCCAAGCTTTATCATCTAAAGCTTTCCAAGGGTTACTCTGCCAAGCGGTTGCGATTTTCTCGGCGTTATTAGTCAGGTTTTGGCTGATTGCACTCGCTGTTTGGCAAGTGCCCGCGGATTGACTTAAGGTTGAGGCATTATCGTATAACAACCATTCTATCGACCCTAGACCTTGTACCGTGACACTCTGCTCAGCAATTTGTTCTGCTGACCACTGCTTATCAGTCGCAATCAAGCTCGCCATTTTACGGCCAGTGGTATTCTTTTTATCAGGCCAAAATTGAACATTCCAACTCTGCGCTAGCGCTTGTTCAGGACCCCGCTCTTGGCCTTGCAGCGCCATCCAACTCACCATAGTTTGATGCCATTGCTGTTTCACTGAGGAAAGTTCGGTTTCTTGCGCGCAATAACCGACCAACTCACTATGTAGACGATCGGCCTGCTGGGCAAAGTTCTCAGCAGCGTCAAACTCAACTTGGTACACCGCCTGACTGGCGTGTGTGGTTTGTTCTGCACTGCGCGCATATTGGCTCGTTGATTGGCAACCAAATGTGGTAAGCAACAAGGTTGCCATTGTGGTCATCGTAATAGATTTCATGATTGATCCTTATAACGAGTTCAAGAAGGCAACAAGTGCATCACGTTCAGTTTTAGTAAATGTTAAGACCGTTTGCTTTGCTGGCTCCGCTTCACCACCATGCCACAGCACAGCTTCCAACAAGTTACGTGCACGACCATCGTGCAGGAAGTAGGTATGACCATTCACCTCTTCTGTGTAACCAATACCCCATAAAGGCGCGGTACGCCACTCGCGGCCGTTCGCCAAGTACTCTGGGCGGTTGTCAGCCAAACCTTCACCCATGTCATGCAAAAGCAAATCGGTGTATGGGTGTATCGTTTGATTGGACAATGCCGGCAGATCTTCTCGAGCCCCTGTTTTTACGTCGGTCTTATGACAACTGTCGCAGCCAGCTTTGGCAAACAAAGATTGACCAAGTTTTACCTGAGGGTCCTTTACATTACGACGAATTGGAACCGCTAAATGCTGCGAGTAGAACTCGACGAAATCCAGCACGTTGTCGCTAACTTCAGGTCTTCCGCCGTTTGGTAAGTCATCACATAAAGTTTGCTTTGATGTACAGTTTTCATTCGGGAATAGGTTGCTAGTTAAACCTACGTCACCATTAAAAGCGGCGGCATTCTGTTGCATCAGCGTAGGTTGACCCGCTTTCCAACCAAAGCGACCAATGGCGAAGTCGTTACTTTGCACATCCCAAACCATGTTGGTTTTTCCAGAAATACCATCGTTGTTTTTGTCGTGTTCATCGGCCCATGCGATCAACGTTTCATTCGGGATACTCTCTAGTAACCCTAAACCAATCATTGGCGGTGCAACGCGAGCAGAGAATTGCGTATCTGGATGCATCTCACCATAACCGAGTTCAGTGATCTTAAGGTGAGGCTGGCGTAGAGTTACTGTCGTGCCATCTTTAAAGGTGACCGGAACATCTGTGTAAGTGATATTGATCTGCCCTTCAGGCGTTTGATCTTGTAAAGCAAAGTCTTGCAGCTGACCACCGTATGTTGGTTCAGGAATAACCCCATCTTTGATAAACGCTTTTTTCTGTTCCGCAGTCATCGCCGGAATACTGAGACGAACCAACATCGACACTGCGTGCAGGTCATTTTTTTCAGGTGGATGACCACGACCATCTTTAATGTGGCAGTTTTGACAACCGTTGGTATTGAATAGAGGTCCGAGGCCATCGCGAGCATCAGTCGAAGCTGGCGCCTGCACCCAAGGATTACGGAAGAAACTGTTACCAACGCTAAAATCTAATCGCTTTGTCATTGGAAGATTGCCGGCAGGCATGGAATAGGCATTTGCGCCGTCTTTTTTAACAGAGGTACCACCACCAGACTTCACGTCGTATGCAGAAGCGGACGCACTGGCTAACAGCATTAATGCAACAGAGGACTTTTTAAACAACTTCATATCTTGGAGCTCTACGCTACACCTTACTCAACTGCGATGTTCAAATAAGAAATATTCTCAATAAATGTAAGGTTATAAAAACAACAAAAAGGGCTCATAGGGAGCCCTTGTTCTTAAACGAGTCGAATTAGAATTCGTGGTCAGCAGTGTCTGGGTTCAGACTGTTGATACCAACGATTTTCGCTGCGCGCTCGATTTGAGTCGTTTGCGCAACAAGAGACATGATCGTTTCGTTTACTAAGGCGTTACCTTTAGCATTACCAGAAGCAATTAGCTGATCGAAGAACTCACCTTCTTTCTCCGCTGATGTCACTAGTTGACCTACTTGAGCACGAGTTGTATCAAACTGCTTTTGGATTTCTTGTGCTGCTTGCTTATCTTTCTGCGCGACTAGATCGTTGATGCTTGGACCAGACACTAGAGTGCCATCTTGACGCTTGTACAAACCAGTGTATACGTTGTAGATGCCTTGCTCATTGTAGTAGTGCGAGTTATGCGTGTTATCAGAGAAACAATCGTGCTCATCTTCGGTAGAGTTCGCTTCTAAAGCGACTTTCATACGCTCACCAGCAAGCTCACCTAGAGATAGAGAGCCCATACCAAATAGCATTTTACGCAGACCATTTTCAGCAGAATCCGCTAGAAGCTCTGCACGGTAGTTACCTTTCTCGTCTGCAGACCACTGCTTTTCCATCCACTCTAGATCTTGAACAAGCAGTTCCGCTGTCGCTTTTAGGTACTCACCGCGACGGTCACAGTTGCCATTTGTACACTCTGCGCCTACGACAAAGTCCGTGTATGCACGTTGACCTGCACCAGCGCTAGTGCCATTGAGATCTTGTCCCCATAGAAGGAACTCAATTGCGTGATAGCCAGATGCAACGTTTGCTTCAGAGCCACCCACTTCGTTTAGATCAGCGATTGCTGCAGGTGTAAGTTCAGCAACGTCTAGCGTAGTCGCACCAATTTTAAGCTGTTTGTTCGCAACGATGTTAGCGCTTGCGCCTTCGTTGCCTAGCTCGTATTGGTAATCCGCTGAAACATAGTCGATTAGGCCTTCATCTAGTGGCCATGCATTAAGTTGACCTTCCCAATCATCAACGATCGCGTTACCAAAACGGAAAACTTCAGACTGTTGGTAAGGTACGCGAGATTCAAGCCAAGCTTGTTTCACTTCTTCAAACTTTGCAGCAGAAGGCGCAGCAAGGAAGGATTCGATGGTTTTCTCTAGCTGTTTCGCGGTAACTAGAGAATCTTCAAACACTGCATGAGCAACGTCTGCGTAGTGTTCAACAACCTGTTCTTGCGTCACTTTAGCCGCGAACGCAGAACTGCTTGCAAGCAGAAGAGAAGCAGCTACAGATTGCGCTAATAGAGTTTTTACATTCATTGAAAAGCATCCTTGTTGAGCTTAATAATCGTTTTTATTTATTAGTGTTAATTATTATCATTTACACTATCAGGCAGCAATCATACAAATTTACAATTTATTTGCAAGGCTTATACAAAAAAAGCCTCACAAAAGTGAGGCTTTTATCAACATTGATTTCAAAAGGCTTTACAGCTTCAAGTTATGCTTACCGTGCGATACTTTGGCCTGCAAGTAGCCTTCATTTCCATCTTTAACATGCGCAGAGGTATTGACAACGTTGTCGATTTCAATGCCATGTTCTTGCAGTTCACGGATCTTTTTCGGGTTGTTCGTGACGAGGTGAATTTTTTCAACACCGAGCGCTTTGAGCATTTGAGCAGCTTCAGTAAAGTCGCGCAAGTCATCACCAAAACCTAAGTGGTTATTTGCTTCGTAAGTGTTCATTCCCTGACTTTGCAGCTCGTATGCATCGATTTTATTGTAAAGCCCAATACCACGGCCTTCTTGGCGCAGATAAAGAATAATGCCACCTGATTCACCCATGCGGTTGATGGTTTCCTCAAGCTGCTCACCACAATCACAACGCGATGAATGGAAAACATCACCCGTTAAACACTCAGAGTGCATTCTCACCAGAGGTGACGCTTGGGTTTGATCCGCTTTCTTAAAAATAACCGCTACGTGCTCTTTGTCGGTTTTGAGACCTCTGAATGAAAGGATCTCAGCATCGATATCACTTTTCGATCCTACTTTAAAATCTACTCTGGCTCTTACTTCCGCCATATTCATGCTCACTTGAATCTTGCTTGTTTCCATTTCTATCATGGTAGAAATCTCTTCTCCGTCTAACTATGGGGACTCATACTTGAGAAATCAATGATTAGATCACTTTTGTTATAATGTAACAATCGGATGTTACATTATAACAATTCGAGATTGAAGCAATAAAAAACCCCAGTTTTGTACTGGGGTTATGGTTCAGAGTTACTCTTTTACTGCTAGTGGTTCTGTTTCTTCTTCCAAACAGATAGCTCTACCCATAATGATTCTAGCTCGAGCAGTTCTTCTTCAGTTAAAAGAGAAAGTGTGGGCTTAGTTTGCGGCAAAGAGTACGCCTGCAGATGGCTAATCTGGGCATAGAAGTCTTTTCTTAGTTGCGCTTTGTTCGATTCCACTAGATTTCCTGCTCTTAACTGATAATTTAGATAAATAGTAGCTCTAATTTCATAATGTCTAAAAAATGATACCAAATTACATTACTTGCGCAAAGGAAAGTGGAAAAAATGGGCATAAAGTCACAGTTTTTCTATGGGCTTACTCTTTACAATTCATATGGTTAAAAGATCTAATTTGATCTTATCCGCCGATCAATCGCTATTCTTGATCCATGGCTCTTATTGAGCTGTTGTTTGATTCATCGTTTAACCAATCCTGCTTTCTTCCTCGATCTATACCACTAGTAGCATATAATTAAAATACCATTCTTAATGTGAGGGAACAGGATGTTTCTAGTCCGATTAGTGTATGCAAGCACCATTAGCAAAGGGAATACAGAGTCTGACATCAGTCAAATTCTCGATACAGCTAAGCAGCACAACGCCTCTGTCGACGTCACAGGCGCACTGTTATTTAATCGAAATTACTTTCTTCAGTGTTTGGAAGGCTCTCGATTGAGAGTGAATGAAATCTACCACCGAATATTAAATGATCGTCGCCATCAAAACATTCTCCTGCTTGACTACCGAGAAGTCTCAGAGCGAGAGTTTGGTGATTGGAGTATGGGCTATATTCCAGAGGTAGCAATGACAACACCGATCAACATGAAATATTCAGTGAGTAAGCAGTTCGATCCTTACAGCATGTCGGGAGAAAGTGCGTACAAACTTTTACTCCATTTAAGTCAAGTCGTGAAAACGGTATAAAAAAAGCAGGCTCGCGCCTGCTTTGACTATTTTCGTTGCCCGAGTTTCACGCTGCCATTCGTGTCGAACCAAAGTGCTTCAGCTCGTCGACGGCCAATCAGAATCGGACCATCATCATAGAACAAGAAATTCTTCCAATGCTTCTTGAAAATAGACCATTTAGTTTCAATCACATTGTACTTTTCATAGCAAAAATACATCGTCACATCATCCTGCCAATCCAGAAACGATAAGATTTCTTGCGGCAGAGATTCATCTTCTGACTCCCAAGCCGCCATCCAATCTACGCTCTCTTTCCAGTTCTCTTGTCGCATTGGCCAATCACTCGAGCTAAGTCGATCCGCATCAGGGCTTTGCGCACTAATATTTTCTTTCCAAAGCTGAGAAGCGCGAGCTTGGTCCATTGGTTTAATGGCGACCAAATCCTGCTCAGGAACGGGCATAGATTGATGAGTGAAAATCCATTTTCTTTGGTATTGATCCAAAGTGAGATACGACATTTATAATCCTCGTTAAGCTAGCTAATTACGCTTTCAGCCAGCCTTTTTCCGTAGCTTCTTCTATCATTTGCTTTGCTTTTTCCCACAAAGCATCAGAGCCTAGTTCAATTTTTTTATTCACAGTCAAAGCTTGAGCGCGAGTGACGTTATGCTCCTGCCAGCTTTGACCTTGATTGTGGTAGTTGAGCAACATTGGAATGATACGATCCAAAGCTTTAGCAAATTTTGCATCTGCACTTTGCCCGCGTTCAAACTCTTGCCAAAGCGCCATTAAAGCACTCCCCTGCTCGTTAGGTAACATGCCAAACATACGCTGTGCTGCCGCGAGCTCTTTCTCTTCCTGTTGTGCAGACGCGACTGCATCGTAAACAAAAGTGTCACCCGCATCAATCTCGACAATATCATGCAAAAGTAACATCTTAGCCACGCGGGCAATCTCTACTGGCTCATTGGCATGCTCTTCCATAAGAATAGCCATCAGCGCGACATGCCAACTGTGCTCTGCGCTATTTTCTAATCTTCCTTGCGCACTTTTTACTCGCGTTCTACGCAGCACCGATTTTAATTGGTCAAGCTCCATCAGCAGAGACAACTGCTGCTCTAATCGACTCATCACGCTTCTCTCCAATCCGGGTTAACTAAAGCGGTAAGATTGTGATCTTCCCATTTACCGTTAATAAGAAGGTAATCTTTAGCAAAACCTTCACGGGCAAACCCTACACGCTGTAAGACAGCTTCACTGCGAAGGTTACGTGGCATATACCCCGCCATAATCCGGTGTATGTTTTGCACTGAGAACATGTAGTTGACGGCAAGCTTAAGCGCACGAGTCATTACCCCGCGTCCAACGGCATCATGGGCCAGTGAGTAGCCAACATTGCACGCATGGAAAGGAAAGCGCGAGATATTACTGAACGAAACTGTCCCGAGCATCTCACCGGTTTCACTATCGAGAATGATCAGATAATAACCGAGTCCCATCCGATGTAACTCATGCAATTTTATTAACCGTTGAGTCCAACCTGCGACAGTATAAAAGGCCTCCTCTCGCTTAGGCTCCCAAGGTTTAAGGTGCTCTCGATTGGCAAAAAAATAATCACATATCAATTGGCCATCAGTAGGTTCTGCGGTACGAACAATGATGTCATCATCGCACTCAAACACTTGCTGAGGTGTGCTCACTCGCTCCATTAGCCTTTCCTAATTCCATACTCTCGTAACTTGTTCGCAACAGAGGTGTGGGAAACATTCAAACGCTTGGCCAGTTTTCGGCTGGATGGGAAAGACTGATAAAGACGCTCCAACACTTGAGATTCATACTCTTTCATAATTTCATCTAAAGAGCCGTCAAGGTTTATCGTTGGTAAGTTGGCCGATGCGGACTCAAGTTGTGGAAGGTGGAACAAGTCTGCGTCTAACATATCTGATTCGAGCTCAGTCAACGCACGCAGTACCATGTTTTCGAGCTGACGCATGTTGCCTGGCCATTGATAACTGACCAACTGATCGATTAGGTTCTCGCTCAGTTGCGGCTTGTTAATACCTAGCTGCTTCACATACTTGGATACAAATAAGTCCAGTAAAGGGGCAATATCGTTCGAGCGTTCACGCAGCGGCGGAATGATCAAAGTGAGGACATTCAAACGATAGAAAAGATCTTCACGGAAACTGCCAGACTCTGCCAAATCAGCAAGGTGATGGCGGGTAGAGGCAATCACTCTCACATCAACGTGTATCTCATCCTCTTCACCCACTCGGCGGAAAGTACCATCCTGCAGAAGTCGCAACAGCTTGATCTGCAAGTGAGGACTCATTTCCCCGATTTCATCTAGGAATACAGTGCCACCATTCGCTTGTTCGAAAATGCCTTTATGCCCTTGCTCGTGATTAAAAGAACCCGGAGCATGACCAAATAGCTCAGTTTCCGCAACATCATCAGGCATTGAAGCACAGCTCAGAACCAAAAATGGGTTAGCTGAACGATTGGATCGATTGTGACAAGCGCGCGCTAGCATCTCTTTACCTGTACCTGTTTCCCCTTGTATAAGAAGTGGTTGGTCTAGCATTGAGAGCTTTTTAGCTTGGCTGATCAGAGCTTTATGTCGGTTAGAAACACCAACAAAATGTTCAAAACCCAGATTGTTGTGAAGAGGTAAGGTATCGTCGAAGATGTGTTTCTCTTGCGCTGATCGAATCATCATTACCGTACTTGCAAGAATAGACTCGCTCGCTTCGCCTTCGATGTAGAC
Organism: Vibrio sinaloensis DSM 21326; assembly: GCF_000189275.1. Lineage (GTDB taxonomy): Bacteria > Pseudomonadota > Gammaproteobacteria > Enterobacterales > Vibrionaceae > Vibrio > Vibrio sinaloensis. The sequence continues at coordinate 126,016 of NZ_AEVT01000059.1, read as the reverse complement.
TGGCATAACTTCTAGCACATAATCTAATCCACCAAGTACGATGTTTTCGCGCTGGCGAGTATTACTGTTTTCACTCCACTTAGCAAAATTGAAGCTTGGCAACAGAGTAGAGACCGGATGACCGATGATCTCTTGTTGATCCTGATGAAACAAACTCATCGCCGCATGGTTAACCATATCAACATTGCCTTTAAGGTCGATCGCCAGTACTGGCTCGGGAAGGCTATTGAGCAGAGAAATCAGCTCAGTGTTGTGCCTCTCAATCGGCATGAACTGAATTTTTCGAACGTCTTTGACACCTGAAATGCGGCGTATCTCGGCCATGAGTTCGCTGAAGGTATCAAAATCGATGTCAGGGCAGTTAAGGTAAATAATGCCCGTAACATCAATTTCAATGCCACGTAGATCGATGCTCTTGGAAGCAAGAATATCGAGGAGTTCACGAGTCAGACCAAGTCTGTCTTCACAAAAAACTTCTAGACGCACAGATAAGTTCCTAACTAAGGTGTCACGAAAAGTTGACAGTAGTTTCCCCTAAGCCTAGATCCTCGTCAAGCAAAGCGGTAATACTTGCTTCACATTCGCACTATTTGATTGTTATCGCGGCGATTTTTTCTACGATTTGCTTTCTGATTGAGCCAAGTTTCACTCGGCGGTCTTGATGCCAAGGAATCGGGCGCAATAAAGACATCGCCTTTAGGCCTAGCCGCGCGGTTAATATTCCAACACCTAAACCTTGCCCTGCTCTCGTAGACACCTTGCCCGCGAGATCCATCGACATCAAATCCATACTGGCATCGACGGCAAGTTCACTAGCACCCGCTGCAGCCATATTCACCAAGGTCGCTTTAAACAATTTGAGTCGTGACCAGTATCCAAGCTCCACGCCGTAAACCTCGGCCAAGTTGTCGATCATCTTAAAGTTACGCCATGCCACTAGCAGCATGTCGGCAATCGCTAATGGGCTAATCGCTACCAAAGCCGCCGATTCCGTCGCATGTTGTGAAACAATTTTAGTCGCTTTTTTATCTTGCTCAGCAATGACCATCGCATCGTACATATCAAGGACTTCCGCATCACTGTGCGCTGGCTGAACGCTATTAGCCCAACGATCGTAACTAGGTGATTCCTTAACGATGCCACTTTGCTTGGCTATCGATTCACAAAACGCTTTGCCTTGGCCAATACTGTTGCTCGCGATTAACGCTTCACTTTGCTCTTGAATGCTAAAATGGCCGCGAAGTTTACGTAACTTCCACAACTCTTTGCCCATCGCACCAATGCCCAAACTGGCGATCGCGGCGATAAAGCCCGCCCAACCAAGTGCCAGCCAATCTGACGTTTGTAACGCAATAATTAGAGTGTCTACAGCTTGCCAGCCCACCAGAGCGGCAAATGAGGTTAGCAACCCTGTTACTAACCATTTAGAGCCCGTTTTTGGCCGAATCACCTGCTCAAGCTGCTGTTCGACTTGTTGCTCGCTGTCTGAAGCATCCACTTGCATTGGAACAAACTGATCTTGTTGAGTAAATTGCATTTGCGCAGTCAATTCATCGTGATCTTGCTGAGCTTCATCCGATAGGGCTTCTTTAAACACCTGTTTCTGTTTGAGATTCATTTCTGAGTTGTGGCTCATTTCAGCTTATCTCCAATCAAAAATTCCAACGCTTTGTCCATACGAATATGGGGTTGAGGCTCATCCAGCTTTGAACTTTGTGGCCTAAACGCCGTAAATTCAAACCCTTGCTGCTGCCAGTATTGTTGATTTGGCAGTTTTTTTGGTACTTCGCCCGGAAATACGGTCATCGGTTCACCAGCGAGCGTTGTTCCTTGAATCGCAGGAACAGCTTGTTCCCCTTTGCCGATAAACCCTGTCTGCGTGGCTTGGATTGATGCCATCGTCATGCAGCTCATTTCTATGTTTTCATAAGAAGCATTTTGCCAAGCTGGGTGCACCATCTGTTGTAACAAGGAGACCAAGTTTGGGTGTTGCTCTGGGGTAACGTGATCAGCCTTGGTCGCAGCAAACAGGACCTTATCGATTCGTGGGGCAAAGAGTCGCTTAAGCACATTACTTCGACCATAGCGGAAGCTGTGCATGATTTGCTCTAACGCATCTCGCATATCGTGAAACGATTCGTGCCCTGCATTTAGTGGTTGCAGGCAATCGACCAACACGATTTGTCGGTCAAACGTCGAGAAGTGATGCTTATAAAACGCCTTCACCACTTTTTGCTGATATTCTTCATAGCGTGCTTTTAACATCGCCAAGTTCGAACCCTTGACGACCTTTTGCTCGGCGTCGAATAGGCACGGGAAAAATTGCAATACAGGCGCTCCTTCGAGCTCACCGGGTAAGACAAAACGCCCCGGTTGAACCCAGTGGAGCCCCGCCTCTTTACAACGATACAAGTACTGCGTGTAAAGGTCAGAGATGTGACCAAGCTGTTTTTCATTCAGCTCAGCGTTTAAATCCAGCAGCTCGACCTCAGTTAACCACTCGCTGGCCAACTCTTCACGTATGCCCTTCATCGCCGCATACTGACTCTGCGACCATTGGTGGAAATCTAAGTCCAACAGGGGCAGATCGAGTAGCCATTCACCCGGATAATCAATGATATCGATGTGAAGTGTCGCAGTACTCTTAAACAGTTTTTTTGCCGTTTTGTTTGGTTTGTACTTAAGCGCTAAGCGAATTTCACTCACATCTCGAGTTGGCTCTGGCCACTGCGCGGGCTCACTATGCAAAGAGTGCATAGCGTCATCATAAGCAAAACGAGGAACCATCATATTGGATTGCGGCTCACGTTTAGCGCCAATTAAACGCTTATCTCGCGCTGCGGCAAGTAACGGCAAGTTGTCATGTGTTGAGGTATGAAGAAGCTGGTTGACCAGTGAACTGATAAACGCCGTTTTACCCGCTCGTGATAACCCGGTTACCGCGACTCGGACATGCGAATCGACACTGCGATTAATAAAGTCATTCACTTCTTGAGTAATTCTCTTCATTCACATTCTCTTAGTTGAAACTTCAACGTCATATTACTGATATCAATCTTAATCAAAGATGAACAAAAAAGCCCTCGATCAACATCAAGGGCTTTTTAACAATCAGAGACTTGGGGCGGTTAATCGTCTTCTATTAGCTTGTAAATAACAAACAGAGCGATCTCTAGCAAACCAAACAACACACACGTAATGGTGACGTATTTTTCATCAAAGATGCTGATACCGTGAAGGATAATATCGTAGCCGACGAACACACCGACTACCGCTGCAATGATCAGCTGTAAGATTTGAATAAAACGAGGCATTGTTGCTCCTGACGTATAAAATGAGATTTTTAGAGTATATAGACAAAAAGTGCAGGAATACCTGCACCTTTGTCAAATGTTTGCTAACTCAAGCGGTTGTTTTAATTAGTCTCACTACTAAGACTAAGATTCCATCTCTTGAATTTTCACTTTCCAAGTATCTGGGCCAATTTGGTGAGCATTGGCACCCTCAGAATCCACTGCCACGGTAACTGGCATATCTTCGACTTCAAACTCGTAGATGGCTTCCATACCTAGGTCTTCAAAAGCGACCACGCGAGCTTTTTTGATCGCTTTAGCAACCAGATAAGCCGCACCACCTACCGCCATTAAGTACACCGCTTTATGCTTTTTAATCGACTCAACCGTTGCAGGACCACGTTCCGCTTTACCGATCATGCCCATAATGCCGGTTTCTTCCAGCATCATGTCTGTGAACTTGTCCATGCGAGTTGACGTTGTTGGACCTGCTGGCCCGACGGCTTCATCACCCACCGCATCAACTGGGCCGACGTAATAGATAAATTTACCTTTGAAGTCGACGCCTTCTGGTAAACCTTCACCATTTTGCAGCATCGTTTGAATACGCTTATGCGCCGCATCACGGCCAGTCAGAATTTTGCCTGAAAGTAGAACCGTTTCACCAGTCTTCCACTGTTCAACGTCTTGCTGGGTCACTTCATCAAGGTTTACACGACGAGTGTTAGCCCCGGCTTCCCATGTGATATCTGGCCACTCTTCAAGCTTAGGTGGCGTCAGGTCTGCTGGGCCCGAACCATCAAGAGTAAAGTGGACGTGGCGTGTCGCTGCACAGTTTGGAATCAAACATACTGGCTTAGACGCAGCATGCGTTGGCGCGGTTTTGATTTTTACATCAACCACAGTCGTCAAGCCGCCAAGCCCCTGGGCTCCGATACCAAGCTTGTTAACGCGATTAAAGATATCAAGACGCAACTCTTCTTCTGCATTCTCAGGGCCACGCTCAATCAGCTCTTGAATGTCGATATGTTCCATCAAGGACTCTTTCGCTAGTACCGCCGCTTTTTCTGCAGTACCACCAATTCCGATACCAAGCATACCCGGCGGACACCAACCTGCGCCCATTGTTGGCAAGGTTTTCTCTACCCATTCAGCGATATCATCAGACGGGTTCAACATCACCATTTTGGTCTTGTTTTCACTACCGCCGCCCTTCGCTGCGATTTGAATTTCAACGGTGTTGCCCGGCACCATATTAATATGTACCACAGCTGGAGTGTTGTCTTTGGTATTAATTCGCTTGCCGGCAGGATCCATCAGTACCGAAGCACGTAATGGGTTATCTGGATTGTTGTACGCCTGACGAACGCCTTCATCAACCATTTGTTGTACCGTCATGTCCGTTGAGTCCCACTCAACGCCCATACCGATGTTAACAAAACAAGTAACGATACCCGTATCTTGACAAATTGGGCGATGTCCTTCAGCTGACATACGTGAGTTAATTAAGATTTGAGCAATGGCGTCTTTCGCCGCTTGGCTCTCTTCTTTGTGATAGGCTTTTTCCAGGGCTTGAACAAAGTCTAGAGGGTGGTAGTAAGAAATATACTGAAGTGCATCAGCGACACTGCTGATCACATCCTGCTTGCGAATTACCGTCATTGCATGCCTCTTTATAGTTATGCTTCCTTTACGAACCTTCTACTGAATCGCTTGCTTCCATGAGCAATTGTTCAAGGCTGACAACTCCTTTTTATTATTCAACGTCTTCAGTAGCGGCTTGGGTTGGCAATATGATACTCTTGCTTTCCCTCTGTTACCATGCAGTGAACGATCTCTTTGTCACAAATTAAACAAATGAATAACAACGCGCCAAATTGCTTAGAAATCAAGCCGATTATTTACCAAAAGGACCTAGCAAAAACCCTGTTTGAGCCAGTTCAGCACTTACCATGGGCTATGTTGTTAAGTTCTCCGTCTCGCACCCATTGTGATAGTCGCTTCGACATATTGGTTGTTAACCCTATCGTGACGCTGACCACATCTGGAGATTCAACATCAGTTTCCAACCCAGAACAGATATTTGAGTCATCAGCCGATCCATTCACTCTATTGCAACAGCAAACGGAGCAGTGGCTTCCATCCTGTCAGTATAGCGGCGAACTGCCTTTTGTTGGCGGGGCACTTGGCTACTTCTCCTATGATCTTGGTCGCCGAGTTGAGACGATACCTTGTATTGCTCAACACGATCTCGCCACGCCGGATATGGCGGTAGGATTGTATGCGACGGCTATCGTTGTAGACCACGAAAACGAACAGGCATTCGTGGTTGGCACTAACACCGAAGGCTACTATGCCTGGCTCACTGCACAGGCGAGCCAACCAAACCAAGCGTTCCGCTTACTGGGTGAGTGGCAGTCAAACATGACCCAAAAGAGCTACGCCGAGAAATTTGGTCAAGTGCAAGAATACCTTCTTTCAGGTGATTGTTATCAAATCAATCTAGCGCAGCGATTTTATGCTCCCTATCAAGGTAGTGAGTGGCAAGCTTATCAAAAACTTGAATCAGTAAACCAAGGACCTTTCTCTGCATTTGTTCGTACAGAGCAAGGCGCGATTTTGAGTGTTTCTCCAGAGCGTTTTCTGCAAGTGAAAGATGCTTTGATTGAAACAAAGCCCATCAAAGGAACACGACCTAGATTTAGCGATAAAGCAGAAGACCAAGCCGCCGCTAACGATTTGGCGACGGCAGAAAAAGATCAGGCGGAAAATCTGATGATCGTTGACCTACTGCGTAACGATGTGGGTCGAGTGGCTAAGCCTGGCAGTGTTCATGTGCCTAAGTTGTTTGATATTGAAAGCTTTCCGGCGGTTCACCACTTGGTAAGCACCATTCGCGCCGAACTGGATACGCAATTCACTGCGACCGACTTGCTAAGAGCCAGTTTCCCTGGAGGCTCCATTACTGGCGCGCCGAAAATCCGAGCAATGGAGATCATTGAAGAGCTGGAGCCACATCGACGCAGCGCCTACTGTGGCAGCATTGGATACATCAGTCGACACGGCAGAATGGATACCAGTATCACCATTCGTACCTTAGTGGCAGAACAAGGAAAACTGCATGTGTGGGCAGGTGGAGGCCTCGTTGCCGATAGCCAGTGTGAGGCCGAATATCAAGAAACGTTAGACAAGCTGAGCCGAATTTTGCCCGTTTTGGCGAGCTAATCAGTTGTTGATGAAATGATGCTTGCGAAGGCTAGGCGGTCCACTTTTCAAGCATCAGCTTCAAATCCTGCGCGGTATACGGTTTAGTTAGAATGTCGTCCATTCCACAAAGAATACACTTTTCACGCTCTTCGAGTGTTGTGCCTGCCGTCAGCGCAATAATTGGCAATGTATAGCGCTGTTCGCGCAGATACTCTGTTGCTTCGAAGCCATCCATCTCGGGCATTCTACAATCCATAAACACTAAATCGTAATCCGCTTCGGTTACCGCTTTTATCGCCTCAATGCCATTGGCAGCGATATCTGGCGTGATGGAAAACTTTTTCAACATCTGGTTGATAATGACCTGATTCATTCTGATGTCATCGACGACCAGGATATTGAGATTGTCTAACACTTTGTTTTTTGCTTCTTGAACGACTTGTTCCATATCTGCGTTGCTTGCCTTCGCCGTTGTTAAAGGTATTTTGACTCTAAATTCGCTGCCTACCCCTTTGCTGCTGACCACCGTCAACTCACCTTTCATCATTTCTACCAAGCGTTTACAAATCGCCAGCCCGAGCCCCGTTCCTTCGTAGTTCCGTTTGGCCGTTCTGTCTGCTTGTACAAACGGGTCGAACAGTTGTGCCATAGATTCTTGGTCGATTCCGATGCCAGTATCACGAACTCGAAACGAAACTTGCCCTTCTTGCCAATCCGTCTCAATGGAGACACTCCCTTGATGAGTAAACTTAATCGCATTGCCAACCAAGTTAACCAACACTTGGCTAATACGTTCTCTATCGCCGATAAACGCCTCTGGCATTGGATTCAGCTCAATAAGGTTAAAGCCAATACCTTTTTCATTGGCTCGCGGCTCAAATACACCGGTGAGCATATCTCGGATGTCGCGCCAATCGAAACGAGTGGGGATCAGCTCCATCATGCCGGCACTCATTTTACTGAAGTCTAAAATGTCATTAATAATGTGACGCAAAAGGCCACCTGAGTGAATAAGATTGTTAAGCAATACTGATTGTTCACCATCCAAACTGGTATCGGCCAAAAGCTCTGCACTGCCCAGCAGTCCATTGAGGGGCGTGCGCAGCTCATGGTTAATCATGGCGACGAACTCTTTGGTTGAGCGCTCTGACTCTTCAGCCCTCGCTCTGGCCTTTTGATTGCTGGTAACAATCAATTGTCGACTAATGGCGCTGCATAGGAGCTCAGCGACCAAAGTCATCTGACTGACAACAAAATCTCGATCGATATCTTCGCTAACTAAGGTAACGGATATCTCGCCAACCGTTTTGTAATCAACTTCCAATGGTAAACGCAATACATTGCCTTGCCACACTGAGTAAGGCTTCACGTGATCAATGCTTCGCTCGCATTCGACATCAAAATCCGTTGCCACAATAGTAGAGACAAAATTGGGCACTAAAAATAGACTAGCCTGACTCAGCGCGGACGAGGTACGAAGCCTCTCGAGTAAACTCGACACCAAACCATCATCTAAGGTACGGCTTAGAAATGCGCGTCCAAAATGGAGTAAGCTTTCATTGATTTGTTGCTCAAATTCGAGCTTGTTCAGGTCTTCACTGCTTTGCTTTTGCAGTTGACTTAATACAAGCTTCAACTGCTCATTGGCTTGATACAGTTCTAAGCTTTTCTTTTCTAATAGTTCTTCCGCCGCTTTTCGCGACGCTATTTCTCGAGCTAACTTGCGTTCAAGAGCAGACTCTTGGCTCATAATCCCTACTCTACTAAAGCTATTTTGAAACGAACGTCCTTGCCTAGATCGTCATGGTTTTTCATCTCTACCGCGATAGATTCGCCAAAATGAGCGGCACAGCCCTCTAGTAATCCCAAACAAACATGCGCCATGCATCGGGCACTTCGGTAATCAAATTCCATTGCTGTTTCTGTTTCAGAGATAAAATCAAACTTAGGTGGGTTGGCTTCCTGATAGAGCTTTTTTACTTCGATATGAATGTAGTCTTCAACTAGCCTGACAAATTGAAACGTTGTTTGGCAATTATCTAAACTAGAGGACTTTGGCAAAGTAGCGTGCAGGTTCTTGAAAACACTTTGACCAAATACACGTTGTAAGTCTTCGGCAGGAATGCCCGTTTTTTTACTTAATTGAACAATCAGTTGGACTAACTTTTTGTGGTCGTAACTACCAACCGTTGTGTAGACACCATCGTCTCCGGCCGCATCCAAAAGTTCGTTTAATGTTTCTAGCCCAAACTTGTCTTCGACAAGGTCCATGAATTCAGTAAAGATTATTCCTTTCATATTTTGAGCTATCCTTGCTATATGTATTGGTCTTTAATGAGCATGAGCCAAAAGAACAAGTTTTTCAAATTAAGACATGGAGTTATCGTGTTAACTGAGCTAAACAAACATCGATTAATTCAGAATTTTCAGCTAAACCAAACCGTGGACTATCACCATGAGGCTCTAAAGCGCGTCTCACATCTGCAAAATGACTCGTTGAGAAAAGCCTCGGTGTTGATCGGTTTTGTCGAACGACAGAATGGACTCAACATCATTTTCACCAAGCGCGCTAAACACCTTAAGCACCACCCTGGTCAGGTCAGTTTTCCTGGAGGAAAGTTCGAAGTAGAAGACGAAACGTTATCGAATACGGCGCTACGCGAAACATATGAAGAGATAGGCATAAGCAATCAGAAGATCTCGATTTTTGGCCAAATGCCAGAGTTGATTACGATCAGCCGATTCAGCGTGACACCGTTTTTAGCATTCATTGACAGTGGTTATCAAACACGTATTGACGCGAATGAAGTCGACGAAGTCTTCGAGGTGCCCGCCTCTGTTGTTCTTGACCGCAAGCAACTGAGAAGCCAACAGTTCCAAGTCGCGAACTACTCTCATCGCGTGTTTGGACTTTCTTATCAGAATCATTTTATCTGGGGAATGACGGCACAAATTATTCAAGCAATGCAGAAACACATTATGCATCAATATTAATAAATATTTATTTTGTTCAATATCTGTTCACATTAGTTTAATTACCTATCAATAAGGCAAACGGTTTCTTGCAACCAAGCGCTAACTTTTTTTGAGCAACATTAGAAAAAGTAATTCCAGGCATTAGCATAAATCACTAGTAGCACGGCATTTTCGTGACCAAAAACCCCTTTTTGACATATCATGTTATAACTCCAATCAATTCATGATTTAGATCTATTTTTTGTGCAAGATTTTTATGCAAAATTGCACCCGACTTATTTCCTGTTCCCAAAAATGAGTATCACAAAATGAATACTAATACTTCTGCGGTTTCTTCCGCACAATCTCCTAGTAAGTTTACTTACAAGGATTTCACCTGGTGTCTGTCACTTTTCGGTACTGCGGTAGGTGCTGGCGTACTTTTCCTTCCAATTAAAGCGGGTGCTGGCGGTTTTTGGCCATTAGTTATCCTTGCTCTAATCGCGGCACCAATGACTTGGTTCGCTCACAAATCTCTTGCACGTTTCGTACTTTCTGCGAAAAACCCTGATGCTGATATCACTGACACTGTTGAAGAACATTTTGGTAAGACTGGCGCAAACATCATCACTTTTGCTTACTTCTTCGCTATCTACCCAATCGTACTTATCTACGGTGTTGGTATCACAAACACGGTTGATTCTTTCCTAGTAAACCAAATGGGTATGGAGTCTATTCCACGTCCGCTACTTTCAGGCGCGCTAATCGCTGCAATGACTGCGGGCGTAGTGTTTGGTAAAGAGCTAATGCTGAAAGCGACATCTGCACTGGTATACCCACTGGTGTTCATCCTACTTGCGCTTTCTTTCTACTTAATCCCTGATTGGAACAGCTCAATGATGTCTGTTGCACCAGACTGGTCTTCAATGCCTTCTGTTGTTTGGTTAGCAATCCCAATCATCGTGTTCTCATTCAACCACAGCCCGGTAATCTCTCAGTTCTCTAAAGAGCAACGCCGCGTTCACGGTGACAACGCAGTTAAGAAAACTGACGCTATCACTGGTGGCGCAGCAATGATGCTAATGGGTTTCGTAATGTTCTTCGTATTCTCTGTAGTACTTTCACTGTCTCCAGAGCAGCTAGCAATGGCTAAAGAGCAAAACATCTCTGTTCTTTCTTACCTAGCGAACGTTCACGAATCTCCACTTATCTCTTACATGGGTCCGCTGGTAGCATTCGCAGCTATCACTTCTAGCTACTTCGGTCACTTCCTAGGTGCGCATGAAGGTCTAGTAGGTCTAATCAAGTCTCGCTCTGAAACGCCAGTAAGCAAGATTGAAAAAGCGTCGCTAATCTTCATCGTTGTAACAACTTGGATTGTCGCTATCGTTAACCCAAGCATCCTTGGCATGATTGAAACAATGGGTGCACCAATGATTGCCGCTATCCTGTTCCTAATGCCTGTATTCGCAATGCAGAAAGTTCCAGCAATGGCTAAGTACAAAACTTCTGCACCTGTACAGATTTTCACAGCAATCTGTGGTATTGCGGCAATTACTTCTGTAATCTACGGCGCTCTTTAATCTAGACCCTTTTATAAAGTCTGATTAAACCAAGAATATAACGATAATAATAAGCCTCCCATCCCCCTTGGGAGGCTTACTTTTGAGGTAATCGATATGATTAGTGTTTTTGACATCTATAAGATCGGCGTTGGTCCTTCAAGCTCACACACTGTAGGCCCAATGAAAGCGGGTAAAGAATTTATTGATGATTTACGTTCAATGGGAAAATTGCGCGACATCACTAAAATTACCGTTGACGTTTATGGATCACTATCACTGACAGGGAAAGGTCACCACACAGATATCGCAATCATCATGGGTCTTGCTGGCAATACTCCTGAAAAAGTCGATATTGACTCTATTCCGGGCTTTATCGCTCGCGTAGAAGAAACTGAACGCCTTCCTGTTGGCATGCACTGTCACACAGTATCGTTTCCAAAAGATGGTGGTATGAATTTCCATACTACTAACCTAGAGCTGCACGAGAACGGCATGCAGATCCACGCATGGATCAATGACGAAAAAGTGTACTCAAAGACGTATTACTCGATCGGCGGTGGTTTCATCGTTGATGAAGAGAACTTCGGTAAAGAAGAAGAGAATCCAGTTAAAGCCCCTTACGAATTCACGACCGCTGAAGAGTTGGTCAATCAATGTAAGGAAAGCGGTCTTTCTATCAGCACGCTAGTAATGAAAAACCAAGCCGCGTTGCACTCTGATGAAGAGTCTCGTACTTACTTCGCTAACATCTGGAAGACCATGCGTGAATGTATGGATCGCGGTATGAATACAGAAGGTATTCTGCCGGGTCCACTGCGTGTGCCTCGCCGTGCGGCGGCACTTCGCCAGCAACTTCTAACGTCGGAGAAAACAACCAACGATCCTATGTCTGTTGTAGACTGGGTGAACATGTTCGCTTTCGCTGTTAACGAAGAAAACGCTGCGGGTGGCCGTGTGGTGACTGCACCAACTAATGGAGCGTGTGGCATCATCCCGGCTGTTCTTGCTTACTACGACAAGTTTATCCAAACGGTCACTGAGAAAGACTACATCCGCTACTTTGCGGCTTCTGGCGCTATCGGTGGTCTGTACAAGCGTAACGCTTCCATCTCTGGTGCAGAGGTTGGTTGTCAGGGTGAAGTTGGCGTAGCGTGTTCAATGGCGGCGGCTGGTCTTGCTGAGCTAATGGGTGGTAGCCCAGAGCAAGTATGTATGGCGGCTGAAATCGCAATGGAGCACAACCTAGGTCTAACCTGTGACCCAGTTGCAGGTCAGGTTCAGGTTCCATGTATCGAGCGTAACGGTATTGCTGCGGTGAAAGCAATCAACTCGACTCGCATGGCTCTACGTCGCTCTTCTGCTCCTACGGTTTCTCTAGATAAGGTTATCGAAACCATGCTAGAGACAGGTAAAGACATGAACGCGAAATACCGTGAGACTTCTCAAGGTGGCCTAGCAGTGAAAGTTATCTGCTAATTTTCATCACAATTTAAATATCAAAAGGAGTGCTTATGCGCTCCTTTTTTTGGTTCTACTCGATGCGTTTTTCCTTATTCATCCCACTTGTTGATTGTGAGACCTTCAGCATAAAATTATGAAAACTATCAGTATTAATCATAATAACTGAGAGGTTAATCAAATTCATACAACAGCCAAATCACTATCTTGTTATCGATTTATTAATCCAATGAGAACAACGATGACAACAAAAACAATAAACCTAACCTTACTTGCAGTGCTTTGCTCTCCTATTGCTACCGCTCAAATCCAAAACGGTGACTTCGAGCAGTGGAATGGCAATACCCCGGAAAGCTGGTCAATAATTGACTCTGGAATCAGCTTGGCACCTACAAGCGACACGATAAAAACAGGCGGCTTGTCTGCTGGTGTTACCGTGAATACAGCAACACAGAGCAACACCGATTTGCTGCAAACCATCTCAGTCGAACAAGGAAAGAGCTATCCATTCTCCGTTTCGGTTTATCACACTGAAGGAAGAGTAAAGGCGCGCCTGTTTGTTGATGGTTACCAAGGATATTCTGATCCAAGCAAAACAAACCAGTGGCAAGAACTCACACATAGCTATACCGCGACTAGCAATAAAACGATTCAGGTTGGTGTTCGCTTCTACGATATAACAGGCTTCGATGGTTCAGAGATCGTCTATTTAGATAACTTTCAACCGACACCAACCACCGAACCACCGACTTCAAGTTGTCAGCATAACTCGTTACAGCTAACCCTAACGACTGACCAGTACGGCTCAGAAACCAGTTGGACGATTAAAGACAGCAATAACAGTATCGTTACGTCTGAATCAGGCTTTGAGAATTCCACCTCTTATGAAAAAAACCTTTGCCTGACTGACGGTGAGTATCAATTTACCATTAACGACACATACGGCGATGGTTTCTGTTGCCGATCGGGCAATGGCTCATACGTTCTCACGTTTAATAATCAAACGTTGGCATCAGGTGGTGAGTTTACCTACAGTGAAGTTCATCCGTTTACTCTTGGTGAGACAACCCCACCGGTTACCGATGGCTACTATCAAGCCGCTTCAGGTAAAACAGGCTTTGCGTTAAAAACGGCACTGTACAACATCATCAATAATCACCAATCTCAAGGTTACAGTGCAATTTGGACATTAGTAAAAGATGCCGACATTGATAACTACTACGACAAAGATGGTTCGATTCTCGATGTCTACTCAGAAAAGCCCGAAACTGGCGATGTCACGCGCTTTGTGAAAGTAACGGATCAATGTGGTCAGTACAGCAAAGAAGGCGATTGCTATAACCGTGAGCACTCTTTCCCTAAGAGCTGGTTCGGTGGCAAAGTTGAGCCAATGAACTCTGATGGACACCACCTGTTTGCCACAGATGGATACGTTAATGCCAAACGTAGTAGCTGGCCTTTCGGAGAAGTCGGTTCAAGCACGTACGTATCCAGTAATGGTTCAAAACTTGGTGATGCAAGTTCTAGCCTAGGTTACAACGGCACCGTGTTTGAGCCAGTCGACGAGTTTAAAGGTGACTTTGCCCGCGCATACTTCTACATGGCCACTCGTTATGAAAATGTCATCGCCAACTGGGAACAAAACAGTGCAAACTCAGATGCCGTTCTCGATGGAACCAATACCACGGTGTTCGAACCTTGGCTGCTGACTATGCTTAAACGTTGGCACAAAGAGGATCCCGTATCGTTGAAAGAGCGTGAGCGCAACCAAGCCGTGTTTGATTTCCAAGGCAACCGAAATCCATTCATCGATCATCCTGAGTTTGTCACGCAAATTTGGGGTAACTAATCACCTATAGTGGAGATAGGCGTATATTCTTGCGCCTATCTAATCATTTCCAGCATAAACCCTTACTCTATTTACCGTTTTTATTTTGTGTGTTGTGTGTCACATTTAGCCTTAGATATTCGTGATTATTAAGTGAGGCAGTTATGCTCAACATCGCTTTCTTCAGTACAAAAAACTACGACGAAAACTCCTTCAACAAAGCTAAATCCCAATCTAACTTTGAGTTTCATTTCCACGACTTCCGCTTGAACGAAAAAACCGCGCAAATGGCCGCCGGCAGTGAAGTCGTGTGCGCTTTCGTTAACGATAATTTATCTCGTCCAGTATTAGTAAAATTAGCCGAAAATGGCGTTAAGCTCATTGCTATGCGCTGCGCAGGTTTCGACAAAGTCGATTTAGAGGCAGCAAGAGAACTCGGCTTACAAGTTGTACGTGTTCCAGCCTATTCTCCAGAAGCCGTTGCTGAACATACCGTTGGGATGATGATGTGTCTTAACCGCCGTCTACATAAGGCGTATCAGCGCACCCGAGATGCAAACTTCTCGCTCGATGGTCTGGTTGGCTTCAACTTCCATGGCAAGACAATCGGCGTGATTGGTTCAGGTAAAATTGGTGTCGCGGCGATGCGTATTTTCAAAGGATTAGGCATGAATATTCTCTGCTTCGACCCATACGAAAACCCTAACGCGCTCGAGCTGGGCGCGAAGTACTGTTCACTGGATGAGCTGTATGCCGAAGCAGATATTATCTCGCTCCACTGCCCACTCACGGCAGACAACAAGCATCTCCTCAACGAACAGGCATTTAACAAAATGAAAGATGGGGTGATGATCATCAACACCAGTCGCGGCAAGTTATTGGATTCAGCCGCAGCAATCGAAGCGTTGAAAAAAGGTAAGATTGGCTCACTTGGTCTTGATGTTTATGACAATGAAAAAGACCTTTTCTTCCAAGACAAGTCAAACGACATTATCGTCGACGATGTATTCCGTCGCCTATCTGCTTGTCATAACGTACTATTCACAGGTCATCAGGCATTTTTGACTAATGAAGCATTACACAATATCGCCACCACAACGCTCAACAGTATTGAGCAGTTTTTTGCTGGTAATGCATCAGGAAATGAACTGATTGAGCGCTAAATAAGAAGAGAGAAAGAGCCGCAATTATGCGGCTCTTTTTTGTTTAGATCATTTGCGAAGCAAGAAGAAACACTCCAAACAGACCGGAAAACAACAACATGATGGAGCCGCCTTCAGCGCTGTAGCGTTCAGATTCAGTGTTCGCTGAGCGTAGTTTGTAAACCATAGCCAGCGGTACAAATACAGCGAGAAACACTAAGATGATTCCTGCGTAACCCAGAACCGCTAAGAATTTGTCTGCTGCCAATAGCGACCCTGCGAGAGGTAACACGAAGGTCAGGACATATGTCACGGCTCTGTTCTGATTGAACATGTCTTTATTTTGGTTGAATAGCGACATTGCGACACCAAAAAATGAGGTCAACAACGCCAGCCCTGTAAACACAGAAAGTAGACTGCCAATCCAACTCGAATGGTGCTCAAACGCCGCAATCAAATCTCCGACTCCTTGTAGCTGACCTAGCTGCTGAGGGTTCAAATTACCAACTACAGCAAAGAGCCAACACAAGTAACAAGCCAAAGGAATGATAGAACCTAAGATCACCATATTTCTCAACTGTCGATCAGTCGCTTCTTGGTTGTACGCCACTAAAGATGGGATAACGACCATAAAACCAAAACTAGTGAACAACACTGCGCTGGTTTTAATCAATTCAATATGATCGTGATTGGTAACACGAACCAAATTGTCCGCGCTAAAATCAGGAAGTAAGAACGTTAAGGTCAGAGCAAGGCACGCAATCATGATAAAGAACAGTCCACGGTTCAGTTTATCGATGATGCCCGTTCCTCCAGCGATCACCAGACCCGCTAGCAGCGTAAATGCAACTTGGCTCTGGGTAGCGGTTAGCTCTATACCCATATTGGCTGTCAGTTGACTGACTAAATCGGCAGCGCCAAGAATGTAGGCCATTAACAAGCAGATCAACAAAGCGTAGAGCAATGCGTTAGTAAAAAATTGTCCACCTTTGCCCATTGTCTTACGGGCGATTGAGTTAAGACCTAACCCTCCCCCAGACTTGATGGTTGCTTCAAGCAATAATAGAGCAGCATAGGTGGTGCCGAAGCAGATAAAAATCATCAGTAAGGTTCCGAACAACAGACCGAACTGCGCCAAAACCATTGGAATTGCAAGCATACCAGCACCCAGTGCGGTACCGGAAATAATTAGGGAACTCCCTAAGAGTTTAGTATTCATAATGTCGTATCTAGTTTGTGAATGTTGAATAGATGTGCGCGTGCCTAGCGCGATGGCTAACAATCAAAAACAATACGAATAGCGGGCTTTAAAGAAGAAAGCTCTGGAGAAAAGCGAAGAGAAATAGCGAGGTTGAAGAATAACAGCAATCAGGTTACGAGTAGTACTGTGGGGCGAACCTTCCGTCGGTTCGATAATTGGTGATGTGATTTTGAAAATCATGGTTATGTCCAATACAGCTAGACAATCCGTTGATAGAAAACAGCAAATCCTCTGCTGCCGTCCCAACATGGGACAGTTCATATTAGCCATCATAGGTTCGATTGCAATGGTGAATAATCCAACTGCTTAAACATCCATCAATATGATTTTCCTATTTGGCAAAATACGCGCCGGCAGCCTCTAAAACCAGGACCTCGCTCAGCCACTCCAGTAGGACGAAAAATTGGCGCTACGCCAATAAATTGATTACACATCACTCACATCACATTTACATCACACTCACACTTACCGCAGTCACAATACGCAAATCCCCTACTTTAACTCAGGTTTTATATCGTAGATCATGTGCACGTCTATTCTTATAACAATGATATTTATCCAATAATGCGCCTAACAATAACAACAAAACTGTTAATAACTCTGGTCAGTGTGTTTGGTTTGGTGTTGATAGCATCAACAACCTACCAGTACCTTCAACAAAGAGAGTTGCTCAACTCAGTATTGAGTGAGCAACTGCACGACAAGGCCAGTAACTATTTCGACAGCCTCAATATGATGATGCTAACTGGCACCATGGCACAGAAAGAAACCTTGCGACAAAAAGCACTTGCCCAAGATGGAATTGAACAAGTTCGCGTATTGCGTGCTGAAGCCGTGAGCAAGCTCTATGGCCCAGGTCAGGATAACCAAGCTCCTCAAGATGACATTGATCAACGAGCTTTGGCTGGCGAGCTGGTTATCGAACCTATTAACGCAGATTGGGGGGACGGTATTGTTGTCGCCCTGCCAATGAAATCGAGCGAGGATTATCGCGGAACAAACTGTGTCGCCTGTCACATGGCACCAGAAGGTGAAGTACTCGGGGCGATTCGATTAGAGTACAACTTATCTCACGTAAACCAGATGATCAGCCAGCGAACCCTAATTGGGCTGGCGATCATGTCTGCCTTTGGTTTGGTCGGCTTCTTGGTGACCTTGGCCCTGATCCGCAAGATCATTGTTCGCCCTATTCAAACGACATCAGGCTTTATGCAGAGTGTGAGTAAAACCAAGGATCTCAGCCAAAGGCTCAATAATCAGCAAAAGGACGAAATTGGCCAACTATCGGGAGCAATAAACTCCTTTATGGATACGGTCAACACAAGTTTAAAACAGGTGCAATCCACTTCACACCAAGTGGCAAGCAGTGCTACTGAGTTAACCCAAGTCGCTCAAGTTACTGATGACGCCGCCATCAACCAGCAACATGAGACTGCCGATGTTCAAGCTAACATCGAACGAATGCAAGCGCAGCAAGTTCAGATTGAACAAGCAACGGAAGATGCATCGTCATTGATTAAGCACACCACCAGCATCGCGGAGCAAAGTGCCCTGCAAGCCCACAATGCGAGTGACGAAATCAAACACTTGGTTACCGATATCGAAACCGTCAAACAAAGCATCGTTGAACTGAATGATCAAACCAGCGAAGTATCTTCAATTCTGGAAGTGATTAAAGGGGTTGCAGAGCAAACCAATTTATTGGCACTCAACGCCGCAATAGAAGCTGCTCGCGCGGGTGATCAAGGTAGAGGGTTTGCCGTGGTCGCCGATGAGGTTCGCCAATTAGCAAGCCGAACTTCTGAAGCGACTGGTAGCATTGAATCGATCATCGCCCAATTCCAACATGACAGTGAAGCGTCACTTTCTTCAGTCGATGGCGTGTGTGAAACCGCTCACAGACGCTCTTCTGAAATTGAAGCGTTGTCACAAGCAATGTCTGAAGTGGTACAAGAAATGCAGCAAGCTCTTGCACACGCTAATAGCATTCAACAGCAAACCAGCAGTACCTCAGATTTAAGTCAACAGGTAGAGGGTAAAGTCCAAGTTATAACCCGACATGCCAATGACACTGCAGAATCAGCAACCACAACTCGTGACATCAGTATGAATCTTGAACAGTTATCGGAGCATTTAGAGGCATTACTCGATCAATTCGCCCTTTCAACCAAGAAATAAGCGTTTCCGGATACTTTTTGTTCGACTAATTGAGAATAAAGGTTGAAGCATAATATTTGAAGGGTAATATGTTCCATTGAATCTTAAGAATTCTATCCAACCCAATGTTTGCTCATGATTAATTGGTGAGTTGAAAGCATTGGGTTGAATTTTTACCTCAATGGAGAATATTGAAAACATGACTTACGCGCCTGTATCAGACGTTTTGAAAGGTCAGCTAGCAGTAGACAGTGAAGTTACTGTTCGTGGCTGGATCCGTTCGCGTCGTGATTCCAAAGCTGGAATCTCTTTCCTTGCCATTTATGACGGCTCTTGTTTCGACCCGATTCAGGCCGTGGTCCCTAATAATCTTAATAATTACGAAAACGAAGTGCTAAAGCTAACGACTGGCTGCTCTGTTGAAGTAACAGGTAAGATTGTTGAGTCTCCAGCAAAAGGTCAAGATTTTGAACTAGCTGCTACTGACGTTAAAGTTGTTGGTTGGGTGGAAGACGCTGAAACCTACCCAATGGCGAAGACTCGTCACTCTATCGAATACCTTCGTGAAGTTGCACACTTACGTCCACGCACTAACGTAATCGGTGCGGTTGCACGTGTTCGTAACTGTCTGTCTCAAGCGATCCACCGCTTCTACCACGAGCAAGGTTTCTTCTGGGTATCTGCGCCACTGATCACCGCTTCTGATGCAGAAGGTGCTGGTGAAATGTTCCGTGTTTCGACACTAGATATGGAAAACCTACCTCGTACAGACAAAGGCGACGTTGATTACAACGAAGACTTCTTCGGTAAAGAGACCTTCCTAACGGTATCTGGCCAGCTAAACGCGGAAGCTTATGCTTGTGCGCTAAGCAAAGTTTACACGTTTGGTCCTACGTTCCGTGCTGAGAACTCAAACACCAGCCGCCACCTAGCGGAATTCTGGATGGTTGAGCCTGAAGTTGCATTCGCGGATCTAAACGACATCGCTAAGCTATCTGAAGATATGCTTAAGTTCGTATTTAAAGCAGTTCTTGAAGAGTGTCGTGACGACCTTGAGTTCTTCGCACAGCGCATCGACAAGCAAGCTATCACTCGTCTAGAGCAGTTTGTCTCTTCTGATTTCGCACAAGTGGATTACACAGACGCAATTCAGATCCTGCTAGATTCAGGTCGCGAGTTCGAATTCCCAGTAGAATGGGGCATCGACATGTCTTCTGAGCACGAGCGTTTCCTAGCGGAAGAGCACTTTAAAGCACCAGTAATCGTTAAGAACTACCCGAAAGACATCAAAGCATTCTACATGCGTGCCAACGATGATGGTAAGACGGTAGCAGCGATGGATGTACTGGCACCTGGCATCGGTGAAATCATCGGTGGTTCTCAGCGTGAAGAGCGTCTAGACATCCTAGATGAGCGTATGCGCGAAGTGGGTATCGATCCTGAGCACATGAACTGGTACCGCGACCTACGTAAATACGGTACAGTGCCACACGCTGGTTTCGGCCTAGGTTTCGAGCGTCTAGTTTCTTACGTAACAGGCATGGGCAACGTTCGCGACGTTATTCCATTCCCACGTACTCCTCGCTCTGCGAACTTCTAAGCAAGAATACCGCTTCTAGAATCGATAAACCTCCACATTCGTGGAGGTTTTTTTATGCCTAAAGTTCCCTACGCTCGTTAATTTTAAATGGTTTCTTACTTACCAAATATACGATTAGAAATTCGACCAAGATAGCACTATGGTAATTAGGAAAGGCAAATTTAGGAGGAGAAAAGATGGCACTCTTTAAAATAGAAGATCTTTCCTATAACGGTGTCGAGCAAGGGGTTCACAGTTGGGACCACCCTAATAGTGACCAACCCTACTATTGGCACCCGGATTGGCTACACATAGCTGAAGATATGACGGGGATGCATGGCAAAAAAATGCTGACTCTTGAAGATGGAGAAAAAGCCAATCAAGATCATGCAAAACGAGCCATCATTGAACACCTCAATAACCAAGACCAGTCGCGTTAAACAGAGACTAGCCTCAGTTGAAGGCTAGTGATGACTAAGAATCGTTATCGGCGTTAGCCGCATAGCGAATGCTCATCCAACATAAGCCAAACATAACAAAAGGGATCGCTGCTGCTGTGTACTCCGTCCACGCCAAATCGGCGAACGATTTAGCCAAGATAATATGACCAAATACCAATAAAAAGGCACAGAACAGGGCAATCCCAATCAATCTGAACTCATGTTTAGCGCTTTGCTTTTTCATCTTATTTCCCTCTTAACTCATTGAGTTCATTGGAACATAAAATGAAAAACAGTCGCCAGTACAGTTGGAGCGAAAAAAGACCGATCAGTTAAAAGTGCTATTCATGTCGCTGAGCAACCAACTCAGCAAGACGACAAATGGCAGCATCAACATCACCGATACATTCAAACGAAACGTTAAGTCGCAAACAGTGTTTGTGTTGCTGTTGAGTGCTAAACAGGCTGCCATAGCCCACTGAGATGCCCTCTTTCTTCAATTGCTCAAACAAAGGAAAGGTATCAAACCCTTTATCAAATTCGAGCCACACAAAGTAGCCCCCTTGAGGAGCATGTATTTGGCACGACTCTGGAAGTGTTACTTTAAGTTTGTCTACCAAGAGCTGCTGGCGCGTACTTAACTCACGTCTGAGTTTACGTAGATGGCTGTCGTAGCTTTCAAACTGAAGATAGTGCGCAATCCCCTGCTGGATCGGAGAGCTGCCCGACAAGGTCGATATAAGCTGCTGCTTTTGAACTTTGGCACTGAGTGAACGATTAACGACCCAACCAATACGATAGCCGGGACAAAGAGATTTAGAAAAAGATCCACACATCAAGACGCGATCCTCTTCATCCCAATATTTAAGTGGTTTAGGCTTTTGTTCACCAAAATAGAGTTCCGAATAGACATCGTCCTCGATTAACGTCACTTGGTAGCGGTTCGCTAATTCAACAATAGACTGTTTGGTTTCATCATCGAGAGTCACCCCCGTCGGATTATGAAAGTTTGGCATCAACCAGCACGCTTTAACACCTTCAGAAAAGCATTTTTCAAGCTCTGATAGACAAAGCCCATTCATCGGGTCCATAGCGACTTCTTTAACACTGAGGTTGTGTCGCTTCGCAGCCTGTATCGCACCATAAAAAGCAGGACTCTCAATGACAATGCTATCTTCAGCTTGAGTTGACACCTGTAAACTTAGGTTCAGTGCTTCCATCGCCCCTGAGGTGATAACGATGTCCTCAGCCAACACTTTTACCCCCTGACTGAGATAACGTTGAGCAATTAATCGTCGTAAGCTTTCGTTGCCGGGTGGCATATCTTGGATAATGCTTTGGGACGACATCTTACGCCCTGCACTTGCAAGGTGGCGGGTCAAGGTTTCAAACGGATAGAGTTGAGGATCGGGTAACGGAGAGCCGAAAGAAGTGCGGGCCTCCATATTACTGTGGAGAAACTCGCACAATTCATCGTTATAGGCAAGACGAATATCAGGAGCAACTGCTTGTGTTCCTCTTTCAATTACTGCGGTAACAAAGTACCCAGATTGTGGTTTTGCGGTTAACCAACCTTCTGACTCAAGTAGTTGATACGCTTGTAAAACAGTGGCGGCACTTACCGAATAATTGCGGCTGGACATCCTTACTGAAGGGATCTTCTCCCCTGCTCGCCAAGTGTTGTTTTCAATCTGCTGCTTAATATCATTTGCCAGTTGTTGATAGCGATTCATACTTCCCTCTCATCAATCTAGGCAAACATAACACAACTTTATGCAAAGTCAGTGCTACAGCACGAAACTGGTATAGAAACCTTATAACGCACTCTGTTTGTCGATCGGCGTCACATCAAATATTTAAACCTTTGTTACATTTATCACTCAATAGTGAACTAAACAACCTTACTGATTGGATAACGAGAATGAAAAAATACGATGAATCTCATATTGAATATAAAGGTGAGAGCAATGGAGTACACAGCTGGATCTCTCCATCTGGTCAGCCTTATTACTGGCACCCAGACTGGTTACACATTGCCGAAGATGCTACTGGCTCTCACCCAAAACAGGACATCGAGCTAACTGAAGGCGAAGCGCCAACGCAAAAACACGCACTTAAAGCCATTTTGTCACATGTAAATGACTGGGCAAAAGGAAAGCTAGGCTCAAACCCTGACATAGAAACTCAGGCGCGTGAATCAGAAATCAATCTGAAAAAGTAATAGTTTCAAACTGATAACAAAGCTGATTGTTGCTAGTCGCAATCAGCTTTCTTTTTAATCATGGACTCGCCATTTCTTATACTGCTTAAAGCTTAACCCTTCACTAGTACTAATGTTGTAAATTTGTGTTCAATTACGAAATTTAAAGATATCATTTCGGGTCTTTTATCAGTAAAGAAAATGTATGTCTAAAATTACCTCGTGGGTTAGACAAAAACGTAAAGGGCTAGATGATGGTGAATTCTAACTACAACGCGTCGCTGACGTTAAAACTCTATGCCGTTGCAGCGCTAATCTTTGGCACATACGGTGGTCGCGTGTGTCCGATGTTGGAAACGCTCACCGCTGGTCAGATCCTTTTCCACGTATCCTTTACCTACGTGATTATTTTCTTGTTTCGACATTTTTTACTGAGAAACCACTCGCTGGTGCAGGAAAACCGCTTAGCGCGCCTTGATGCTACGCTTTTCTTCCTAGGCAGTATTCCTCTTGCCTTGTTTTACAACCTTCAATACGAATTTCCACTCGACAGCAACCTTAAAGTGTTGTTTGGTATGACGTTGTTTGGCTTCTTTACTGGTTTAATATTGCAGCTTGTGACCAAGCTAGAACACTTCGAGTCGCTAGCACAACATAAGGGTTACAACTTTCAACTCAATGGTGAACGCCAGTCAATGGTCAAGCAGATGATTTTGATGGTTAGCCTATTGCTTGTCACCTTAACCACTATGCTGGCGATGATTGCAGTAAAAGACATTTTCTGGTTGGAGCACAACCCTGATCGCGTACTCGATGGCACCGGAAAGGTCAGTGTGATCAAGGAGTTTATCTACATTGCAGTGGTGCTCGGCGGTTACGCGATCACCATCATGGTATTGTGGTCAAAAGTGATGCGTAAGATCCTCCTCGCGCAAGAGTGCTCTCTAGTCGAAGTGACCAAAGGTAATACCAGCACTCGCCTGCCGATTTTTGAACATGATGAGCTAGGCTCAATGGCATCTCTGACCAATGAAATGTTGGATAGTCTTGAATCGAGCAAAGAAGAAGTAAAAACCACTCGTGATGTCGCCATAATTAGTCTTTCCGCTCTGGCGGAATCACGTGATAACGAAACCGGCGCGCATATTCTGCGTACCCAAGAATATATTCGAGCGCTGGCGAATCACTTAAGTCAATTTGATCATCATAAAGCGTTACTTACTCCTGAGTATATTGAGCTGTTGTACAAATCAGCGCCTCTTCACGACGTAGGTAAAGTGGGGATTCCAGACAACATCCTTCTTAAGCCGGGGAAACTCACTGACGAAGAGTTTGAGATCATGAAAGGCCATCCAGAGATTGGGGCTAAAGCCCTTTCGATGGCAGAAAAACAACTCGGCAGTAACAGTTTTCTTCAGTTAGCAAAAGAGATTGCCCTCACCCACCACGAAAAGTGGAACGGAACGGGTTACCCAAATCAGCTGGTTGGTGATGAGATCCCTCTTTCTGGACGATTGATGGCGCTAGCGGATGTGTACGACGCGCTAATTTCCGAGCGCGTGTATAAAAAAGCCTTCAGTCATGAGAAAGCAAAGTCGATCATTTTAGAAGGCAACGGTACCCACTTTGACCCAGAGTTAGTTGACGCTTTTGTCGCAATTGAAGATCAGTTCGTCGCTATTGCTGATAAATACCGTGAAATGGAAAGAAAAGAGAACGAAATGGAGCTAAATAAAGCCTCTTAGCCTCCACTAGCACATCGTTTAAAGCGCCCAAAGGTTTAGGGCGCTTTTTCTTTATAAGAGCGAGCTAATTCTCAAAAGTAATCCTTTACCGCTAGGTTGAAACCAACAAAAACACTCCACTCAATATATTTGCCATCGAAATATAAATTTTGTTTACTTTTGTTCCCCTTAACGGTTGTACCGAGTCTGGGAGAGAGGTATAAATAGCCTTAGACCCACTTCGACTAACACGGATGATCAAAATGTTTGAAAAAGTAGTAGCCGCCCCGGCAGATCCTATTCTTGGCCTTACTGAAGAGTTTAAAAAAGACGCTCGTGCAGAGAAAATCAACCTTGGCGTTGGTATTTACAAAAATGAGCAAGGTGAAACGCCTGTACTCGCTACAGTTAAGAAAGCAGAGGCTGCTCTGATCGAGACAGAGAAAACTAAGTCTTATTTAACAATTGAAGGTACCGCAGAATACGGTCTAGCTGTGCAAAAACTGTTGTTTGGCGCAGATTCAGACATCGTAACTAATAAACTGGCAAAAACCGCACAAGCACCCGGTGGTACAGGTGCACTTCGCGTCGCTGGTGAATTCATTAAACGCCAACTGGGTGGTGCAAAGATTTGGATCAGTAACCCAACCTGGGCGAACCACAATGGTGTATTTACCGCAGCAGGTATCGAGACAGCGCAATACAGCTACTACAATGCAGAAACCAAAGACAAAGATTTCGCAGCGATGGTCGCGGATCTAGAAAAAGCGTCAGAAGGTGACATCGTACTTCTTCACGGCTGCTGTCATAACCCAACGGGTATCGACCCTACCGCTGAAGAATGGGAAGTGTTAGCTAAGCTGGTCGCTGACAAGAAGCTACTCCCTCTGTTTGACTTTGCTTATCAAGGTTTTGCTAAAGGCGTAGAAGAAGACGCTCAAGGTCTACGTATTTTTGCTCAGTACAACCAAGAAATTTTAGTTGCAAGCTCGTTCTCTAAGAACTTTGGCCTGTACAACGAACGTGTCGGTGCATTCACTCTGGTTGCTCAGTCTGAAGAAGTTGCAACAACGGCGTTTTCTCAAGTAAAAGCCATCATCCGCTCTATTTACTCGAACCCACCAGCACACGGCAGCGCAGTGGTAACTCATATTCTGAACAACGCTGAGCTACGTGCGGAATGGGAAGCAGAAGTAAAAGAGATGCGCGACCGTATCCAAGATATGCGCGAACTATTCGTAACCACGCTAAAAGAGCAAGGTGTCGACGCAGACTTTAGCTTCATCGAACGCCAAAACGGGATGTTCTCTTTCTCTGGTCTGAGCAAAGAGCAAGTCAACCGTCTAAAAGACGAATTCGCTATCTACATTGTTGGATCAGGCCGTATCAGTGTTGCGGGTATGACAAAAGCAAACATGCTACCGCTATGTAAAGGCATCGCGGCAGTGTTATAACTGACCTCGTTAAGTCGAAATGTTAAAAAGCCAGCCTAACGCTGGCTTTTTTAATTCTAGAAAGAGACTCGACAGGCTCTAGTAGTAAAATTGCATACCAATTCCACCTTCATTGGCGGTGGCAGAATCTTGCTCCCGATGTTTGTAGAATCCGCCTAAACTGATCCTCGGAGTAAGGTAGTAGTCTGCTTTTAGCGTATAAATTTCTTCATCCAATACATCACTGCGTAAAAACTCTGCCTCCGCTTCTAAGTCCCAGCGCGTATTCAATCGATATCTCAGCGCAGCATGCCCACCCCAAATAAAGCGGTTGTCTTTAGAAATCGTCTTATCCGTTTCATCGTTGGTTTGGTTTACCCACAATAACCCCGTTTTCGCCCCCGCGATAAAATCTAGCCCTTGATGAACGGCTAAACGGTAGAATGCACCAGGTAAAAGCGTATAGATTTCAGTGGTCACGTCGTCTGGGTGGACAAAACGCGCTTCGTAATCAAGACCAACAAAAAAGTCCGATTTAAACTGATAGTTACCCCCCACTGCAAACGCCGTAATGTCACTGTTCACACCAATATTTTCATTCAAAGAGCCCGCACTCAATTGCGCGTAGGCATACTCATGGTTTAAGCCTTGAGTAGACAAATCGGATTGAGCGAAAGTAGAGCAAGACGCCGCAACGAGTATTGATGAGAAAAAGCGAAGGTATTTCACGTCCATTGTCACCTCTCTAGATTACACAGCCAAGTAACAAACTATGTTACCTGCTCACTGTGTAAATATAGCGGCAATTTAATGGCTTATGTGTGAGCTATTGAAAGTATTAAACAAATAAAAAAGGCCTCAATTGAGGCCTTTACAAAGTAATCATGAATTCGTCTTGCTGTAAACGTTCAATATTCGAGTGTGAACGGTGACTCATGCGCTCTAGCTGCTCGTTATCCAACTCATAGGGCATAACCAGCTTAATTTTATGGATGCCCTCGCTCTTCGCGAGATGAACTAATGTCACTATGTTCACTTCATCACTGCGACTCGCAGACAGCGACTTTAATGCTTGTTCCCACAAGCGGTCTTCTACTGATACCGTCTCTTTTATGGTGTTTTTCCACGCCAAACTAAAGATCGGCGCGAAGGTGCTCATCGCTTCTAAGAATGTCCATTTCTTACTGCACGAGGCTCCGAGAAAAGAAGTATAGTCGAACACAACACTTGTCTTGCCCTGATGCTCCATATCATCCCCCGTAATAACGGCAACACAGTGTTCTAAATATCTATCAAACCGTTTGATATAGCAATAGGATATAAAACAATGGTCTTTTATACCCCCGCTCCGTTTAAAAAAGCTATATAAAAACCAAGCTTGTAACAAGGTATGTACAATCTAAATATATAAGAATCCAGTTGCTTAATATTTTGCCCACGAAATAATTTCAAACGCCTAACGCACGTCGATAATACGACTCGCCTTTTTGTACTGAACGCGCCAGCCCTTCCATTTCGGTAGCTCCCAACGTTTTGGGTCTACTTTACGTAAACCACTTTTATAAACAACATAAACAAGCTTCTTGTCAGAGAGATACTCGACCGTCAAATTAAGATCACCCAGCGCTAAATCAAATGGGTATGTTTGGGCAAAATCGTCATATTCCCAATAAGGAATTCCTTCAAACTCGAAATCCTCTGCGCTAAACAGCTCCAGCTCAGACGGCTCGGTTAGCTCCAACATGGCTAATTGTTCACTAAACCAAGAGTCAAAATCGAGCGCCGTATTCACATCCGTCTTCTCGGCTAAGCCCAGTGCGACATAGAGCTTCCAATGCTCAATTTGATTGTGGCGTTGCTGAGCAAACCCAGGCAAGTAACGCCCTTCCTTCACGGCCTCTAGCAAAGGCTTAATGGCAAACTCGCCTTCCGCCGTCTGCTGCTTAGTTGCGACAATACGTCCCGCGTACACAAGTTCAAGCTGTAAAAAAGCATCGTCATTGACACTCACTACATCCCCTTGACGCCACTCTCCAAGACCACACGCCTCTAGCCTATTTAGTTCAAACGGCATAGTGAACGTCGCTAATGTCATGGTCTGTTTAACTCCGCGCCCAGGCAAACTATGGGTATCCAGTACCACCGCGGCTTGGCTCTTGGATTTGAGCCTAGAGTTACGCCCAAGCAACACTTCAATCTCACCGTTGCCTAACGCCTCTTGTCGGCGCTCTCTGCGAACAAAAATCAACTGAGGGTGCAGTCGTGCAATCGCCTCGACTAATTGTCGATGTTCAAACCTTGACGCCACACTGAGTTCAGGGAGTTCAAACACTTCTCGCATCTGCTTTGCCAACCCCTGCGCTTCTTTGAGCGCTTCCGGTTCAACATTAGTGCCGCTCAGTTTCTCACCGCGAAGTAAGCGAATCGCCAGTTGCCCATCACAACCCATAGGCTCTTCTTGGCCCAACTTCTCTAACTGCTCTTCATTGCTCGAAAGGCGATATAAACTAGCGGGGGTCGCAAGAACCGCCGTGAGATCCACCATTGCTTCTTTAAGGGCTTTGCTCGGCATACGTGTGACTAAATCAGCGTAAAGCGCATCAATAGGCAGTGGGTAGATGCGTTTGCCATGTTCCGTTGCTAAACCACTGTCATCAATCGCCTCCATCGCAGCCAATATCTCTGTCGCTTGCTTGACGGATTTGTCAGGCAGACTTTCCAGAAAAGATAATTGGCTAAGCGCAGCTCCGCAGCTTGCCGATGCCAACATAGCTTCAGTCAAGGATTCACGATGAAGTTCTGGGGGCGTCACTTCTGCCAACGCTGCATGCTCACCGTAGAGTCGAATACAAACGCCGTCCATCACACGCCCGGCTCGACCACTGCGCTGTTTCGCACTCGCTTTAGAGATGTGCTTCAAGCTTAAAGTCGTGCGTCCATTACGCTGCTCCGTTCTTCTCTCTAAGCCAGTATCCACAACTGCCACAACATTCGGAATGGTTAACGACGTCTCCGCCACATTGGTGGCCAGCACGACCTTTTTCTGGGGCTGGCTATTTAGAGCAAGTTGACGCTGCTCGTCAGTCACCGACGCATGCAACGGCGTCACTAGTACATCGAGCGAAGAGAGCGCCGCTTGACATTGGCTGATTTCCTTACGCCCTGGCAAAAAAACCAATATGTCTCCATCTAAGCCGAGTAGCTGCTCAACCTCAGCCTTCACTCTTTGCTCAAGGTGACGAGCATCTGGCAGTTGACGAGTGTCTGTTGCTCGATGATGTATTTCGACGGAGAAGGTTCGTCCATTGGCTTGGAGGCGCTCGGCGCCTAAGTAGCGGGCCAACTTTGCTCCTTCTATGGTTGCCGAGGTAACCACAACGCGATGGCGAGGCTTGTGCTTTAACAAAGCAACCAACAAGTCGGTATCCCAGCGCCTTTCGTGGAACTCATCGACTATTATCGTATCGAAGTGGCTCAGCTGATTCTCCGCGAACCAGCGCAGTGCCACCCCCGGCGTCACAAACACCACTTGAGTATGATCATCACAGCGATTTTCCAATTTGATCGCGTAGCCTACGCTTTTACCAAGAGGTTCACCTTTTTGCTCGGCAAGAAACTGGGCCAGCGATGTGCACGCGATGCGTCTTGGTTCCACCACTAATACTCGACCACTCTCCGCTGCCCACAAGGGTAAACATGTTGATTTCCCCGAGCCTGTTTCCGCTTCTACAATAAGATCGTGAGACTTTAGCTGAGTCAAAAACGTCGATTTGATGCTATTGATAGGTAGGTCGTTCATGCTGGGTATCGTGTAATCAAGTGGGTCGTGAAGTATATCTTGAATCCACGCCTATTTGCAGGAATATCAGTTTACAATACGCCGGTGAATCCCTATCATTTTTAGGTTCCTAGTTCCTAAGGTCTAATGGCCCCTCTACCCTACTTAAAGGCAAGTGATGAATAACGATAAACGCCCTTTATACATTCCTTACGCTGGTCCAGCACTATTAAGTACGCCGTTGCTCAACAAAGGCAGTGCATTTACCGCGCAGGAAAGAAAATCTTTTAACCTTGAAGGTCTGTTGCCTGAAAACACCGAGACCATTCAAGAGCAAGTAGAACGTGCTTACCAGCAGTATTGCAACTTCGAAAGCGATATGGATAAACACATTTACTTGCGTAACATTCAAGACACCAACGAGACCTTGTTCTACCGCTTGGTGCAAAACCACGTGTCAGAGATGATGCCGATCATCTATACACCGACGGTCGGTGCTGCATGTGAAAACTTCTCAAACATTTACCGACGCGGACGCGGTCTATTTGTCTCTTACGCTAACCGCGATCGAATCGATGACATTCTTAATAATGCCTCGAACCACAATGTTAAAGTTATCGTAGTTACCGATGGTGAACGTATCTTAGGTCTAGGCGATCAGGGTATCGGTGGCATGGGCATTCCTATCGGTAAGTTGGCACTGTACACCGCGTGTGGCGGTATCAGCCCCGCTTACACTCTACCAATCGTGTTGGATGTGGGTACTAATAACCCGCAACGTTTGGCGGATCCTATGTACATGGGCTGGCGTCATCCACGTATCACGGGCGCTGAGTACGACGCGTTTGTTGAAGAATTTATGCAGGCCGTTCAACGCCGTTGGCCAGATGCACTGATTCAGTTTGAAGATTTCGCACAGAAAAACGCCATGCCATTGCTTGAGCGTTACAAAGATCGCGTGTGTTGTTTTAATGATGACATTCAAGGTACGGCCGCGGTTACTGTAGGCTCTTTGCTTGCAGCATGTCAGGCGGCGGGAAGTAAATTGTCTGAGCAGCGTGTCACCTTCTTAGGTGCAGGCTCTGCGGGTTGTGGTATTGCTGAAGCGATCATCGCTCAAATGGTATCGGAAGGTATCTCTGATGAGCAGGCACGCTCGCAAGTCTTCATGGTCGATCGCTGGGGTCTACTGCAAGAAGGCATGCCAAACTTGCTTGATTTCCAACAGCGCTTAGTTCAAAAGCACAGCAATACCACTGATTGGCAATCGGACAGCAACGGTTACTCGCTGCTGGATGTAATGCGTAACGCTAAGCCGACTGTACTTGTTGGCGTATCTGGCGCACCGGGTTTGTTCAGTGAGGAAGTGATTAAAGAGATGCACAAGCATTGTCCGCGTCCAATCGTGTTCCCACTCTCAAACCCAACAAGCCGAGTGGAAGCGACACCAAACGACATCATTCGCTGGACAAATGGTGAAGCTTTGGTCGCTACAGGCAGCCCATTTGATCCGGTTGTTCACGAAGGTAAGACATATCCAATCGCGCAATGTAACAACAGCTACATCTTCCCAGGTATTGGCCTTGGTGTTTTGGCAGTTCAAGCCAAACGCGTGACTGACGAGATGCTAATGGAGTCAAGTCGTGCTCTGGCTACTTGCTCTCCGCTGGCGATTAATGGTCAAGGAGCACTTCTGCCGCCACTGGAAGCAATCCACTCAGTATCGAAGAAGATCGCCTTTGCTGTCGGTAAGAAAGCGATTGAACAAGGGGTTGCGCTAGAAATCACAGACGAAGCATTGGAAGAAGCCATTGAAAGTAGTTTCTGGCAACCAGTCTATCGTCGTTACAAACGTACGTCGTTCTAATCTACCATTTCAGCCCCTCTTGAGGGGCTGTTTTTCATTTATGCCGATATTTGAATTTCTCTCTCCTGCCGGTCAGCTTCTTCTTCCTTATGTGAGTGAAATAGCTACCGCACTCGTCGCTTGTCTACTCGTTATGGCCGGCGGTGAAATTAACCGCCTGTTAAGAGGCGCGTTACGAAATCACAACTTTGTCATCAGAACGGTTGTTTTCATCTTGATTAACGCGTTTGGATACGGCTTAATCATTGTAAAAGCAACACCTTACCTAGCTCGGACATTGGCTGATTTGCATGCTGGCATCATGTTTGCCATCGTTATTGTCAGTTTTATAGTGATAGGTACATGGGCACAGCGGAATCGACAAATTTAGTGAGACGACTTTTTCATCGCCATAACTCTTTCGAACACTATTTAGCTCTATCGCTAAAGGCCGCCAAGTACCTGCTCGTTGTGGCAATCCTACTGTCTATTACACTATTTTGTATCGATCGCTGGATCTCTTATCAAGCGAAGGATCAAGTTTTCACTCACCATCAACAAGTCACCAACTTCGATGTCGCTGTGGTATTGGGCACCAGTAAGTATTTGGGCAAAATACTCAACGAATACTACTCACATCGCATTGAAGCGGCGATTGAGCTGTATAACGAAGGGAAAATAGATAATTTTTTGCTTAGTGGAGACAACGCTCATCGCTCTTACAATGAGCCGTGGACGATGAAGCGAGACCTATTGAAAGCAGAAGTCCCTGAAGAAAACATTTTCCTCGACTATGCCGGGTTCAGAACCTTAGATTCAATTGTGCGCGCCAAGGAGATTTTCGACACCGATAATTTTCTGATCATCTCGCAAAAATTCCACTGTGAACGCGCACTGTTTATCGCCAACTCACACCACATCAACGCTAAGTGCTTCGCGGTGCCCGGACCAACAAAGCATTCAGGTTTAAAAGTACGCATTCGCGAAGTTTTCGCGCGCGCAAAAGCATTTCTCGATGTTTACATCACCAACACCAAGCCCAAGTTCTTAGGCCCTAAAGAGCCCATCCTTGAACAATCAGAGGCGATAGTTGAAGAACAAGCCGTGAGCGCTGCTGTTCAGACAAATAGCACGACGGTTTCTGGTGCGGCGGCGACTAACGATTAACTTCGACTCGATTTCTACCCAGCCGTTTCGCGCTGTATAAGGCTTCATCCGCTCGAATTAGCATATCGCTGGTACGCTCTTCACCGAGTGTTGCTACCCCAATGCTGGTCGTGAGCTTGTCACCGTGTATCCAGATACGCGCTTCCACTTTACGACGAATCTGTTCAGCTAACTCGCTGGCCTCTTCAAGCCCACGACCGGGGCAAAAGACCACAAACTCTTCACCTCCCCAGCGCACTAAACGTTCACTGGCACTCAATGAACTCAGGACCACCATGGTAAACTCACGCAGTATGTCATCGCCCATTGAATGGCCGTACAAATCGTTGATTGATTTGAAATGATCAATATCGAGATAGAGAACAGACAAGGTTTTGCTTAGCTTATTCGTTTCATCATAGTTTTTATCTAACCAATCTCGAATAGCATGACGATTCATCGCTCCTGTCAGTGCATCTCGGCTGGCGAGTTCAGCAAAATGGATATTCTGCTCTTTGAGCTCTTTGTTGAGCTTACGAAGATGATCTTGACGAAAATGAGCATGGAGAATCATTTTATGACTACGACGGATTTCAACCACGCTATAGGTTAACGCCAGCGCCAACCAAAATAGCAACAGGCCAAACATCAGACTCTCACCAGAAACATAGTTACCCACAAACTCAATGCTGTGAATTCTCATTCGGTATTGACCTTCATAGATACCTGAGCCCGTTGCTAGTTCCACTTTGGTCACATTGCTAAACTCGGGTGCAGAGTAGCGAATTGGTATCTTGTTATCCGCTAGCCACCACGTCATCACTTGGAGGTTTTCAATCGGAATGTCGATAGCACCACTGCTTGTCCCTGGCATATACTCCAAGCCGTTATATTTGTGCGTATATTCGTTATCAACTTGAGAATACGCTGGATTAAAATTACGCAGATAAAAACGCATTCTCGGACTACTCGGCTCGTCCACACGCTCAAAGTCAATGTTCATTCGCACCGTATGAAAATGGTCGAGATCCCTGCCCTCAAAAACTTTGTCGGTAAGGCTAATGGAGACACCACAATAGGGCCAAGGGTAATCGTCGGTTTTGACCAACTGGCAATCGAGTATAGCTGTCTCATTATCAAAGCTGATTGATGACTGGCTATGACCACCCGCAATTTGGTCGTTCGTTGCTTCAAAAATGAATTCACTCGGCTTAACTGGATAGACTAAGCTACCGCCATAGATCCAATACAACTGCATTATTAGAACCGTGACAACCACTAACGTGAGAGTCACCTTATGGATACCTTTCAACTTGAACCTCATTAAAACAAGCTAGCAACTAAAGCAGCCAGATTTGTTGTTTCTGGTACTTTAGTTCCATTTTACTCACTTTTATGCGCAATTTATTCCATAAAAACGAGAA
The DNA here is from genome assembly GCF_000189275.1 of Vibrio sinaloensis DSM 21326. Taxonomy (GTDB): domain Bacteria; phylum Pseudomonadota; class Gammaproteobacteria; order Enterobacterales; family Vibrionaceae; genus Vibrio; species Vibrio sinaloensis. The sequence goes on along the minus strand of NZ_AEVT01000059.1, from coordinate 91,580 downwards.
GCATGCCGAAAAAATTGTAGCAAAGCATGTCTATCGCAGCGTCTCCCAAGCAAACGTATCAAGCGTCAAAGCCAAACTTGTCGATGAGTCATAGCTGAACCTCAAACAACTATTTTGTTATACTTGTCACTAACCGCATAAAACAACACTCTCGCGGTCATCAAATAATTAAATAAAAAGAGCAATGTCATGTCTTTAATCGCAAAAGGTACGCTAAATAAAATGCGTGCTTCGTTAGACGGTGAAGTTCACTACCGCCTACCCGTGGGTGATGAGTTAGTCGATCTCGCCCCTTTTATCGGTAAGTCGATCACCCTCACTCACACAGGCAATATTTTCTGCAGTTCATGTGGTAAAAAAACCAAGAAGAGCTACTCACAAGGTCATTGTTTTGTATGTATGAAGAAGCTGGCAAGCTGCGATATGTGCATAATGAAACCTGAAACTTGTCACTACGAACAAGGGACATGTCGTGAACCACAATGGGGCGAAGAAAACTGCATGGTTGATCACTTCGTCTATCTCTCAAATACATCGAGTTTAAAAGTCGGTATCACGCGCCACACACAAATCCCAACGCGTTGGATTGATCAAGGTGCGACTCAAGGATTACCGATTTTCAAAGTGAAAACCCGCCATATTTCGGGGTTAATTGAGGTTGAGTTAGCCAAGCACATCGCCGACAAAACGAACTGGCGTACCCTATTAAAAGGGGATGGTGACCCAATCGCGCTAGAACAGCGTTTTGCAGAACTGCTGCCATTGGTAGAAGAAAAAATTGCGGAAATTCGCTCTCAATATGGTGAGGATGCGATTGAAATTCTCAGTGGTGATATTACCTCTATCCGTTATCCAGTCACACAGCATCCGACGAAGATAACCTCTCACAACTTTGATAAGAATCCCGAAGTCACTGGGGTGTTACAAGGTATTAAAGGTCAATACATGATTTTTGATACGGGCGTAATTAACATTCGCAAATTCACCTCATACGAAGTGGAAGTTTCAGCCTAATGAAACTAAAAAGACCTCTGTAAAGAGGTCTTTTAACTACTGGCCAAGAATTCGCTTCAACTCATCAAATAAGCTGTCGACCTCTTGCAAGGTGTTGTAATGCATAAAGCCAATACGCACCACCCCTCCCGATTCTTGTAAACCAAGTTGACGTACTAGACCAAGCGCGTAGAAGTGACCATTCCAAACGCAGATGTTTTGCTCACCAAGCTTTCGAGCGATATCTTCCGGTGAGTGATCGTCGAACGTAAGTGCAAACGTAGGCGTTCTTAACTCACTGTTAGCCTCAGCTTTACCCCACAACTTAACGCCTTCAAGCTCTGCCAATCGAGATAAGAAACGCTCGCTGATTGCCGATTCATGCTGGTTGAACTGCTGATAGGATTGGACTAATCGCTCGCGTAGACTGGCTTCATGCTCGCCCCACTGAGAAAGATATTTCACCGCAGCGATCACGCCGGCCAACCCTTCAAAGCTTTGGGTCCCGGTTTCAAAGCGGCCTGGCCCCAGATTCGTCGCAGGCTCTACCTTATAAGGCTTAAGTTCCTGCAACCACTTAGGGGCGACATAAGCAATACCGACATGAGGGCCGAAGAATTTGTAAGCAGAGCAGGCTAGAAAATCACAGCCTAACTCTTGCACATCCACCAAATGGTGTGGCGCGTAGTGAACGGCATCAACGTAAACCATGGCACCCACTTGGTGGGCTGCGTCTACCACACGCTTAACATCAACAATCGACCCAGTGGTGTTCGACGCGTATGTTAGCGCCACCAGTTTAGTGTTTGGGTTGATCAATGAGAGCAAATGCTCGACATCGAGCGAGCAGTCTTGTTCGTCGATACGAGCTTGGTGAACCAGCGCACCTTTATCTTCAGCCGCTTGCTGCCAACTCGACACATTTGAATAATGATCCAGCGCCGTCACAATCACTTCATCGCCGACTTGCCAATCTCGACTGATTGCGCGGCTTAGCTGAAACGTTAGCGATGTCATATTAGCGCCAAATACGATGTTATCTCCAGACTCGGCGTTGACCAATGCAGCCGCATAGTATCGAGCATCTTTCATCAAATCCGTTGTCTGTTGACTGGAAAAATAGTGACCACCCAGGTTTGAATTGAAGAAGCCTAAGTAGGCATTCATCGCTTCTAATACCGACTGAGGAACCTGAGATCCGCCAGGTCCATCAAGAAAGACAACAGGCATGTTCTTATAGGTTTGCTGAAGAGCGCTAAACTGCGCCCTTACCAAATTAGGAGTGAAGTTCATTCACCGCTTCCTTCGCTGTTAGTACAAATACATCCATATGACCCGCTTCGCCCTCGATTACAGAACGAATCGGAGTCGCGTTATGCCAAAGTTTATTATCGGCGAGCATTGCAACCTCACCACTTTGTAGCGCTTTACGGAAGAAAGGAGCTTCGTTAAAGCTGTTGTACAGCATGATGTCGCCACCTTCGATGTTATGGCGTCCCATCCCGATCAATGCGATATGCTCAAAGCCATCTTGATGGACCCCTTCCGGTGCAACTTGCGTTTCGTCATACACCGCCGAAATGCGGATCTGATGGATCTCGATCTCTTGACCGTCGACTAATGCATTTGACTTAGCGAACATTTCGCAGATCTCACGCATCCCTTCACTCTCAAGTGTTGTCGCTTCAACTGGCTCAAACTGACGCACAACATTTCCTTGAAAACGATTGATATCATCGGTTTGCATGAACTCGTTTTTGTGCAAATCGATCACTTGACCATTTCGGAATTCAATCACTGAGTAACGACGTAAGCGGAATTTACCGTCGGCATGCTCGGTATTAGGCAGTTTTGTAAATGAAGGGGCAAGTTGCGCAATTGCACTGTCACTCAATTTAGTGAGTTGTAGGGTTGTTTCGCGAGTATGTAACATCATCATCTCCTTAATGAATGTACATAAGTATTATCTGTTTAACATCTTGTTCACAATCATTATTCACGCACTTATATCGCCAGATCAACTTTTATTGGAATTTACAACCATCAAAAATAATAATTCAACACATAAAACCATCATTATTTAATTTTGCAGTATCAATAACCAGTTTAGAAAAGATGAATGTTGCAAAACTAGACAACTTCACTACAAAAGGAATTTAATTATTTAAATTCATAAGTTTAGAGGAAAATAATCACTCAAAAACCTCATCCACAGCGTTCTAACCTATAACCATTTATTCCACTTACTCCCCTTGTTAACCACCATTCAAGCCCCATATAATCGTATGAGTTAACAATAATTAAGCGTCACCGCTATGGAGCACAAATGAGCGACGTAAAACACAGTAAATTACTTATCCTTGGTTCTGGACCTGCCGGTTACACAGCAGCGGTTTATGCGGCACGCGCCAACTTAAATCCAGTATTGGTAACGGGGATGCAGCAAGGTGGTCAGCTCACGACCACGACTGAAGTTGAAAACTGGCCAGGGGACCCAGAAGGGCTTACTGGTCCAGGGTTAATGGATCGCATGAAAGAGCATGCTGAGCGATTTGAAACTGAGATTCTTTTTGATCACATTAACGAAGTCGACTTTAGCCAGCGTCCATTCAGCCTAAAGGGTGATAGCGGCGAGTACACCTGTGACGCATTAATTATTTCAACGGGCGCATCAGCGAAATACCTTGGCCTAGAATCCGAAGAAGCATTTAAAGGACGCGGGGTTTCAGCGTGTGCAACGTGTGACGGATTTTTCTATCGCAATCAAAAAGTTGCTGTCGTTGGTGGTGGTAATACAGCGGTTGAAGAAGCGCTTTACCTATCCAACATTGCATCTGAAGTTCATTTGATCCACCGACGTGACAGCTTCCGAGCGGAGAAAATTCTGGTTAAGCGCCTAATGGACAAAGTTGAGAGCGGCAATATTGTTCTCCACACAGATCGTACACTAGAAGAAGTTGTTGGTGATGATATGGGCGTGACTGGCGTTCGTATTAAAGACACGCAATCAAACGCTATTGAGCAGATCGATGTTATGGGTGCGTTCATCGCGATTGGCCACCAGCCTAACACGGGGATTTTTGAAGGCCAGCTTGAGATGAAAGACGGCTACATCATTGTCCAATCAGGTTTAGAAGGCAACGCAACTCAGACAAGCATTCCGGGTATTTTTGCTGCGGGCGATGTGATGGACCATAACTATCGACAAGCGATTACTTCCGCGGGCTCAGGCTGTATGGCTGCCCTTGATGCTGAGCGTTTCCTTGATGCCCTGGCTGATGGTGAATAATTTTACACTTACTGAATAATATTTTTCATTTTTAGCTCAAAACCTTAAAGCCCTGCGGTATTCCCGTGGGGCTTTCTTTTGTATAATGCCCGGCTCAAATTGTCATAATAATTATCATTAAGCCTTCATAATGGATAAAAAGAAACAGCGCGACTTGAATAAGTGGCTGAAACAGCAGAGCAAACTGGCAAAGCGCTGGTTGGGTCTCGCTGTCGGCCTAGGCGTACTTTCAAGTGTGTTATTGTTGGGTCAAGCGGCCTTGCTCGCCACCATTCTTCACTCGCTCATCATTGAGCAAGTCGACAAGTTTGAACTACTGCCTTCTTTTATTGGCCTTGCCGTCACAATTGGCCTTCGAGCGCTATGCTCTTGGGGAAGAGAGTTGGCGGGCTATCGCTGCGGCGAACAAATTCGCGTCTACATTCGTCAGCTAATCCTAGACAAGTTACGTGAACTTGGCCCTGCCTACATTAAAGGAAAACCAGCTGGCTCTTGGGCAACCTTGTTGCTTGAACAAGTCGAAGACATGCATGACTTTTTCGCCCGTTATCTGCCACAAATGTCACTGTCGGTATTGGTACCTTTTGTCATTCTGATCGTCGTTTTCCCGGTCAACTGGGCGGCAGGATTGATCTTCTTACTGACGGCACCACTTGTTCCGCTATTCATGGCGCTGGTGGGAATGAAAGCTGCAGATGCGAACCGAAAGAATTTCAAAGCTCTGCAAAGACTTTCTGGTCATTTTTATGACCGCTTGCAGTCGATGACGACCATTCGTCTTTTCGATCGCACCAAAGCAGAAACTGAAGTGATGCACGGCGCTTCTGAGGTTTTCCGTACTCGCACAATGGATGTACTTAAGATTGCTTTCCTTTCCTCTGCGGTTCTTGAGTTTTTCACGTCAATCTCCATCGCATTGACCGCGGTATACTTTGGTTTTGCTTTCATTGGTGAACTCAACTTTGGTGACTACGGCACAGGGGTCACTCTGTTTGCCGGACTATTCATTTTGGTCTTAGCGCCAGAGTTTTATCAGCCACTGCGTGACCTAGGCACTTTCTATCATGCTAAGCAGCAAGCGGTTGGAGCAGCAGAAAGCATCGTTGAATTCCTAGAAACTGACGTGAGTACCGTACGTTCGGGTAACACAAAGCTCGAGCCACAATCGTCGATCACCATCAAAGCTGACAATCTCGAAGTTTACTCCCCAGAAGGCACTAAGTTAGTTGGTCCAGTGAGTTTCGAGATTAACGCGCAGTCCACCACGGCCCTTGTCGGCCCGAGTGGCGCAGGAAAAACTAGCTTGATTAATGCCATTCTCGGTTTCTTGCCTTATCAAGGTTCACTGACTATTAACGGTATTGAGCGTACAGAGTTAGACCTAACCAATTGGCGCGAAAACATCAGTTGGGTTGGCCAAAACCCGTTGCTACTTCACGGCTCAATCCGAGATAACATTACGCTAGGTAATACCAACGTTGACGAGCAGCGTATTACGCAGGTTTTACAAGAATCTCACGCCGCAGAGTTCGTTAACAGTCATGGGTTGGAATACCAAATATCTGACCGTTCAGGTGGCCTTTCAGTCGGGCAGGCTCAGCGTTTGGCGCTGGCTAGAGCTATGGTGCAAAACGGTCATTTTTGGTTACTGGATGAACCCACGGCAAGTTTAGACGCTCGAAGCGAGCGACTAGTCATGGAAGGTTTAGCGGGTCAAATTGAAGGCAAGACAGCGCTTATGGTGACACACCAACTGCTTCCTCTACAAAATGTTGCCCAAGTGCTGGTAATGCAAGATGGTCTGCTTGTTCAATCAGGCTCGTTTGCTACTCTTGCAAACCAACATGGCTTATTCAAAGACATGCTTGAAGCAAACCAGAATGTGAACCAAGAAAATAAGGGGAATCTTGATGCGTGATTTACTTCCCTACCTAAAACTGTATAAAAAGCACTGGTTCGGTCTTTCACTGGGGATGCTATTAGCTTTCCTAACCTTGGCGGCCTCGATTGGCCTATTAACCCTGTCGGGCTGGTTTTTATCCGCGGCCGCAGTTGCTGGACTCACCATCGCTCGTGAAACATTTAACTACATGTTGCCAGGTGCTTTTGTTCGTGGCTTTGCCATGGGTAGAACCGCCGGACGATGGGGTGAACGTGTCGTTAGTCATAACGCGACCTTTAAACTGCTAACCGATTTACGTGTTTTCTTCTTCAAGAAGCTTGCGCCTCTTATCCCCGGTCGAGTTTCAAACCTACGAGATGCAGACTTACTAAACCGACTTGTTGCTGATATCGACGCAATGGATCATGTTTATCTACGCCTCGTTAGCCCAATGGTTGTTGGTGTATTAGGTATTGCTGGTCTCACCGCTCTGGTTTGTTGGTTTGATACTGAGCTTGGTCTGGTCCTCGGTGGCGTACTGCTCGTTCTGGTTTTGACTTGGCCAGTCCTGTTTTACAAGCTAGGCAAGCAAAACGGCTCGCAGTTAACCCAGAACAAAGCGGATCTGCGTATTGCGACTTTGGATTGGTTACAAGGTTACAGTGAGCTAACCCTATTCGGCGCTGAAGAGCGATACCGTGATGCTATCTTGAGCACTCAAGCTAAGTTGCTACAAAACCAGAAGTTCAATGCCCATTTCGCAGGCCTTGCTCAAGCCTTGCTTATGCTGGCGAACGGCTGGATGATCGTGCTTATGCTCTGGTTAGCAGCAGACGGTGTCGGCGGCAATATGCCCGATCCCCTCATCGCGCTAGTGGTGTTTGCGACCATGGCAAGTGTTGAGCTTCTGATGCCTATTGCTGGTGCGTTCCAACATTTAGGCCAGACACTAACCTCAGCGCGTCGTTTGAACGACATTATTCTCTCTGAGCCGGAAGTCCAGTTCCCTGAGCAGGAAACCAAACACAGCAACCAGTATACGATTGATTACCAAGATGTGTCATTCCACTACCCTGATGGCGATAACCAAGTAGTCAAAAACATCAATCTGCACATTCCTGCGCAGCACAAAGTGGCCATCGTTGGTCAAACTGGCTCTGGTAAATCAACACTTATTCAGCTGTTAAACCGTTATTGGGATGTTCAACAAGGCGAGGTCTCTATCGCAGGGCAGCCTATCAAGCAGTGGAGTGAAAGCCAACTGCGTCGCAGTATCAGTGTGGTCAGCCAACGCGTAGATATACTCAACGGATCATTGCGTGACAACCTGTTGATGGCGTCTCCACAAGCAAGCGACGAAGTATTAGCTGCCACTTTGACCCAAGTTGGACTGGATAAATTACTGTCTGAAACTGGTTTGGATACCTGGCTAGGTGATGGCGGACGTCAACTATCTGGTGGTGAAAAACGTCGAGTTGGCATTGCTCGTGCTCTACTCCATAACGCGCCAATCCTACTATTGGATGAACCAACTGAAGGGCTCGACAAGCAAACCGAGAAGCAAATTATGCAGTTGTTTGAGCAGCACTTTGCAGGTAAGACCGTACTCTTCATCACTCACCGTCTCGTAAACCTAGACAAGATGGACACCATTTGTCTGATTGAACAAGGTGAGATTGTAGAGCAAGGTAGCCACCAAGATCTGCTCGCCCAAGGTGGTCGATACCACCAACTGAATCAAACGCTATAAGCACCAACAACAAAAGCCGAAGTGACATCACTTCGGCTTTTTTCTATCACACTCAGTAGTAGTAACTTGTATCAAGTGGCTCTATTTTTACTTCGTTAATCCCGGGAACAAACCCTGTCAGTTTTGGTTTAGCGTCTACTGGAATTAATAGGTTAACCTGCTGGTTTGTACGCAGGCTTTCTTCATCGCAATAGTCGTTTATCGTTTGATAGATGGCGCGCCCCGTTGACAAGTTATAGTCCAGTTTTTGCCCATCACAACCGATATTAACACTGTACTCGCCGGTAAAACCGATTAACTCGAACTGATCCGAGGCTTTATCCAAACGAAAACGATGAATCGAGTGCCACTTGCGACTCGCACCACCAAAGTGTTCAAGCACTAACGCTCCACGCTGGATTGAGATGCCGACAAAGGGATCGCCCATTGCACCACCTGCAGAATCGGCAGCAACGCCTCCAGATACCGCTCGCCATAAACGCCACTCAGAATCGACGTTTTTGTACAACAAGATTTGGCGATCGCTACCGTACAATGAGTGTTCATCCTCTTCATCGTATTGAACACCCAGATCAAGCACAATGGCTTTTTCGTCAATCCCATCCTTGTCTAAATCGCCGACCGCTTGTGAGAGCACGCGGGCAGTTTCAGAATCCGATTTTGCAGCTCCAACGAATGGCAAAGCGCACGCAAGTGCAGCTAGAGCGGTGTAATGTAATTTCAAACCAAACGCTCCAAATAGAGAAAAGTAGAGAAAAGTAGAGAAAAGTAGAGAAAAGTAGAGCTAGTTTACCCAACCTAACCCTACTTGCTAGCTTTTCTTTAGCCGTCTATCCGTCTGTTACTGAGTCACCATTTGACTAATGCGTTTCGCTCTTTCTTCTGCAGTTTCACTTGATGGTGGAGGAACGGCTAACCCCTTTTGTACCGCAGGACGCTCGGCGATCTCGTCCAACCAACGTTTAAGGTGGTCCAATCCCTCGATGTCGACACCACTCCATTCATGAATTCGAACCCACGGCCAAGTCGCAATATCGGCAATGGTGTACTCCTCACCAGCCAAATAACGAGATTTGGCAAGCTGAGTATTCATGACTTCAAACAGGCGTCGCCCCTCATTTTGGTAACGATCGATCGCAGGTTGAATTTTCTCTGGGAAGTAACGGTAAAAGACATTCGCTTGCCCCATCATCGGTCCAACACCGCTCATTTGAAACATCAACCACTGAATCACTCTCGATCGTGCCTTTTCATCTTGAGGTAAAAATTGACCGGTTTTCTCAGCCAAATAGAGCAAAATTGCGCCCGACTCAAACACAACAAAGTCTTCGTTGCTGGTATCGATAATCGCCGGAATACGGCCATTAGGATTGATAGCGATGTACTCAGGCTCTTTTTGAATATTGGTCGAGATATCAAGTGCATGAACCTGATAATCTAACCCCATCTCTTCCAATGCAATAGAGATCTTGTGCCCATTTGGTGTTGCTGCGGTATAGAGTTCAATCATGGTAAAGCTCCTTATTGAAATGCTGGACGAGAAGACACAAGTTCAAACCAACGACGGATGTTCGGGTATTGCTCTAATACCTCAATCTCCAAGCCATTTTGTGCAAAGCCAACAAAGATGTACGCAGTAATGTCGACGATAGTGAAACGCTCCGAAGCGACATAGCCACTGTTCGCTAAACGCTCATCAAGCTGAGGCAAAAATTCACGCACGCGATTCTTAGACTCCGCTCCCCACTCGTATACACAAGTCTCTCGGTCATCATAGATAGAAGTCAGGTTGCGAAACGCTTGAAAACCCGTATATAAACCTTGGAATTCAATGATACGGTGCCACATTTCAACATCTGCTTTCTCTTTGGTTGTAATACCGAACAAGCTCTTATCGTTAAAGGCAATTTCATCAAAGTAACGACAAATAGCAACGCTTTCACAAATGGTTGAACCGTCGTCCAGCTCTAGCAATGGTACTCGGCCATTCACTGCTTTCGCTTTGAACTCTTCCGTTAAGTTATCGCCCTCTTTCACGTTTATTTCGATACGTGGGACTTCAATACCCAGCTCGTTTAAAAACAGCGATACACGGCGACAGCTTGGAGTCATAGCGGTTTGGTAAATTTTCATTTTCTGTTCCTTTTTTCTTTTTCTGAACGATCGTTTAGATTAGAATAAAGAATATCTAAACGATCAGTCAAGAAAAATTTAGGATCATTTTCAGATGGCACGTAAAAGTAAATTTGATAGAAATGAAAAACTGCATCAAGCGATGGAGCTGTTTTGGCGCAAAGGTTATGCGAACACCGCGATTTCAGATCTGGTCGAGGTTCTAGAGATCAATCGTTTCAGCTTGTACAACACGTACGGTGACAAGCAGCAGCTCTACTACGAAGCTTTAGACACCTACCTCAAACAGGTGCAAGTGCCTAGCATCAATGAGCTTGATAAACCCAGTGCGAATATCGCTGAACTCAGCACGTTCTTACTCGACTTTGCAGCCATACAACGTGAGCGACATTGCGGCTGCTTTATGCAAAACGCCTTAGTCGAGCATGCAGGGGAAGATGATGTGGTGCTCAAAGCCGGCAATGGTTTATTTGATCACTTGCTAAACATCATAAGTCGAGCCATCGCTAATGGTCAGCAAGATGATCGAGTGATCAGCCACTTACCCTCTGAGCAACTGGCCTCGCTGGTGTTAAGCCATATGCAGGGGATGCGGGTTCTTGGTAAAGCATTTCGCTATGACGATATAGACCAAGCGACTTCCAGCTTACTTACGCTGTTAGAAGTACGTCGCTTGAATTGATGATGAGATAGCTAGGTGCTAGAAGCCGACTACTGTGATTTTTCCTTGTGCCATCTGACCGGATTGACAAGAAAAGTCGAGTCGGCTTTCGGCACTTTTTCGGTACAAGGTCTCTAATTTTTCAAACGGCTTGGCAACAAAATTGACGCTCTTTAAGCGCAAACTTTTACGCGAGTTAGAATCGAGAAAGGCGATCGACGTTTTATCTAAAACCTGACGACATTGATCAATAATTGGCTTAGAAACCATCTTGTTGTGAACCGCTTGCTGTAGGTCAGTGTCGGCGACTTTTCTGCCTCCTTGGGCTAACACGCACACCGCATAGACATCTAGCATCGCAACCGCTTTAAGGCGCTGGTTTTCACTGTCTTCATACACGGCTAACAAGCAAGGGACTTTTGTCTCATCAAACTGTTGAGTTTGAATGTTGTTCACTAATATGGGCACACCCACCTCTTTACTCAGCAGCTTAGCTAACTGAGACAATTTAGGTAGCGCAAGCTCTGCTTGAACATCGCTTTCCGCTTCTAACACCAGTTCATCTTCTTCAAGCCCTTGGACTAAAGGCAATAAAGCGCGATGTAGCTCGGAATTTTCAAACGGCTTAGACAACACAAAGCTTGCACCCGCGGTAAGCGCTTGCTCAATCTGCTCTCTGTCTTCGACTGTAGTGATCATAGCCGACTTGATATGAGGATGGACACTTTTTGTGCTTGCTATTAAATTTAGCCCCGTCATTTCAGGCATATACCAATCGGTGAGTAGAATGTCCGGTTGCCAGCTTTCAATCAGCTCTAACGCTTTTTTCGCGCTATTGGTTTTTTGGATCGAAAGTCGACGATAACCAAAATCTTCCAACGCACGCCGGACGATTTCTAAGGTTGCCTTACTGTCATCAACAATCAGTATTTTCACCAATCCATCTACCCATTAGAGTCCAACTGTTTCAATTATAGGTACATTTGCTTGATAGAACTAAACTAACTCTATCAAGCATTGTATTGCTAGGAGCAAAGAATGAATCTAGATACAGATATACTCATCACACTGGCTATAAACGCCGGGCTACTGATACTGTTACTATGGTTCATTATCTTGTGGTTGATACTAAGAGAGTTTCGTCGCTTCGGGGTCGAGGTGTCCGGAAATAAGGCAATAGACCCTGCCACTTATGCACTTTGCCAACAGTCGGTTGAAAGCGCGTTAAATTACAGTGCTGACAACAGTAAAACACTCAATGATTTGGTCGATATTCAACAAGCATTGGAAGATCAAGTCGCTCAGATTCGGGCCGAAAATGATCGAATGCTGAGTGAGCAGGATAATGGCACGATTGACTCACTGAACACCAAACTGAATAAGTCCCACCAACTGATAAACACACTGCGGATAAATCTAGATAAGAGCGTACGAGGGTTACGCAAAGCAAAATCCAAACTCGCCCAACAAAACACCACGGTTGAGGGGCTGAGAATGGAAAAACTTCAGTTGGAAAAGGAGTTCGCACAGCTTGAAAATGAGTACATCCAAATCAGTGAAGCTGGAAATGTCGCTGACGTGCTAAAAGAACATCAACAAGAGAAAGAGCGCCTACTCAACACCATTGAGAACTATAAGAAAAAGCTGTCCAGTATTGCTGATATCGAACAGCTAAAGTCTGAGTTGCTCAGTGCTAACCAACAACTTCAGCATATGAGCAAAGAGAAAGAGTTTATTGAGAAAAAGTACCTAGAGCTGGTCAAAGGCTCATAGATACCGTTACTCCTCACAGTAGGTTTTGTCAGGCATAGAAGGATCACATATGATTCCGCCCCACTGATAAGCTTGCAGGCCATTAGCGACCACTTTGAACCAAGGATAGCCATTCCAATATTCACTTTGTTGAGCCAAAACCGTAATGGGCTGACGCTCATAGGTAGAGCCAACACGTGCCGCATCTAGGCTTGGTGACTGACGCAAAACGCCACCCCAAGAAAATGGTTCAGAGTAAGACGAGTTTAACTCGCGCAGGCGCTGTAAGCTCTGCTGCAGGATACAGTCAAAACCGTATTCGCATTTATTACGCTCCATCAACCACTGCCGTTGGGTTTGACGAAGCGACGTAATATCATCCTGTGCACTTTCTAGTGTGTCCAAATACCGCTGGGTGATTTTCTGATCCAATTGAGAAAGCTCTTTACTGCCACATATCACCTTTTCGGCGACTTGGCTTGCAAGTGTGCAGTCAAAGCTCGGCTGGGCAAAAGTCAACGGAGTGCTTAGCGTCCAAACCAACAGTGTCAAAGCCAATAGTCTCATCGCGTTATCCCATTGTTTCCTGCTAGAGTTTGGCAAAATCTACACCTATGGCGCTTCTTTCGCAAATACCAATCCCCAAATCAACGTGCACCTATACAAAAAAAGCGATACCTGACTAGGTATCGCTTTTGTAGGGTGTCGCATGCGTTTACGACTATGTCTAACAAGCAGTGGGGCCCCCTCAAGCACCCGAGTCGGATATAGAACAAGATAAACACATGCAACGAACTGGTGATCACTCCCAAATTGACCTAATCAAGGTCGATCTGCAGCATACCCACTCATTATATTGTTATGTTATAACATTTCAACCATAATTTAGCGGTCTATCAAATTACAATTTGATCGCTTTCACACAAGAAATGGATTAGCGATACCCTTCATAAATGGAAAGCTCGCACGCGAGCCCCTGGCCAACAAAAGCGTTTTTCAAAACGAAGGCAGAAACACAAATCTTACGGTTGACCTCGACCAAGGTTGAGGTTTTAAGCTGGCCGCCAAAGTTCATAACAACCGACAAAGGGATTCATTTTGCCAAAAATTGCCATCATTTATTTTAGCCAAACCGACGTCACCGCTCAGTTAGCACTCGCGATAGCCGCAGGAGCCGAACAACAATTGGAAACCGAGGTGTTTTCTTACCGTATTAAAGGTGAAGATCTTCAGGCGGGACGATTTGTTAACCATGCACTCTTTTCCACTCTTGAAGCATGTGATGCGATCATTTTCGGCTCACCAACTTATATGGGTGGCGTAGCCGCACAGTTTAAGGCCTTTGCTGACGCCAGCAGTGAGACGTGGTGTGAGCAAAAATGGGCAAACAAAATCGCCGCTGGATTTACCAGTGGCGGCGCATTGAACGGTGATCAATCCAGTACCTTACAGTACCTCAATACCTTAGCCAGTCAGCACGGTATGATTTGGCTTGGGCTGGATAAAACGACCGAATCTGGTGAGTTAAAGCTCAACCGCCTTGGAACCCAATTAGGTATTGCTTCACAAGGTATAGACGGAAAGCTGCATCCAGCAGATTACGCGACGGGGGAATATTTAGGGGCAAGAGTGGCGCGCTTAGCCAACCAGCTAAGCATCCAATAGAAGGAAAAAAGCAGCCATTCGGCTGCTTTTTCAATTATTTACGCTGCTGGCGTTGTGGCTTACCGCCTTGCTTGGCACGAGAACCTTGCTCTCCAGCACCTTTACGAGGTTTACGGCGTGATGGGTTGTTGCTACGACCACCACCGCTATTGACTCGCTCTTCGTGGCGCTTCACCGCACGGCGAATTTTTTGACTGCGCGAACGCTCACGTTTGCGTGATGTGTTCGACTTGTTTTCGTCAAGTAACGTCTCTTTTTCTGGGCGAAGCTCTACCATCTCACGTAGGTAATTAACCTGTTTTAGATCTAGCTCCATCCAACCGCCACGTGGCAGTTTCTTATCTAGATAGATATCGCCGTAACGAACACGCTTTAATCGACTTACTGTGGTCTCTTGAGATTCCCACAAACGACGCACTTCACGGTTACGACCTTCATTAATCGCAACGTAGAAGGTGTGGTTCATGCCATCACCACCCGCGTAAACGACATCTTCAAAGCGCGCCATGCCATCTTCCAGTTCAACACCGCGAACTAGGTTTTTCACTTTTTGCTCCGTCACATCACCGAACACGCGAACCAAATATTCACGCTCGACTTGACGGCTTGGGTGCATCAGGCGGTTTGCTAGTTCACCATCTGTAGTGAATAGCAATAGACCAGAGGTGTTCGCATCTAGACGGCCAACAGAAATCCAACGAGAGCCGCGGATCTTAGGTAGACGGTCAAATACAGTACGGCGACCTTCTGGGTCATGACGAGTACACAGCTCACCTTCCGGCTTGTAGTAAGCAAGAACACGACAGATGACTTCTTCCTGTGCTTTCGCAGACACAGTATGGCCATCAATACGCACAACGGCGTTTTCATCTTCTAGTCGCTCACCAAGTTTAGCGACAATGCCATTCACACTTACACGGCCCGCTTTGATTAAAGCTTCCAGCTCGCGACGTGATCCATGACCTGCTCGTGCTAATACTTTCTGTAATTTTTCGTTCATTTATTTACCTATGTGTCGTCTTCTCAGACGTCGAATAAAAATGCGCGACCCAAAATCGCGGCCGCACATTATCGCAAAATCTGTGTCATAAATCACGAACTTTTGCTTATTCGAAAGGTGCTGGGTCACCCGCGCCCACACGAGCGATAACCGGTTCATCCTCGCTAAAATCAACCACAGTGGTTGGTTGCTCCCCGAGGTAACCACCATTCAAAATACAGTCTACCGCATGTTCAAGCTTATCGCGGATATCTTCAGGATCAGATTCGGTGTAATCGTTGCCCGGAAGAATCAGTGAGGTCGACATCATAGGTTCACCAAGCGCTTCAAGCAGATCCAGTGCAATACGATTGTCAGGAACACGGATCCCGATCGTCTTACGCTTCGAGTTCATTAAACGTCTTGGCACTTCCTTCGTTCCTTTGAAAATAAAGGTGTAAGGCCCTGGCGTGTTGTTCTTTAACAAACGAAAAGCAGTATTATCCACGCGAGCGTATAAGGAAAGCTCAGACAGATCGCGGCACAGTAAAGTGAAGTTATGTTTCTCGTTCAATCGACGGATCTGGCAGATGCGTTCAAGCGCCTGTTTATTTTCAAGCTGACAACCTAGCGCGTAGCCTGAGTCGGTAGGATAGACAACCACCCCACCGTTACGAATGATTGCTACAGCCTGGTTGATCAAGCGAGCCTGAGGGTTTTCTGGGTGAACGTAAAAAAACTGGCTCATTGTAATTCCTCATTATCGAGTCTCTCGACTCTATAGTTAAATGGCATTGAAATGATTCGTGCGAGCTATTTCGCACAGGAAGGCTCAATACCCCAATCTTTCCATACAGGCTCAACGCCTGAAGGTAACCATAAGTTGCGCCCCAACTCCATCCATGGTGACGGATAATGAAAGTCGCTACCTTGAGAAGCTAATAGTTTGTATTGTATAGCATAATCCGCCAAGTTGCGCCTTTCTTGTTGGCCTTGTTGTGGCTGCGCAACCTCCATTGCATCACCGCCAGCTTCGACGTAAGCGGCAAGTAAGCGTTTTAGCCATTTCGCGGTCAAGTCATAGCGCCCTGGGTGAGCCAATACAGCTTGACCACCTGCGGCATGAATCGCGTCCACCGCTTCAGCCATAGAACACCAAGCAGGCGGAACGTAACCGGGGTTATTGCGAGTTAAAAACTTTTTAAACACTTGCTGCATGGTTTTTGCGTAACCATTTTCCACCAACCACTTGGCAAAATGAGCTCGGGTTATAGGGGCCTCTCCCGCAATTAGTCGCACTTCTTCAAGCACCCCCTCTCTGGTCGCTTTGCTCAGCCGATGCGCGATCAACTCAGCTCGACCTTCACGGTGCTTCTTCTGTTGCTCGATTAATGTATTGAGCGCTTCACTGTCAGGATCAATATTAAGTCCAACAATGTGAATGTCTTTGTTCTGCCAAACGGTAGAAATTTCGATGCCATTTATCAACTTAAGTGGGTGTTGATGCTGAGCTATGTAGTCGTGCGCGGCCTGTAGTCCATCAACAGTATCGTGATCGGTAATAGCAAGCACATCGAGATTAAAGCTTAACGCTCTATCAATTAAATCATGTGGTGCAAGTCTTCCGTCAGAGGCTGTTGTGTGGCTGTGTAAATCAATTCGCATAATTATATTTTTTTAGTTGACTTTTTACCTCTGCACTAGTTAACTAGTACACAAATACGAAGTACCTCAATTTAGGGCGACCATGTTACAAGAAAACACCTACAACCAAAAATCGAATCTAGCGTCCATGCAATCTGGCCGCGAAGAAGCCGTGGTTGCAGGAAACCTAAATTGGTGGCGCACTTGGACAAGTTCTTGGTGGGCTAGCGTTTACTTCTAATTTATAGAAATAGAATGTCCAAAGCCCGCTCTTATAGCGGGCTTTTTGTTTTGTAGTCTGTCTCACACCCAAGTGCTTAAACAATCGCCGATTTATCCCAAATCTCCATTGGGTCAACGTTTGCTTTATGCCACTATGTACGACAGGAAGATTGAACGTTTTTAATAAGGAGGTCTTGTGAACAAGGCCATTGAAATCAGAAAGCTAGCAAGTCTTGAAGTAATTCAAGCGTCAGCACCTTATACGCAAGACCCAACGCGCTTGTTCCATACCTTATGTGAGAACAAGACCGACAGCCTGTTACTTGAGTCTGCTGAGATTGATTCAAAGCAAGACCTTAAAAGCTTACTTATCGTTGATTCAGCGGTACGTATTGTCTGTTATGGCCACACGGTATCAATGACGGCGCTCACCTCCAACGGTCAACATTTACTCTCGCACCTAACGCAAAACATCCATGCTAACGTGAAGCATAGTTTTGACGGTTCAGTGTTAACGCTCGAGTTTTCTGCTCCTTGTGACACTTTGGATGAAGATTCTCGCTTACGCGAAGCGTCCTCTTTTGATGCACTACGCCTTGTTCAACATAGTTTTGATCTGAGCGAACAACACCAACACGCCCTTTTTCTCGGCGGCCTCTTTGCCTACGACCTCGTGGCAAACTTTGAGCCGTTAGGTGAAGCGGCTCAAAGTAATCAATGTCCAGACTATGTGTTTTACATCGCAGAGACGCTGCTTGTCGTCGACCATCAACGTCAATCTTGTGATCTAAAAGCGACCTTATTTGCCAATCAGACTGAAAAACAAACCCTAGAGGCTCGCGTCAACGAGATTCAAGCTCAGTGTGCGGAACTTAAACATCTACCAGAAGCAACTAAACTCGCCACTGTAGACGCTGTACCTAGCATCTCGGACCAAGATTTTTGCCAAACCGTGCGAGATTTAAAGCAGTTCGTGGTTAAAGGAGATGTGTTCCAGGTTGTCCCATCTCGTCGTTTCACCTTGCCTTGTCCGTCACCACTCGCCGCCTACAAAGAATTAAAACAAAGTAACCCAAGCCCTTACATGTTCTATATGCAAGACGAGCTGTTTACTTTGTTTGGAGCTTCCCCTGAGAGCGCGCTCAAATACGAAACCAGCACCAACCAAGTTGAAATTTATCCAATTGCCGGAACGCGTCGTCGCGGTAAGCGAGCCAACGGTGAGATCGACTTTGATTTAGACAGCCGTATCGAGCTTGAATTGCGCAGCGATAAAAAAGAAAACGCAGAGCACATGATGCTGGTTGATCTGGCGCGTAACGATGTTGCTCGTATCTCACAAGCAGGCTCCCGCCACGTAGCCGATTTGCTAAAAGTCGACCGCTATAGCCATGTAATGCACTTGGTCTCGCGCGTCGTCGGTCAACTTCGCCAAGATTTAGATGCACTTCATGCGTACCAAGCGTGCATGAATATGGGTACGTTAACTGGCGCGCCAAAAATTCGCGCCATGCAACTGATTCGAGATGTTGAAGGATCTCGACGCGGCAGCTACGGCGGTGCTGTTGGCTATCTAACAGGTGAAGGGACTTTGGATACCTGTATTGTGATTCGTTCCGCCTACGTTGAAAATGGCATTGCGCAAGTGCAAGCAGGTGCCGGGGTAGTATTTGACTCTGACCCTCAAGCAGAAGCTGATGAGACTCGCGGTAAAGCGCAAGCGGTCATATCCGCCATTCAAGCGGCCCACCAATCAAGCCAAGCGCAGAACTAGGAGTACGACATGGCGAACATAGTATTTATCGATAATTTCGACTCCTTCACTTATAACCTAGTAGATCAATTTCGTTCACTCGGTCATGAGGTCACCATCTACCGTAACCATATCGCTGCGCAAGTGATTGAAACGGCGGTCACTCAACTGGAAAACCCTGTCGTACTACTTTCTCCTGGGCCAGGTGCACCGTCTGAAGCCGGCTCGATGCCTGACCTAATTCAGCGCCTAAAAGGCAAAGTGCCTATGATTGGTATTTGTCTTGGTCACCAAGCAATTGTTGAGGCGTATGGCGGTGTTGTTGCTGGGGCCGGTGAAATTATTCACGGTAAGGTATCGATGATGGAACATCAAAACCACCCTACCTATCAAGGGCTTCCTTCGCCACTCGCGATCGCCCGTTATCATTCATTAGTGGCGACTGAAGTCCCTAAGTCGCTGACCATTACCGCGGAAGTCGATGATCTGGTTATGTCAGTGGTCAACGAACAAGATAAAGTGTGTGGCTTCCAATTTCACCCTGAATCAATCATGACCACTTACGGCGCAACGTTGTTGGCGAATGCCATCGAATGGGCACTCGAAAAGCAAGAGCAGCAATAAGGAGATTTCGCATGGAAACAATCATTAACAAACTGTATGACCAGCAATCGCTGACTCAGCAAGAGAGCCAACAGCTGTTCGATATCATCATTCGTGGCGAGCTGGATCCGATATTAATGGCATCGGCACTTACGGCTTTAAAAATCAAAGGGGAAACCCCAGACGAAATTGCAGGTGCAGCAAAAGCGCTATTAGCCAATGCGAATCCTTTTCCGGCTATTGATTACGACTTTGCGGATATTGTGGGTACTGGTGGCGATGGTCACAACACCATCAATATTTCAACTACAGCGGCATTTGTCGCCGCTGCTTGTGGCTTAAAAGTCGCTAAACACGGCAACCGTAGCGTGTCGAGCAAATCAGGCTCTTCTGACCTACTAGACTCTTTTGGCATTAATCTAGCGATGAGCGCAGAAGATACAGCCAGAGCCGTTGATGAGATTGGTGTGGCATTTTTGTTTGCACCTCAATATCACGGTGGCGTTCGTCACGCCATGCCTGTTCGTCAAACCATGAAAACACGCACCATCTTTAACATCCTTGGGCCACTCATTAACCCTGCTCGACCGAATATCGAGCTGATGGGTGTGTACAGCGAAGCATTGGTTCGTCCAATCGCCGAGACCATGTTGCAGATGGGGATGAAGCGCGCAGCCGTTGTACACGGAAGCGGACTTGACGAAGTCGCCATTCATGGCCCGACAACCGTTGCCGAGATCAAAGATGGTGAAATTCATCACTACACTCTAACCCCTGCTGACTTTGGTGTAGAAGAACATCCACTTGAAGCCATTAAAGGTGGCGACCCTGAAGAAAACAAAGCGATCATCACCAATATCCTAACCGGCAAAGGTAATGATGCTCAGCTTGGCGCAGTAGCGGTAAACGTTGCATTGTTAATGCGTTTGTTTGGTCACGAAGATCTCAAGGCCAATACGCAAAAAGCAATTGAAGCAATGAACTCAGGTAAAGCGTATGAGCTAGTCAAGAAACTAGCTGCACACGCATAGTAACAACAAAGGTTTCGCAATGACTCAATCAACTGAACAACTGTCTGAACATGTTTCGGTAAATGAAGCCAAGATGGCCGAGGTATTAGCTAAGATAGTTAACGACAAATACCAGTGGGTCGCCGATCGCAAGTCTGCCCAGCCATTAGCAGGCTTTCAGTCCGAACTATCTCAATCTGACCGAAGCTTCTACGATGCGCTTGCCCAAGGCAAAACCGCGTTCATCACAGAATGTAAAAAAGCTTCGCCTTCGAAAGGCTTGATCCGTGAAGACTTTGACCTCGACTACATCGCTTCTGTTTACAACAATCACGCCGATGCAATCTCAGTGTTAACAGACGAGAAATATTTCCAAGGTGACTTCGAGTTTTTACCTCAGGTACGTAATCAAGTAAAGCAACCTGTCTTATGTAAAGACTTTATGGTCGACACCTATCAGGTCTACCTGGCGCGTTACTACCAAGCGGACGCCATATTACTGATGCTATCAGTACTGGATGACGCGCAATACCAAGCGCTGGAGTCGGTCGCTCACTCATTGAACATGGGGATTCTGACGGAAGTCAGTAATGAAGAAGAGTTACATCGTGCAGTAAAACTTGGCGCTAAGGTTATTGGGATTAATAACCGCAACCTGAGAGACTTAAGTACAGACCTCAATCGCACTAAAGAGCTTGCGCCGACAATTCGTGAACTCGCACCAAACGCGACTGTGATTTCAGAGTCCGGAATTTATACTCACCAACAAGTGCGTGATTTGGCCGCTTATGCAGATGGCTTCCTTATCGGTAGCTCATTAATGGCAGAAAAAAACCTCGAGCTTGCCGTTCGCAAAGTCACCCTAGGTGAAAACAAAGTGTGTGGCTTGACCCACCCTGACGATGCTGCGAAAGCCTATCAAGCCGGTGCGGTATTTGGTGGATTGATCTTTGTTGAGCAATCTAAACGATTTGTCGACCTCGAAATGGCTCGTTTAACCATGAGCGGTGCCCCATTGAATTATGTCGGTGTCTTCCAAAACCATTCGATTGAGTTGATTGTGGAACGCGTTAACGAGCTGGGGCTTGCGGCGGTTCAGTTACATGGCGATGAAGATCAGGCTTTCGTCTCTCAATTAAAAGCTCAGTTATCGGACGAAGTTGAAATTTGGAAAGCGTATGGCGTGACTGATCAAGTGCCAGAACTTATCGCTGAAGGTGTCACTCGCCACCTTTTAGATACTAAAGTCGGCAACCAAACTGGTGGTACTGGGTTGGTGTTTGATTGGTCTCTGATCGCTCAACCCGAACAAGTGATGTTGGCGGGAGGTATTAATCCATTCAACGCGCAAAAAGCCGCTCAGCACGGTTGCCTAGGTTTAGATTTGAATTCAGGCGTTGAGCTTTCCCCTGGTAAAAAAGACACACAAAAGTTGCAAGACGCATTTGCAGCGATAAGAGATTACTAACAGCTGAGCATTCGGCTGACAATGAATTGAAGGAATTGAATCATGGCAAAATTAGATGCCTACTTTGGTGAATACGGTGGTCAATACGTACCACAGATTTTGGTTCCAGCGCTTGAGCAGCTAGAACAAGCTTTTATCGACGCGCAAGCAGACCCTGAGTTTCGCAGTGAGTTCATGGGGTTACTACAAGAATATGCAGGCCGTCCAACCGCGCTGACTCTAACGCGTAACCTAACCAAAGGCACCAAAACCAAGCTGTACTTAAAGCGTGAAGATCTGCTGCACGGTGGGGCACACAAGACTAACCAAGTACTCGGTCAGGCTCTATTGGCTAAGCGTATGGGTAAAGAAGAAATCATCGCTGAAACGGGTGCCGGTCAACACGGTGTTGCAACGGCACTTGCGTGTGCGCTACTAGGCCTTAAATGTCGCGTTTATATGGGTGCGAAAGATGTAGAACGCCAAAGCCCGAACGTTTTCCGTATGAAACTAATGGGTGCAGAAGTGATCCCTGTTCACTCTGGCTCAGCAACCTTGAAAGATGCGTGTAACGAAGCGCTTCGAGACTGGTCAGCAAGCTACGAAGAAGCGCACTACTTGCTTGGAACCGCAGCAGGCCCTCACCCATTCCCGACCATAGTGCGCGATTTTCAGCGCATGATCGGTGAGGAGACGAAAAACCAGATCCTTGCACGTGAAGGTCGCTTGCCAGACGCTGTCATTGCTTGTGTTGGTGGTGGCTCAAATGCGATCGGCATGTTTGCAGACTTTATCGAAGAAGAAAGCGTTCGACTGATTGGTGTTGAACCTGCTGGTAAGGGCATAGACACCGACCAACACGGCGCACCGCTTAAACACGGCAAAACGGGAATCTTCTTTGGTATGAAAGCGCCACTGATGCAAGATCCTAATGGTCAGGTTGAAGAATCCTACTCGGTTTCAGCGGGTCTCGACTTCCCATCGGTTGGCCCACAGCATGCACATCTAAATGCGATTGGCCGCGCTGAATACGATAACGTCACCGACGACGAAGCATTAGAAGCTTTCCAAGAACTTGCTCGCAGCGAAGGCATCATCCCGGCTCTTGAGTCGTCACATGCCCTAGCCCACGCACTGCGTATGGCGCGACAAAACCCAGAGAAAGAACAGCTGTTAGTCGTTAACTTGTCTGGCCGTGGTGACAAAGACATCTTCACTGTTCACGCCATCTTAGAAGAAAAAGGAGTCATCTAATGAACCGTTACCAAGCGATGTTTGAGCGCCTAAACGAGAAAAGCCAAGGCGCATTTGTTCCGTTCGTAACGGTTTGTGACCCTAACCCTGAGCAGTCTTTACGTATTATGCAGACGCTCGTTGAGTCAGGTGCAGATGCTCTAGAGCTCGGCATTCCATTTTCTGATCCACTGGCTGACGGCCCGACCATTCAAGGCGCCAACATCCGTGCACTTGATTCAGGCGCGACTCCGGATATCTGTTTTGAACTCATTGGCAAGATCCGAGCTCAATATCCAGAATTACCAATTGGCCTGCTGATGTACGCGAACTTGGTGTTTGCCAGAGGTATCGACAACTTCTATCAGCGCTGCGCTGAGGCTGGCATTGATTCAGTGCTCATCGCTGACGTTCCGACCAATGAGAGTGAAGAGTTCGTTGCCGCCGCGAAAAAGCACGGTATCGAACCTATCTTCATTGCCCCACCAACCGCGTCAGATGAGACGTTAGAGTCCGTAGCGAAACTAGGAGGCGGATACACTTACCTGCTTTCTCGCGCTGGCGTTACAGGAGCAGAGACAAAAGCCAACATGCCTGTCGGTGATATGTTAGCTAGACTCAATCAATACAATGCGCCACCATCACTACTTGGTTTTGGTATCTCTGAACCCGCGCAAGTAAAAAAAGCGATTGAGTCTGGGGCTGCTGGCGCAATTTCAGGGTCTGCGGTGGTAAAAATCATTGAATCCAATACCCAGCAACCTGATGAGATGTTAAATCAGCTCGCAAGTTTTGTATCTTCCATGAAGGCTGCAACACAGAAGTAACGTGTTAGCCATCTAAACATCTATGAGATCGGTTTCTTACTTAGCAAAGAAACCGATCTTTTTTTTAACATTCATAGCGAATAAGTTCCCCTCCCCTCAGCATAAGGCAACATCTATCTATTTCTACAAACACATACCCAGCAACAATAGCAAACGATTGCTATTGGCTAAAAAATTGTCACTTATCAATAAAAGTGTCTTTAATTAACACGCTCAACCTCTAGACGTATTGCTAATTGTAAAAATAACGTGTAAAAAGCGAGACGAAATTATTAACCATTTTGAGGTATATGCTCAGATGGTTGTCCTGGATATTTAAAAATAATTAGCACAGAGGTTATGGAAGTGTTAAAAGAAAAGAATTTGCTAAGCAACATTGGCGTGCAAGTTGTTATCGCCATGATTGTAGGTACTGCCGTTGGTGCCTTCATGGGAGATGCTGCCACTATGTTCGCTCCACTGGGTGCGATCTTCATTAACTTAATCAAAATGCTGGTGATCCCTTTGGTTGCCGTTGCACTGATCTCTGGTGCAGCAGGCCTAGGTAACAGCCAGTCTGCGGGTAAAGTCGGCATCGTAACGCTAGGTTACTTCGGTCTAACTTCGGCTCTAGCGGTAGCGCTTGCGCTATTCATGGGTGAAGTATTTCAACCGGGCATGGGTATCGATGTTTCAGGCGTCGAAGGCATGTTCTCTGCAGAATACGCTTCAAAAGGTGAACTCCCTACTTTCTGGGCAACCATCACTGGTATGATCCCAACCAACGTTTTCCAATCACTTAACGAAGCAAACATCCTTCAGATTTTAGTATTCTGTATGTTCTTTGGTATTGCGATTTCTAAGCAAGCGAAAGAGAAACGTGAACCGATCATCAACGGCGTAAATGCAATTGTTGATGCAATGGTTTGGATGATCAATAAAGTGATGATCATTGCACCAATCGGTGTATTTGGTCTAATGGCAGAAGCGGTTGGCACCTTCGGCTTCGGCGCACTTATGGTGGTCTTCAAGCTGTTTGTTGTCTACGTTGCCGCAATCCTTATCTTCGGCTTTGTTGTGTACCCTGCAATGGTACACGTCTTTACTAAAACGTCAGCGAAGAAATTCCTAACAGCGATGAAAAAGCCACAAGCCGTTGCACTGTCTACAGCGTCTTCAATGGCGACACTGCCTGTAACGATGGACACGGTTGAGCACGAACTGCGTGTTAAGAACTCTACCGCATCTTTCGTTCTGCCACTTGGCGCTACCATTAACATGTCTGGTAACGCGATTTACTACGGCCTAGTCGCAATCTTCTTTGCCCAGCTGTTCAACATCGATTTAGGCATGGGTGCTTACATTGCAATCATCGTAACATCGACTCTAGGCGCGGTGGGTCAGGCGGGTGTTCCGGGGCCATCATTCCTAGTTGTTGCTGTACTTCTGGCAGCAGGCATTCCAATTGAAGGCCTACCACTTCTATTCGCTCTAGACCGTATTTTCGACATGATTCGTACAGCGCTAAACATCACAGGTGATGCTGCATGTGCGGTTATCGTTGATGCGTTAATTGAAGATGAAGAGAAAGAAGCTGAGCTACAAAAGCAGCAAGCATAGACAATAAGTCGTTTCCTTCATAATTAAAGAGCTACTTTTAAGTAGCTCTTTTTTTACCGTTTAAATAAGTGTTATGTATCAAATACGTTTTCTTGCAAACAGGATGTCACTTTTCTCCCTTTAAATCCTGTCGTGTCAATTTTTCCGCCATCATCTTTATACTCTATTTCGTTGAGCAAACCGCTGCCTTTAACAGTAAAATTCTCAATACCCATTCTGTGAAGATCTTCTGTGGAATAATACCAGCCATCCGTTTTCTGGAGAGTTTGGCAGTTATTTTCTAGCGTTTGACCATACGACGTGATTTCTTGGTCGACACCAACATAATTAAAAAACACCTTTTCTTTCATCCGCAATCGATTTAAATAGATCATAAACTCTTGTCTATCTTCCTTAGGCACACTTAAATCCCAAAGTTCATCGGATTGATTACTGCCTCCATGCCATCCAATCAAAGAATTAGTGTTAATCACGACGCTCTTTGCAGCCGACAAAACATAATTTGCACAAGAAGAGAAACACAACTCACTCACTTCTACATCTAAGTTGTGTTGTTTAATAAAATAACCAAACTCAATGCCCACCGCCATATTACCGCCACTACTGGTGATCTTAAGCTTTTTAACTGGTGTGTCGCTTTCATTTACAACCCGCATTGCCTCAAGCACAGCTTCACCCGTGATCATACCTTCATAAACTAAAGTATCCCCCACCACCAACACTTTATGCGCCGGAGGGAAAATAGTTTCTATGTTTTGGCAACCAAATAATGGGAAAAGCACTGCGATTGCATATATATATTTTGGCTTCATATTGGAGAATCCGAAACGTGACTGATATGTGGGATTAGTCACTATTTATAATACATATGAGGAGTGTGGTTATATTCCGTTTCGATACTGGCTCGAGTCATGTCAAATATATGGTTTCAACAAATTATGTTCTTTACACCACAATGATGCTTTTATTGCATAAAATAAGACGTTTTGTAAGCCACTCCTAAGAGTGGCTTTTTTAGTTTGTCAGCTGACGAACTTGTGCGATGGTGACTTGAGGGTTTTGATAATCAATTGGCAGTTCGATGATGCCTTTACCTGTGGTGAGAAATAGGGACGGGAAACTGTTACCACCAATGCTGCGAGCAAACTCCAGCTCTCTTTGAAATTCATGCTCGAGAGAGTCAGAGCGATAGTCTCGTTCAAATGCATCAATATCAAGCGATATCGACTCAGCGACTTCCAGTAAGATGTCATCGTCGCTTGGATTCTTGGCGTCTAAATAGTAAGCCTGTTGTATTCCCTCAATCATCTCGATCTCTTTACCCTGCTTACGTGCTGCCAATGCCGCGCGGCAAGAAGGATAAGTCGATCGTCTTGGTGTGTTCTCCAACCAAAAGTCATGATTGAACTCAGTCCCTAACAAAGCCTCAATTCGCGTCCAATAAGCGGCGATCTGTTGCTGCATTTCCGCTGACATAGCTTGATTGCTGTCTGGTGCTAACCCACCGACGACATATTGCACAGAAACCAACTTTTCAAGCTCAGTTTTGATTTGCTGCCAAACCGGTTTGTACCCCCAACACCATGAGCACATAGGATCATAGACATAATAGAGTGTGTGTTCCTTCACCCAATCTTCCTCGTTAATTTACTCGTATCTACCACTCTAGCAAATTTAGAAGTCATCAATCATCTGCTTTGGTGAAGTAAACGTTGGTGCGAATTTATGATTAAACTCCTCATACCAATACTGTTCTAGCAGCTTTTCTTCACGCATCTCTCTTAATACCTTGGCGAGATTAGTTGCCATTTCTTGATGGTCCTTGCTGAGGTACATATGCGCGGAAAATCGACTCACGTACCCCGCCGAACGCAATCCTTCCCCTTGCATTTTTTCCGAAGACAAATGCTCTAACGCGTTCATTTCACTGACAATAAACATATCGCTCCGATTGTAGAGCAAGCGTTTTATACCGAGTTCGACCGACTCGACCGGATACAATCGAGGAGGCTCACCCAATGTGTATAACAGGGCTTGGCTACCATAACTCCCTAGCTTGTAATCAATTCGATAGTCACTGCCGATGAGAGAATCTACGCCATCAACCAACAAACTGTCATTGAGGGTAAGAGCAATAAAACCAGATGACCAATGAGGTTCACTAACGCGCACAAGCTCCGGATGTCGATCTTGATAGTCGTAAACCCGTGAGAGTTCCCCGTCGACTCTTAGACTGGTTGATTTGGAAGTGCAGCGCTTCGAAGGACAGTGGCGCAAAGACATGGATTTGCCCAAACGTTCAAAGGCAACCCGGTATACCTTGGTTAAGTACCGTGTTTGTGGGCTGTTTAAGTCTTTTGATGTAGCAATGACAACGCGGTGTTCCAAATTATCACTGTATGCCCATGCAGCGGTAGTCATGGCACTGACGAGCAATAACAACACTAACCTCATACCTCTCCCCTATTCAGAAAGATAGCTTGATGCATTTTATAAGGTTAGTTGAATTCACCCGTTTTGAGAGCTTGTGTCATCAACAAAGCAAACGCACTTGTCAATGTGCAAAAACAAAAAGGCGACCAAATGGTCGCCTTTCTACTAGGAAACGTCTTTTATAGGAAGTGGAACGTCGCGTTCAGCGTGTAGCTGTCTACGCTCTCACCGTCACCATCCAGTTCAACACCAAATGATTGGTAGCTCGCACCAATCGTCAGACCTGGCAAGATATTGTACTCAGCACCCACACCGTACATTAGGCCAACACCAGAATCATCAGATAAAGAGCGTAGGCCGCCTGAATACTCAACGTTAAACGTATTAATGCCGCCTTTCGCGTAAATATGCAGTGGACCGAAATCGATGCTTGGCTTTGCCGCTGCATAGAAAGAAGAAAGATCAGCGCTTCCGTCTGTGTTACGAGCTTCTACGTCAATAGAGCCATGATTAAAGTAACCCGCTTCTAAACCAATGATAGGAAGAATACCAGTACCTACGTGAAAACCGTAAGCCGTTGAACTCTCACTCTGAAGGTTAGATTTACCACCTTGTACACCAGCGTATAACCAAGAATCAGCCGATGCCGATGCCGACACGCCTACAAGCATAAGAGCTAAAAGTGTTTTTTTCATTTTTCTTCCCCAAACACAAAACAAAAACCATAAAGGTAAATAAAAATACCCAGCAACACTGCCGGGTATTTAATAAGACATGACGCCTAAATTATAAGAAGTGGAACGTCGCGTTAAGCGAGAAGTTCGATACGTCGTCTTCTTTCATAGAAAACACACTGTAGCTTGCACCCAGTGAAATTGGCCCCGCCATAAAATACTCAGCGCCAATGCCATACATCATATCGATTTCATCTTCTTTGAAGTCAGCGCTGCTATCTTCAATCTTGTAAGAATGCAGACCCGCCTTCGCGTAAACATGTAACGGACCAAAATCGATGCTCGGTTTTGCTGCAAAGTACAAGGCCGAACCTTCTAGGTCCAAGTCTTTGCCGTCATAACGTGCACCAGAAAACTCACCAAACGTTTGGTAACCCGCTTCAAGGCCGATAAATGGCAAAATCCCAGTGCCCACGTGTACATTGTACGAAGAAGCCGTTTCACCGCCAAGATCCGCTTGACCGACACTTGCACTACCGTAAATCCAAGAGTCCGCAGAAGCTGTTGCTGAAGCGCCAATCAGAGCCAGCGCAAGTAGTGTCTTTTTCATAGTTAACCTTCTTGTTTAGTCCGTTAGTAGAGCGCCTCGCGGCAAAGCTCTGCCAAATCCGTCAAAAAACTCTCTCGTTAAATTAGCATGCAATTTATATACCTAACAAGCATCAATTGCGTTTTTAACTCGCTTATCAGAAACAGGATATGGCGTACCCAGTTGCTGAGCAAAGAAGCTGACTCGTAGCTCCTCGATCATCCAACGTACTTCCTTGACGTTTTCCGGTACGGCCACTCCCTTCGGAATTTTGTTGAGCAGCTCTTTATAGTCGTTAGTCACCGATTCAATCTTTAGCATTTGCAGGCGGTCTTTATTCGGGTCAATCGGTAACTTCTCCATTCGACGCTCAATGGCCTTCATATAACGTAAGATATCCGGTAGGCGCTTCCAACCACATTCGGTCGCAAACCCTTTGAAGATCAAGCTTTCAATTTGTGCTTTGATGTCAGACAAAGCAAAAGCCATGGTGAAGTCAATTTTACCTTTGAGCTTCTTGTTGATGTTGAACGCCGTAGTCAAAATCGTTTCGACCTGCTTGGCGATATCGACAACCGTATCTCCAAGTTCAGCGCGAACGTGCTCTTTGAGCTTATCAAACTCTTCGGCCTGCCAAACAAGACCACCCTGCTCTTCAATAAGCTTATCAACACCACAAGCGATACAATCATCAATCAAGTCGAGTACTTTTCCATAGGGGTTAAAGTACAAGCCTAGTTTGGATTTGTTGGGTAAATTTGAGTGCAGATATTTAATTGGCGAAGGCACATTGAGTAACACCAGACGTCGCTGGCCTGCCTGCATCGCACTGATCTGCTCTTGCTCTGTTTCAAACAGTTTGATCTCAACGCTGTCTTTGCCATCCACAATCGCCGGGAATGCTTTCACATCGTAGCCACCACGCTTTTGTTGATACACCTTCGGCAACTCACCAAAGCTCCACGTATGAAGGCCCTGTTGCTCAATGTCATCGTCAGCCACTTTAGACAGGGTTTCTTGTACCTTATCTTTCAAGCTCTCTTTAAGCTCATGCAGATCACGGTGCTCTTTGAGCTTACGATTGCGATGATCGACCGCTCTGAATGTTACCTTCAAGTGATCCGATACTTGGTCGAGGTTCCATTCTTCGCGCAATACTTCTACGCCCGTCATACGGCGCAACTCTTTCTCAAGCGCATCAAGCAGTGGTGCTTCCATCGGTGTCACTCGTGCCAAAAACGCGTCAGCATAGTTTGGCGCTGGGACAAAGTTTTTACGTACCGTTTTTGGCAGCGACTTAATCAAACTCACGATTAACTCGTGACGTAGGCCTGGGATCTGCCAATCAAATCCTGCTGGCTCCACCTGATTTAGGATCGGTAGCGGTAGGTGGACCGTTACACCATCATTGTCTTCACCTGGTTCAAATTGGTAACTAAGCTTGAACTTGAGCCCATTCTGATGCCAAAAGTTTGGGTAATCCAAGTCAGTAACATGGCTTGCGTCGCCCTTAAATAGCATCTCTTTTTCGAAGTTAAGCAGCTCTTTGTTTTCTTTTGATGCTTTTTTCCACCAAGTATCAAAGTGCTTACCAGACACCACTTCGGTACCAACGCGTTGGTCATAGAAATCAAACAGCTCATCGTCATCTACTAAGATGTCTCGACGACGTGATTTGTGCTCTAACTCTTCAACTTCTTGCAGTAATTTGCGGTTTTGCTTAAAGAAGGCATGCTTGGTTTCCCAATCACCTTCGACAAGAGCGCTGCGAACAAAAATTTCGCGACTGACTACAGAATCGATGCTGCCATAATTGACTAGGCGCTTAGGTACGATAGGTACCCCGTAAAGCATCACTTTTTCATGCGCCATCACTGCCGCACGCTTTTTAGACCAGTGCGGCTCACTGTAACTGCGCTTGATAAGATGCTTAGCCAGCGGTTCGATCCATTCTGGCTGAATCTTGGCAATGATTCGGCCCCATAGCTTGGACGTTTCCACCAGCTCCGCAGACATAATCCACTTAGGCTGCTTTTTGAATAAACCCGAGGCAGGGAAGATATGAAAACGAGCATTACGTGCCCCTTGGTATTCATTCTTCTCCTGATCTTTCATACCGATATGCGAAAGCAAACCGACTAAGATCGCGCTATGGACCCCTTGATAAGATGCAGGCTCATCATTGAGCTTAAAGTCCATTTCACGCATCGACTGATGCACTTGGAAATACACATCTTGCCATTCACGAACGCGTAAGTAGTTTAAGTAGTCTTGCTTACATTGCTTGCGGAATTGGTTGCCCGACAGTTTCTTTTGTTGCTGCTGGATGTAATCCCAGAGATTAACAAACGTCAGGAAGTCCGACTCTTCATGGAAGAAGCGGCGATGTTTATCATCAGAAGATTGCTGCTTGTCTGAAGGACGCTCGCGCGGATCTTGAATCGACAACGCAGCGGCAATCACCATTACCTCTTTTAAAGCGCCATATTTAGGTGACTCAAGCACCATACGAGCCAAACGTGGATCGATGGGTAAACGAGCCAATTGACGCCCGACTGAGGTAAGACGTTTTTTCGGATCTTTCGCATTGGGGTTAATGGCACCGAGCTCTTCAAGCAAACGCACACCATCTTGGACATTACGTTTGTCTGGCGCTTCAACAAATGGGAAGGCTTCAATGTCACCCAACCCTAATGCTGTCATCTGCAAGATAACCGAAGCTAAGTTGGTTCGTAGGATTTCTGGATCGGTGAACTCTGGACGTGATTCAAAGTCGTCTTCAGAGTACAAGCGAATACAGATACCCTCTTCAACACGACCACAACGACCTTTACGCTGATTAGCGCTCGCCTGAGAGACAGGCTCGATAGGTAGACGCTGAACCTTAGTACGGTAACTGTATCGGCTGATACGAGCGGTACCTGGATCAATGACATACTTGATGCCCGGTACCGTTAACGATGTTTCCGCCACGTTGGTTGCCAATACGATTCGACGACCAGCATGAGGTTGGAAAATCTTATTCTGCTCACCCGCCGATAAACGTGCATACAGGGGCACAATTTCTGTGCTCTTCAAATTACGTTTCGAGAGTGCATCAGCGGTATCGCGAATTTCTCGCTCACCGTTCATAAAGATCAGGATATCACCCAGACCCTCATCACACAGCTCGTCCACCGCTTCGAAAATGCCTTCGAGCTGGTCACGATCGCCATCGTCTTCACCACGTAGAGGGCGATAGCGAGTTTCCACAGGGTAAGTACGCCCTGAGACTTCAATGATTGGGGCATCACTAAAGTGTTTAGAGAAACGCTCTGGGTCAATGGTTGCCGAAGTAATAATGACTTTTAAGTCAGGACGACGCGGCAGCAACTCCTTGAGGTAACCTAAAATGAAGTCGATGTTTAAACTGCGCTCGTGCGCTTCATCGATAATGATGGTGTCATACTGGTTAAGGTAGCGATCATGCTGAATCTCGGCCAGCAAGATACCGTCAGTCATCAACTTGATCTGAGTATTGTCGGAAATTTGGTCGTTAAATCGAACCTTATAACCAACAAATTCGCCCAGTTTGGTTTCCATTTCTTCAGCGATACGATTCGCCACCGAACGTGCAGCCAGGCGACGCGGCTGAGTATGGCCAATCAAGCCATACTTACCCCGACCCAGCTCGGCACAAATTTTTGGCAACTGAGTGGTTTTACCTGAGCCCGTCTCACCTGCGATGATAACCACTTGGTTATTTTCAATCGCCTCTGCGATATCATCTTTTTTCTGGCTGACCGGTAAAATCTCGGGATAGTCGATCTTTGGTTGAAAGCTGCTGCGCTGCTCGGCTGCCATCATCGACTTAGCAATATCCAGAGCGATCTCATCAAAGACAGCATTACGCGAAGCATCTTTCTTGATTTTACTGGCTCCAGCAATGCGCTTACTTAGACGAAATCGATCGCGCAACATGCACTGATTCAGTGCCTTGCGAAGTGACGCTGCATTATTGGCTTGAGCTTTTTGCTCTTGGGCAACGTTTTGTTTTGGCTGTGACGAAGTCAAAGCGTTTCCTATTCTTTTCATTACATAAAACTGGCCGGATTGTAACACAGCGCGCCAAAAACGGGATAACGGAAAGCGGCACTTAGTGTCATTCAAATTTTTCGAACAAGACCAGCAATTATCACCGATTCCACCATGAAAATTGCTACTTATAATGGCCCCATAGTCGAAAGCACTTATTTAAGGAATCCATTATGTCTCGTGTTCTAGCTCTAAAATCAAGCATCCTAGGTGATTACTCACAATCCAATAAACTGGTTGAAGACTTCATCAAAAACGTCGACCAAGAAAACCTTACGGTTCGCGATTTAGCCGCACAACCACTGCCTGTTTTGGATTTTGCGGTTGCGACTGCCCTTCGCGCGACGGAAGATCTTTCACAAGAGCAACAAGAGGTGGTTAACCTATCAAACACTTTGATTGAAGAGATCAAGGCTGCCGACACTTTGGTGATTGCCGCTCCTATGTACAATTTCACCATTCCAACTCAGCTTAAAAACTGGATTGATTTGATTGCACGCGCTGGTGTGACATTCCAATACACAGAAAGTGGGGTTCAAGGTCTGATTGAAGGCAAGAAGGCAATCGTCGTGACAACTCGTGGTGGTATCCACAAAGACTCGCCAACCGACAACATTACCCCTTACTTGCGCACAGTACTGGGCTTTGTTGGTATTACTGACGTGGAGTTCGTTTACGCAGAAGCGCTAAACATGGGAGAGGATGCGGCAGAAAAAGGCATGTCAAAAGCACAAGATCAGCTTGCGACATTGGCATAATCGGTATTGATCGCTCGCCTCAATATAGCTTGAGGCGAGCAAGAAAGCTGGCCGCTAAAAATCGAACTGCAGATACACTGTGTTGTAGTTACTGCCACCTTTAATCCGGCCAAATTGAGAGGCTTTCTCAAAGATAGCGCTGCGGTGATGCAGCGAGTAACCAAACCACATATTGTTCAGCTCTGGGGCATTAAACAAATCACCAACGTTCACATCGAACGAGAAGTCTAAATAGTTCAATAAGTGGCTCGCGGTGTAGCCTTTTCTGTCCATCTCATCTTGTTCGATATACGTGATGTTATCGATGTAAGACAAGCCTTCCGCCACACCGAAGCGCCACTTCGTAGGCCAATCTAATGTGTAATACGCTTTAATCGCCGCCACATACTCTGTACTGGCTCCCTGAACTTCAGATGACCAATGATGGACAATACCCGGTGTCAGATAGATATCCAGTGGAATACCAAACAACTCATCAGTCAGTGGATGGCCGTAAAACATCGAGGTTAACTGGTTGTTGTATTTGTCTTTTTCGCTCTCAAAGCCAAATATTTCGCCTATATTCGACGGGGTTGCCCAGCCGTGTGCAACGCGCCAATAACGCTTATTGGTCAACTCTGATTTTGGTGCTTTGGTTTTGTCATTAAAGAAACCGAAACCAACAAAAAACTCGCCTTGGAAACGGTCTTCAACCAAAGGCGCGTGGTAGGCGTTGTCATCAAGACGAGTAACACTACTTGAGCCAAGCAAATAGAGGTTGGAGATAACGTGGTAACGCACATCCACACCTAAGTTAACGTCGACACCAGCACCTATACGGTCATCGGTGTACTCTGAAAAACCGTAATAAACACTATTAAATTCGGCTTCTTTATAGCGAAGAGTGAATCGCGGTTTTACTTCCCAATCACCCGATTCAAATTCAGCGGAAGCACGCAAGTTACCATGTAGCCGATACTCATCATCGGTCATGATTTCTGCGTCAAAGTGCCACTGTTCATCGAGCTGGTAACGAAGTTGGAAACCAAAGTCTGCCGAGTCCCCTTCATTCACATTTTGCTCATAAGCTGGAATATCGACAAATCTCAGTCGCGTTAAACCATTTAGCTGCCACTTTTCGTCTTCGGAGTCGTACAGGTGGCCCCCCCCTTCTGTACCATCAATGAACACGTATTCATTATTGAAAAACATCATAGGCACGAAAGTCGCAACGGTTTGGTCACCATCACCGGTATCAAATGGGATAGAAGCAACTCGATACATAGCTGCTATCCCCCACTCTTGTTCGCTCATCGCAGAAGAGTCAGAGGCAAAGGAAAAGCTTGAAAGACATGCTGCGCCAATACCCACTGCCGCGCGGCAAATTTTCCACTGATTTGTCATTTTTTGGTCCTAAAGACTCAATAATTGACCTATTGAGTCACATAATGCTTATGATAATTAGCAATTGGTCGTTAAAATAAGAACATATGTTCTCTTATATCGAATCATTGTGAAAGCATCAAAGTTAAAGAATTTACTAGAATCTCTTCCAAAAGACATCGACCCAGACATTGTCTGCGGTGAAGAATGGCTACCTGAGCAACTCATCAACACTCATTTGGATGGAGAGTTACTGTTCTTAGAGTTTGATAGCGCGCCAGAAGAGACTCAAGGAGATCAAGAAGGTCGCGGCTTCGTAGAACATGAAATAGAGATGATTCGTTACCGCTTTGAACAAATCTTGCAAGAGAGCTCAGATACCAAAACCAAAGCGGATGCTATGCTTGCACTTTTTTTAATGGGGCATGAGCTTTCAAGCTCAGATGTCATCGAAATACTTGAAGATCCAGAAGTACCAGAAGATCCTAACGACCAATAGATGAATTCGAACTCAGTACCTTTCCTCATTGCAGGCCCTATTCTGCGTAAAGCCACCCATCAACAATTGGTGTTTTGGCTCGTCACTCGCGAGCCACTCAAAGGCTCATTCGTACTTCACCACAGCGTAGATGATCGGCCAATTTATCAGTCCCCACTCGATGATCATGCATCGATACAAGTTGGACAGCACGCTTACGTCACTCTCGTCGATCTCAGAGCCAATTTTCCGCTCAACATCGCTCTGAGTTACGAGTTTGCCACCCAACACGGTGGCTTATCCGAATTGGCTCCGCATCTTTGCTATCACGATGAAACTCGACCAACCATTGTGATTTCAGACAAAGCCGATTACGTGTTACACGGCTCATGCCGTAACCCACATCACCCAAGTAAAGACGCCTTAGTTGCAGCCGACAACAAAATCGCCAAATTGGCGGTTGAAAACAGGCCCGATATGCTGATGATGAGCGGTGACCAAATCTATGCTGACCATGTTGCCGGGCCGACGTTAGATGCGATTGACCAGGTCATTGATCTACTCGGCCTACCCAAAGAGACCTTTGAGCAAAGCCCGTTCGAAAACTGTACTCAGCTACGCCAACACAGCGATTTCTTTTATGGTCGCGATAAGATATTGCCGCATTATGTTGATGATGGGCACTGGCTTTCGCGACTGTTTCCTAAGCGCCGCGCGCCAATTTTCAGCTCTAGAGAGTGTGAGAATCACCTGATCACTTTCTCCGAGTTTTTTGCCATGTATCTACTGGTGTGGTCACCGACGCTCTGGTCACACGTCAACATATCTCGCTTGTTAGACAAGCAATTTATTCATGGTGGTAAAGAGATATCGCCGACTTGGCAGCAGCATTGGCGCGAAGAAAAAGCCATCATTGATGACTTTGTGCGCGGATTGCCTCAAGTTCAGCGCTTATTTGCCCACATACCAACCTACATGATCTTTGATGACCATGATGTCACCGATGACTGGAACTTAACCATTGGTTGGGAGAAAGCCGCCTATGAGAACCCGTTCGCCAAACGCATTATCGGCAATGGCTTATTGAGCTACTGGTTGTGCCAAGGTTGGGGAAATGAACCCGACAACTTCAATCAAGAGTTTCTCGATCTCGCGTTGCACTACTTCGACGCCCCAACTGCGAAGAATCAAGATCGTTTCATCCGTTATTTGTATAGCTTCGAAAAGTGGCATTACACCATCCACACTTCACCCAAGGTGGTTGTCCTAGACACACGTAC
The DNA here is from genome assembly GCF_000189275.1 of Vibrio sinaloensis DSM 21326. GTDB lineage: Bacteria > Pseudomonadota > Gammaproteobacteria > Enterobacterales > Vibrionaceae > Vibrio > Vibrio sinaloensis. Next base: position 54,490 of record NZ_AEVT01000059.1, on the reverse strand, counting down.
CCGACGCTGGCGCTCAGAATCACGCATGAACAAACCATCAGGCTTGATGGACTGGGAAGCGATGATCGAGTTTCAACAAGAACTGATGTATCAAGACAAGGTGATCATTGTTTCAGCCGCTCCGATGTTTGGTGTTAAGTTTATCGAAGCGCTGCAAAAAGGCATGACAACATTAGGTCAGCCGCTACTTATTGACGCAGAAAACTGGATGGCTCACCCCGGTAGCGCTAATACCTTGCTTAGTATCTTCACCCATACCAAGACCCCGACGAACTTCGTGATTTTATCGGGTGATGTCCACTACTCTTTCGCTTACGACATCAAGCTCAGATTTCGTCGAAATAGCCCTAACATTTATCAAATCACCTGCAGCGGATTCAAGAATCAATTCCCCGAACCCCTGTTAGCCATTTGTGACCATGCGGACAGATTGCTTTACTCGCCGCGCTCGCCGTTAAACTTTTTAACCAAGCGTAAAAGGCTCAAAGTGTACAAGCGTGATCCCAATACGCCAGGTGTCCGTCGACTAGTCAACACCAGCGCAATTGGTGAACTCCACCTAGATGATCATGGGAAGCCGAGCAAGATTGCGATATTGACTGGCAACGAGGCTGAAATTGAGTTCCCACCAATAAAAGAAAAGTAAGGTTTGTGTAAAGAGGCTTGTGATCGGCTTTGATTATCACTATCTATAACCTTATAGAAACAATTAAGGCGGTCGATATGTTGAATTCCATAACCAAACTATTTAAGCAACTACTCGAAGGGCAAGATTTAGGCAATCACAATGCCAGTGACCCTAATTTGGCTATCGCCTGTCTGCTGTGCGAAGTCGCAGGCGCTGATCACCAAATTGATGAACGTGAGCAAAACGCCAAGCTGCACCTTCTGACTAAATTGCTTGGTTTAGATGAATCAGGGGCAGCGGCTCTGCTGGCAAGAGCGCAGTCACGCAGCAAAGAGTCAGCATCACTGTATGACTTTACTTCCCAACTGCGCGAGCTAGACCAAGAGACTCGCTTTACACTAATCGAGGCGATGTGGGAAGTGGCCAATGCAGACGGCGAGATTGATCCTCTCGAGGACTCGGTGATCAGAAAAACTGCGGAATTGCTCTATGTCGATCACAGCGAGTTTATTCGCGCCAAACTCTCCGCAACGGAAAATAAATCCTAGTCTCTCTTGGCAAACACGACGTCCAATAAAAAAGGGAGCATTCGCTCCCTTTTTTAAAACATCGTCAGTGCAAGTTTGGCCAAATTATAGGCATCAACATAGCCTGAATGCTGCCGACCTTCCCATTCAATGCCTTTACTTTCTTGCGCAGCTTTATGTCCAATGCGCTTATCTTTAAGGCGATTTTGAATTCGGTACAAGGTTGCCAAATTGATGAACTCTTTGAACGGCATTTCAATGCCCTTGTCTTGACATTCTTGCGCTAACACCAAATCATCGCGTCCCCAAGAGGCAAAAATCTTGTTCGACCCACCGAAGTTTTTGACCATCGACTTCAGTACTTCCTCTAACGGACGGCCTTGCTTCTCTATCTTACGCGGCGTTATTCCGGTTAACTCAACACAGAACATCGACACTTCGTCGTTTTCAGGTTTAACGTAATATTGTGCGCGCTTAACGATCTCACCTTTGGCCAGATCGATTTCCGCCAGCCCAACTTCAATGATTTCACCAGTCGTACCAACACCGTTTTCATTCCAACAGCACATCTCTAAATCGAAACAAACTATACGGTTGTGGTTCATCATCTACCTTACTTGAACTATTTGAAAGGCCGCGATTCTACATGAGAATCGACGACAATTCGAATCTTGATGGTTTAACTGCTGAGTTATTCTGCAATCGATACGCAATTGCGCCCAGCTTGCTTACTTTTGTACAGTTGCGAATCGGCTTTATTTTGAATCTCTTCCTCGGTTTCAGAAGTTCGAATCGCCGCGCCAATACTTAAGGTACATTGAATGCGCTTGTCGCCGTATAAATGCACAGACGTCGCAACCGCGCGTCCAATGCCATTGAGGTAATGAAACAACTCATTCGGTTCAGTGATGGTCGATACGATACAGAACTCATCGCCTCCCATGCGCACCAGTTCATCGTCTGGCATCAACTGCTGCTCGACGACATTCGCCACATGAATCAGCATTTCATCACCGGCAACATGACCAAAACTGTCATTGATGCGCTTAAACTTATCGATATCAAAGCCAACTAATGTAAAAACAGTCTCATTACGAACAAGGTCAAGCAATCGATCATTAAAGGCCCGTCGATTCAACACTCCGGTCAACGAATCGTGATTGACCATAAATTGCAGTTCTTTGGTTCGCTCATCAAGCAAAATAGACAAGTATTCTTTGTCTCTCACGGAAAGAAAGACGATATAACTCAGCAAACAGGCGATGACTAGGCCACCTAACCCTACCCCTTGCAGTACTAAAATATCATTGTTAGTCACTCGATTCGCTAGTTTAAAGTCCACAATCCATTCGCGGTTCGGTAACACCACCTTTTTACTAATTTCAAACCCTTGCCTTTCTTCCCAGTGGGGGCTTTGATACAAAATTGGATCATCTTCCGCTTCAAAGCCCATGTCGGTCACTTTCACCAGCAGCTCTTCTCCTGAGGCTGTGCGACCAATCAAGCCATCAAAATAACGAGTGGTGCGGATCACGCCAATCACAACACCGATTAATCGCTCTTGCTTGTCTCCTTTAAACACAGGATGGTAAACCAAAAGCCCCTCTTTCTTGACGCTTCTGTCCAGTCCATCTTGGATTAAACGAACCTTATCTGACACATTAGGTAAACCCGAGGCCCGGATGCCATCCAACACCAGTTGAAAACGCGTGCGAGAGGAGTAGAAACCCAGCAATTTTAGGTTGGCTTCATCGCGGGGATAGATGTCCGACGCTATGTAGATATCTTCATTGTTCGGCATGATATAGCCCAGTGTTTTCGGTCCATGCTTAGGCACGGTATAAAGGCTAAACTCTGGAAAACGTTGTCTTACTTGGGAGACATGGCTTTCAAGCTGCTGCTGCGATACTCGCTGCATCCATTGTAGGCTCACCAAAGAGTCAGAAGAAGCGATCAACTCATCGGCAAATACCGAGAATTGATGCCAATCTTCAGAGTCCGTTGCATGGAAAAAGTTTGCCCCAGCACCGATGAAATGCAAATCACTTTGTAGCGCTTGAGCCAAGTTCTCTGTTTGCTGCTCGGCTAGATTCGAGACGAGTGACTGGACATATTTAAGCTGTGATTTATACGCGAGAAACAACACCGTTGACGTTATCAGCATCGAAACGACAAAGGTAAAAAGAGGATAAAGGAATTTCTTAGGGATAGCTGATTGCATAATGGCTGTGTGCGATTGAGCGACGAATGTGCCGGGCAATCTTATATCCTTACATTCATAGACATAAAGAGATATTAGTTCATCTATCGCGAAAACCTAACCATCGTCACTCATTCAACTCAGTTAGGTGTTAAAAAGCGCTTAAAAACCCAGCATTCAAGACGCGTTCGCCAGGAATATCGGACATTTCTAGCAGCGACAGGCGTTGAATATGCTACTATTCGCCCCAATTTAGCAAAATAATTAGGCAAAAAGCCAAAGCAGAGATTGAGCCAATCTCTCCTTAAACCAAACAAAAGAGAAATGTCATGACGTTCGATTTACAAATGATCCCTCAAACGTTCGATATGCTTCACGCTGGTCTAACAGCATCTAGCGTTTTGCTACTTCTGATTGCGGTATCGCGCAAATCTAAAGTGGTAGAGAAAGTGGTTGAAAAACCAGTCGAAAAAATCGTTGAAGTTGAAAAACCGGTTGAGAAGATTGTTGAAGTTGAAAAAGTAGTAGAAGTTGAGAAAGTTATCGAAAAAGTGGTGGAAGTAGAATCCAAGCTTGCAACCGCTTCAACGGATTCAGCGATGCAACTCTTGTCAATCATGCAACAGGAAGCTCGTCTGATTGACTTCCTAAAAGAAGACCTAACGTCATTCTCTGATGAAGAAGTAGGCGCAGCTGCTCGCGTAATCCACACTGGCGGTCAGAAAGTACTGAACGACTACGTGACGCTAGCGCACGTTCGTAACGAAGACGAAGAAACTCGCATTACGGTTGAAGAAGGCTTCAACCCACAAGAAATCCGCCTAACTGGCAACGTAACAGGCAGCGCGCCATTCAACGGCACGCTAGTTCACAAAGGTTGGAAAGCAACATCAATGACGTTGCCTAAACTGGCTGAGAACTACGATGCATCTGTGATCGCTCCAGCTGAGGTTGAGCTGTAATGGAACACATGAACCAAGAAAACCATTCTCAAGAAGCGTCTGTTGAAACTCAACAGACGCCTAAATTCAGTGTTGGTATCGACTTAGGTACAACACACTGTGTCATGTCTTTTGTTGATACACACAACGAGGATGCTCGCGTTGAAGTGATGCCTATCCCGCAGTTGACTGCGCCGGGCACGGTAGAGACTCGCAGCCAATTAGGATCTTTCCTATACCAGCCGCACGAGCACGAAATGAACCCGCAATCTCGCGTTCTTCCGTGGTCAAGCGAGCCAAAAGCTCTGGTTGGTGCGATTGCACGTAACCTAGGTTCAAAAACCCCAATTCGTCTTGTTGCAAGTGCGAAATCTTGGCTTTGCCACGCTGGTGTGAATCGTCGTGATGCTTTCTTGCCAGCAGGTAGCCCAGAAGAAGTGGAAAAAGTATCCCCACTTCGTGCAACTGAGCTTTACCTAGAGCACTTAAAAGACGCTTGGAATCACACCAATCCAAATCACAACCTTGCCGATCAAGACGTAACTATTACAGTTCCTGCTTCTTTTGATCCTGCTGCTCGCGATCTCACTGCAGAAGCCGCACGCAACGTTGGTTTTGTGCACCTAACGCTTCTAGAAGAGCCACAAGCTGCGCTTTACAACTGGATTGATAACAGCAACGACAAATGGCGCGATGAAGTGGAAGTTGGCGACATCGTACTTGTGGTCGATATCGGTGGTGGTACAACTGACCTTTCTTTAGTTGAAGTCACTGAAGACGACGGCAACCTGACTCTTAACCGTATCGCAGTAGGCGAACACATCCTACTTGGCGGTGACAACATGGATCTTGCACTTGCGTACCGCTTGAAGATGAAGCTAGCGCAAGAAGGCAAAGAGCTACAGCCATGGCAAGTTCAGGCGATGACGCACGCATGTCGTGATGCGAAAGAAGCGCTATTGAACGACAGCGAACTTCAGTCAGTGCCAATTGTCGTACCAAGCCGAGGTTCTAAACTGCTTGGTGCAACGCTGAAAACAGAACTGACTCAAGAAGAAGTGCAGCAAACTCTGGTTGACGGCTTCTTCCCTCAAGTTGCGATTACTGATCACCCTGTTCAACGTAACCGTGGCGCACTAACGCAAATGGGTCTGCCTTATGCACAAGATGCAGGTATCACTCGTCACATTGCAGCCTTCTTGTCTAAGCAAGCCAATGCCCTTTCCGCTTCAGGAAATGGTAGCGCAGAAGCCGCTCAAGACTTCAACCCATTCGCAAACATGCCTGGTATGCCAGGTGCGGATGCTGCGCAATCGGCTGACTTCATCAAGCCAACGGCAATCCTATTCAACGGTGGTGTTCTAAAATCCACACTTCTAGCCACTCGTCTAGAAGACACGATTAACGAATGGTTACTGGAAGCAGATGCGGAACTGGCTAAACGCCTAACAGGCGTGGATCTAGACCTTGCGGTTGCGAGTGGTGCAGCTTACTACGGTTCTGTACGTCGTGGTCAAGGCGTTCGTATCCGTGGCGGTATTGCTTCGGCATACTACGTGGGTATCGAAAGTGCAATGCCTGCGATTCCGGGCATGGCCCCTCCAATGGAAGCACTGTGTGTGGCTCCATTTGGTATGGAAGAAGGCTCAAGCGTTGACGTACCAAGCCAAGAGTTTGGTTTGATCATCGGTCAGCCAGTTAACTTCCAATTCTTTGGCTCAACCGTTCGCCGTGATGATCTAGCAGGTACTCACCTAGATTACTGGGCTCCAGAAGAGCTTGAAGAGCTACCAGAAATCCAAGTGACCTTACCTGTCTCGGAAGGTCGCCGTGAAGGTGAAGTGGTTCCAGTAACCCTAGCCTCTCGCGTCACAGAGCTTGGTACGCTTTACCTAGAAGCCATCGCCGCAGACAACGGACAAAAATGGCATGTCGAGTTTGATGTACGCGAAGACGCGAACACAAGCGAAGCAGAATAACTAGACATCAACGGCATCCAATCGGGTGCCGTTTTTTAAAGACACGAAGGTATGTATGGCATCTCCTCGTTTTCTTGTCGGTATTGACCTTGGCACCACAAATACAGTGGTCGCCTATTGTGAAATTACCGACAACCTTGAACAATCCGAAGTATCCCTGTTCGATATTGACCAGTTGATTGGTCCGGGCGAAGTGGTTCGTAAACCACTACTGCCCTCATTCCGTTATCACCCAGCAGAAGGTCAAATCTCCCCCTCAGACTTAATCCTCCCTTGGGAAAATGAATCTGTTCCCGGCGACATCAGCAATGTAATCGTCGGTGAATGGGCTCGTGAATTAGGCGCGAAAGTGGAAGGACGTCAGGTATCCAGTGCTAAAAGCTGGTTATCACACCAGGCGGTGGATCGTAGTTCAGACATTCTGCCTTGGGCTGGCGCGCAAGACGTTGATAAAGTCTCCCCCGTCATTGCCAGCGCAAGCTACCTTAACCACATTCGCCAAGCATGGAACTACCGTCATCCTAGCAATAAGTTAGAAGACCAAGATGTGGTAGTGACCGTTCCAGCTTCGTTCGATGAAACCGCTCGTAAACTCACGCTTGAAGCGGCTGAGCTGGCAGGTTTAAAGAAAATCGTCCTGCTCGAAGAGCCACAAGCGGTCTGTTACGACTGGTACGCACGCCACCAGCAAACCGCAGCTGATGAACTCAAAGAGTTACCGCTGATTCTGGTGTGTGATGTGGGCGGCGGTACCACCGATTTGAGTTTAATCGAAGCAAAGTACCACAATGATGAACTGGGACTGGATCGCATTGGCGTGGGTGAACACCTAATGCTCGGTGGTGATAACCTCGACTTAGCATTAGCGCACCTTGCAGAAAGCCGCTTCAATCAAAGTAAAAAACTCACCGCAGCAAGCCTGACTAAGTTGATTCAGCAAACTCGTAAAGCAAAAGAAAACTTGCTTTCAGCGAGTGCGCCAGAAGAAGTAAAAATCACCATGCTGGGCAGTGGGTCTAAACTTCTGGGCGGAACAAAGAGCATTGCACTAAGCAAACAAGAAGTGCACCAAATTGCTTTGGATGGCTTCTTCCCGCGTTCTGATTTCAGTGAAGTGCCAGATAAACGCCGCAGCGCGGTGGTCGAGTTTGGTCTTCCCTACGTTGCTGACCCGGCAGTGAGTAAGCACGTCGCCGAATTTTTAACTCAGCATCAACAGGTCTCTCGCGCCGCGCTTGGCATTGAAGATGACAAACAAAATGCTATCCCCGTTGGAATACTGCTTAATGGTGGTGTATTCAACAGTGAATTGGTCACAGAGCGTGTCACCACATTGCTTTCTGATTGGCGCGGAGCGCCTGTCACCGTGCTGGATAACCCACACCCAGATTGGTCTGTGGCTCTTGGTGCTGTTGCATTTGGTAAAGCGCGTCGCGGGGCACAACTCAAGATCGGTGGTGGTGCCGCACGTTCTTACTTTTTGCACCTGCAAGAAAAGAACAAGATGGGTAAAGCGCTTTGCTTGCTGGCGAAAGGGACAGAAGAAGGCAACGAAATTCGCCTCAGTGGACGTCGCTTTTCGTTAACGCTTGGTGAGCCAGTACGCTTTAACCTGTTGACATCGACTCACGATACATTAAGCCAAAACACCGCCATTCAAAACGGCGTAATGGTTGACGTTGACCCAGATTTGTTTGCACCTCTGCCACCTTACATCACCACCCTTGAAGGCGAAGGTGCCGAGCTGAAAGCCAACCAGAAAGAGCGCGTCGAAGTGCAACTGGCGTGTCAGTTGACAGAAGTAGGCACACTGAAAATGGAGTGTGTCAGTGCGGAAAACGACAACAAACGCTGGCAGTTAGAGTTTGAAGTTCGCAACAAGCAGGCCGAAGAAGAGGATCAGGTTGAACTTCACCCTCGCCTGAATGAGTGTAAAGAACTGATCGGTCGTATCTACAGCGGCAATAAAAAAAGCGCCGATGGCAAAGAGATCAAAACCCTTGCTAAAGATCTAGAAAAGAAACTTGGCAAGCGCGACGAGTGGGACTTTACCACTTTGCGTCATCTCTTTGATGCCTTTGCTCAAGGTCGAAAGCGTCGTCGTCGTTCAGAGCCACACGAGAAAAACTGGCTGCGTTTAGCTGGCTTCTCGTTACGACCTGGCTTTGGTGATGCCACCGACTCTTGGCGTATTGAGCAAGTTTGGGGGCTGTACCAACAAGGCATTCAGTTTAAAAATCATCAAGGTTGGACAGATTGGTGGGTCTTCTGGCGACGCGTTGCTGGCGGACTAAGCCAAGAGCAACAAGAAACGATATTGGCCGACATCGCCAAATACCTCCACCCTGGTGCAATGAAGAATCCGCAGTCGGCAAAAGCAGCACAAGACATGGGCTATGAATCTATGGTTCGCCTTGCAGCCTCTTTGGAGCAATTGGAAGTTGAAGACAAAGTGCTACTGGCAAGCTGGTTTATGAATAAAGCGATTAATCACAATCAGTTCGAGCAAGCACATTGGTGGGCTCTAGGGCGACTCGCTTCGCGAACACCTCTGTATGGTAGCCAACACAGTGTCATCCCTCGCGAGCAGGCTGAACAGTGGTTGCCAAAGCTGCTCGAACAGAACTGGCTCAAAGAGCCGATGATTGCGTTTGCCGCGGTGATGATTTGTCGTAAGACAGGCGATCGCCTATTCGATATTTCGGATGATTATCGCACGCAAGTCCTGACTAAGCTCAAACAAAGTAAGGTGCCAGAGTCTTGGGTCTCCTTGGTGGAAGAAGTCAAAGAGCTGTCGGAAAGCGAATCGAAGCGAGTCTTTGGTGATGCACTTCCAAGCGGTTTAACACTGGTCAATCATTAAACCTGAATAGACAAAACTGCCAGCCTAGCTGGCAGTTTTCACGTCTTTTTTATACTCAAGCATTATCGCTGCTACTCGCGCAGCGCACTTGTTGACGCAGTACCGAAGGTGGAAACTGGGTCCAGGCTTTAAATGCGCGGCGGAAATTGGCACTGTCACTGTACCCCAAGCGAAACGCAATCTCGTCAACGGTCAGTTCCGTTTGCAGCAACATCTCCGTTGCCACATCTCGCACGACGTCGTTACGTAGCGATTGGAAGCTCACTCCTTGCTTTTTCAGCTCTCGTCTCAATGTCCGTGACGAGCAGCCGTGCTCTGTCGCAACCTCTTCAATCGTCGGTAATCTGGCTGGTTGCTGATACAAGCTGAACTTTATCTGTTGCGCCAAAGATTGAGGAGACTCCAAGGTTTCAATGATGGATTGGCAAGATTGCAACGATTGCCGTAATGCCATCGAGTCATATTCGGCCACCGGTTGGTGCAATGCGTGTAGAGAAAAGCGCAACTCAATGTTGGCTTGTTGAAACTCAATCGGACATTCGAAACATGATTGGTATTGTTGGACATAACTCGGTGGGGTGTAGGGAAGCTTAAGTTGGCTAAGCGTCAGATTTTGCCCCGTTAACTGGCGAAACATCGACACGATCGCGCTAAGAAAAAATTCACTGCAGAACGGCAATAACTCCCCAATATCCATGGTATTTTCGATTTGGATAACCGCCTCACTGTCACTGCGCATTAAGCGGACAGAAAACAGAGGCCCATTTAAACGCAGATATTTAAAACCCGTCTTGACTGCATCTAACACGGAAGGACTGGTGGCAATCGCGTAACCAAGAACGCCAAATTGACTAAGGCTAGCCTGCTGACCCGCCCGCAAGCCAATCCCCTCGTTTGGGTACGCTTGGCAAACGGCTTGAAACAGGCGCAATTTATCAGCATAACTGAGCAGAGACTCCCGACTCGCCCAATCACGGTTCGCCATCGCAAGTGGGTTGAGTAAACCTTCGATATTGGCCCCTTTCCAATGCAGAGTCTGCATCAACAAAGCAACATCGAGCGTACCAAGTTGGTAGCGGTGCTCCGTGGGTTGATATTGGGCGATTAATTCCAAAGCTCACCTCCATTAACGAACTCAATCCGCAGCCAACATGCCGCAAGGTGATCAATTACACACCTTTGTCCGAATATGACCTCACATCATGCTCAAGTCCAAGCAACAATAAGAAATGTGTGAACAGATGGTTAAATTTTATGATTCTAGAAAAAGGCGTCTACCGTGCGCCGGATTCACTCATCGGTTCGGATGGTCGCCCACTCATTGGGCAATTTGACGGCATCCCGAAACAATTAGGGGTCGATAAATTCGACTACCGTACCAACATGGATAGACAAGCCAGCAAGTTGGACAAGCATTTTCACTATAAGCAGTTTCAATTTGTGAGCCTGTTTGTCGGGCGCTACGTCATAGGTGTCGCGATTGCCGACATCCGCTATCTCGGTTCGTCATTCTGTTACGTTTATGATGTCGACAACGACGAGTTGCTTGAACAAAACTGGCTTCGTCCATTCGGCTTCGATAAATCGATGACTTGCTCACCCTTTCAAGGTTCAACCTGCATCGCGGGTAAACAAGTTCAATTTCATATCTATGACGGTATTTGGCAACTTGAGATAAGGACGTCGCAGATCAACGCCAACCTCTATTTACAGCCAAATGAAGATAGCCAGCCTATCGCAATGTGCACACCAACCGGTTACTCAGGTTGGACTTACACGCAAAAGCATAATGCATTAAAGGTTGAGGGTGTGCTTAGTATCCAAGGCCAACCCATTGATATAAGTGAGGCACTAGCAGGCTATGACTTTTCAGCCGGATACATGCGACGGGAAACCAGTTGGCGCTGGGCAAGCATCAGCAGTAACGTTTCGGGTTGCACACTTGGACTAAATTTAGCCGCAGGCGTCAACGAAACGGGCAGCAGTGAAAATGTTATCTGGGTCGATGGTCAGCGTCATTTGCTCGGCCCGGTCCATTTTCAATTTCAGCGTTGCGAGCGCTTGGAACAATGGAAAATCTTCTCAGAATCCGGCCAAGTAGATTTGCAATTTCAACCTATTAATCAGCGTAGCGAAAAACTGAACTTTTGGTGGATCAAAAGTAACTTCCGCCAATTCATCGGCCACTTTTCAGGCACCATTATCGATAACTCTGGGGTTAGTCATACGCTCGATAGAGTTCTCGGCTTGACCGAAGACCATTTTGCCCGTTGGTAAAGGAGAACACTATGGATCCCACTATGTTGGTCGATAACCCTGAGTGGCTACTTATCGTGTTAGCCCCTGTGTTCATCATCTGCATGTTGGCAGAGTATGGTCTTGGACAACGCAACCATCGACTTCCCGCCAACTCACGTTACTCGTTACCTGAAGTGGTGTGCAATTTTACCTTGGCGGGCATGCACCAACTTGCCGACTTGCTGACCGGGTTGCTGATTGTAAAGTTTTATCTGTGGTTATTTGGTTGGCGCTTGTTCGATATCGAAATCTCAGTCGCAAGCTTTATCGCCTTAATGGTGCTGCAAGATTTTTGCTATTACTGGTTTCATAGAGCCAGCCATCGAGTCCGCTGGATGTGGGCAGCACATGTCGCGCACCATAGCTCTGAAAACATGAATTTCAGCACGGCATTTCGCCAAAGCCTTATGTATCCGTTGGCGGGGATGTGGCTGTTTTGGGTCCCGTTGGTGATCATTGGTTTTGAACCTAAGTGGGTTGTTTTCGTTGTGTTGCTTAATCTTGGTTTACAATTTTTCGTTCATACCCAGTGGATTGATAAGCTCGGGCCTATTGAAAAGGTGTTTAATACCCCCTCTCACCATCGAGTCCATCACGGCACCAACCCGCAATACATCGACAAAAACTACGCCGGGGTTCTGATCGTCTGGGATAAATTGTTTGGCACGTATGAACCGGAAGTCGAAACGGTGCGTTATGGTGTCACAAAACCAGTCAATAGCTTTAATCCAATCACAGTGACATTTCATGAATGGCGCGAGCTTTGGGCTGATGCATTCCACCAGCCCATGACCATCAAGCAACGGCTCAAAGTCCTCTTATCTCCGCCGCGTGACTAGCCCCAATATTACAAACAAACTGGCGTTGGCTTGTCGTTTAGCAGCCACGACACCCAACGCCGCTTCGAGTGCAACACAAACCCTTCTTCCGACTCTATGCCAGTAACCACATACCCATCGTTTGCAGTGTTGTGGGCGCTACTGGCTATGCTCCAATCCGTGCTATCAATCCGTTCTCCGGCCAACAGCGCGTTACTCAGCGCCGCACTGGTCACCACAATCGATAAACCTTGCTGGTTGCTAATGCCAATCCCAGACGAGCGTATACTGCCAACCGCTACCGGAACATCAATACTACAATGGATGCCAGTTGAGTCCACACTGACATACTTCCCTTCTCCCACACGCCCTTGAAGCCAAAAAAGCTCACCTTGGGTCATGCTGGGCACTGTGAGCAAGCCAAACGCATTAGAAGGGATAGTGACTTCCTCTGCCCATACAGCGCCCGACGCGCAAATCACAATCAATAAGACCGCTATGACTTTCTTCATCACGCAACCTCCTGAGGCTGGCTTGGCAAACACAGCCAATAGATCACAATGAACGGTCCAACAACAGGCACAAAAAATAGCCAACCCCACCAACCACTGCGCTGGATATCATGCAAACGTCGGGTAACGATAGCGAACAGTGGAAGCAAACTCACTATCCCATATATCACATCCGCGCCTAACCGGAGATCGAGGGCAATATCCACCCCAATACACCCAGCACTCACCAAGGTGTGAACCAGCACAAAGACCCAAAACTCTTTCCGTGATGAGCGGGACGAATAAACCAAGCAACGCTGCCATGCTAATAAGTATTGTGACATTTTGTTCTCCTCATATTGAGCAAACAAAAGTAATCATTTAGCCCCATTAAAACGTCCTAGAACGGGTTTGAGGTCGTACTATTACCCGTTTTAGTCTTATTGTTGCTTTTTATCCTGCATACAATTGATTACTCTAACTCTCTGTCATATAGAGAAAAACTGCTCAACGATAGGATGCATTATGTTGGCTATTCCCGTTCCATTTGTTGTCTCACTGCTTTTTGGCCTAGTCGCAGTCTCTTTATATTTACGACATGATCAACAAGTGAAATCGGCTTGCCAGTTTCTCCTGCTTTGCGCGCTCACTACTTTCGTTGTTGGCCTGAGGTGGTCGTTCGAGCTCTCTTTGTTAAAGATACTGCAACCTGTCTTGGCCGCTTCCATCCCCGTGGCAGCATGGCACACTTTTGCTCAAACCGCTCAGTCAAGACATTCACGTTGGCACTTTGCAGTCCCGCTGTTAATCCTGATTTGCATCTTTAGCCAATCTTGGCTGGTGGCTCCGCTTGACTTTATTCTGACCATTATCTATTTGGCTTATGGCGTAGCACTGCTGCGAGTCGCAGCCAAAGATAGCTTGCTTATCAATGTCAGCTTGGGGAACTGGGAGTCAGTTAATCATGCTCAAAAGCTGGCAGGTTGGATGTTGTTGTTTTCTGCGTTTATCGATGGGGCGATATCTCTCGACTTCGCCGTCAACCAAGGGCAATTCGCCGCCTACATTCTTACTATTGGTCATCTCGTGTTGCTACCTGTGCTTTCTCTCGCCGTGGTGGTTGCAGACATTCATACCACACCAACAAATAATCACGACGAGCAACAACCCAAGCAACAAAGCGAACGAAACCAGCCGACCACAGACATCTCACCGATGCTATCTCGTCAGCAAGCTCAAGACATTGTCGATGCATTGGATGAAAACATGCGCAGTAAAGCGAGCTACCTTGATCCCGAGTTAACCTTATCTAAGCTGTCAAGAAAGTTAGGCTACCCCGCGAAACAAATCTCGATGGCGGTCAATCAAATCCACCAGCGCAACATTTCTAAGCTGATCAATGAATATCGAATAGAACATGCCCAGCAAGCGTTGTGCACCAGCCAAGACACAATCACTCAAATATTTCTCAACTGCGGTTTTCAAACCAAATCAAACTTTAATCGCGAGTTCACCCGAGTCAGCGGTATGACACCGAGCCAGTATCGAAAAAAACATCGTCACTCATCGGCGCAGTAGGAGCGAAAACGGTTGAGCGCTTGAGGGCGAATTTCATTTGCCCCTTTAATCCTACAAACCAAGCTCACCAAAGATGACAGGCTTTCACTACAACCCGCTGATTAAACTGGGTTATCACTTTTTCATGACATTAGCCCCGGCAAAGCGCGCATAAAATTTGGATGATGTAACACCATTCGGTTTACATTTTGGTAAACCTACTCTAGGAGTCATTAATTATGCAGTTTAACTTAAAAACCTCTTTACTCGCGGTTGCGCTACCTGTTCTTGCAACAGCTTGTGTTTCTAATGGTGGCAATAACAACTTTAGAGATGTTACTCCGCAAAAATTACAGCACAATAAATGGGAACTCGTGAGTATCAACGGTGAGCAAATCCAAACTAACAATCACCAAACTGCTCCTTTTATTGAAATCGGTGCAAACCTTGAAACCAACGGTAATACGGGTTGCAACAACTTCAAAGGAACAGGTGAACTTGGTGAGCGCAAATTCCGCGTTAATCGCATGGCGATGACTAGAAAAATGTGTCCAGGCAATGCGAACGATATCGAAAAAGCCGTATTTAACACCTTGTCAGACTGGAGTGAAATCGCGGTTCCGAACAACCTGCTGATCATCCAAGATGATGAAAACACGCTTGAGTTTAAACGAGCGAAATAACTTAATGATTAAAGCAGCCTTGGGCTGCTTTTTTCTTATTCCCCAACATGATCGCGAATTGACTTGTACGACATAAAAGCTTGGCTTTA
Source organism: Vibrio sinaloensis DSM 21326 (assembly GCF_000189275.1). Classification (GTDB taxonomy): domain Bacteria; phylum Pseudomonadota; class Gammaproteobacteria; order Enterobacterales; family Vibrionaceae; genus Vibrio; species Vibrio sinaloensis. The sequence continues at coordinate 39,416 of NZ_AEVT01000059.1, read as the reverse complement.
TCGATAAATCAGTTAAGCTAACGCTAGTTGCTCAAAGGATTTGTTGTGTTGTTTTCCAGTCGCCAGTTCGTTTTCACTTTTATTGTTAGCTGTGCATTGCTACTTAGCAGTGTTACGGTTGGTGTGAAAGCCAGTGAAGTGAATTGGAATGCCGCCAACCAGCCCGTGATTACCCTCAATACTCTCGGCCTGCTCCACCCAATGGAGTGCGCGATTCATTCGCAGATTGAGCCTCAATCGCCGCATCATTGCTGTGCGTCGATATGTTTGATGAAAATGCCTTGTGGTCAATCCATTGAAACCACTCACGGTCCGTTATCCTCTCTCGCTTTAATCGGCAAAGATGACAACAAGAAAGCGATTACACGCGTTCAAACCCTATTTCGCCCTCCGATTTCCCTTTCCTAAATTTGCTCCAAACTATGGCTGATTCGAAGCCGTACACGCTATTTTTAATTTAGGAATTGATAATGAAAAAACTGATTACCCTATTCGCCATGCTGATCACGGCGTTCAACCTGCATGCTGCGCAATTTGAAGAAGGCACTCACTACAAGGTGCTAGACAGCGAGAAGTCCGCGTCACCAAAAGTCACTGAGTTCTTCTCTTTCTACTGTCCACATTGTTATAAATTTGAACCTGTGATCGATAACCTAAAAGCCTCACTACCCGAAGGTGCCAAATTCGAAAAAGTTCACGTCGCTTTTATGGGCTCAGAGATGGCAGTCCCTATGGCGAAGTCTTACGCAACCATGGTGGCGTTAGATGTTGAGAAAACAATGGTGCCAGCGATGTTCAAGCAAATTCACGAACTGCGCAGCGCGCCTAAGAATGAAGCTGAGCTGAAACAAATCTTTGTTGATCACGGCGTCGACGGCAAGAAGTTCGATTCTGCTTACAACAGCTTTGTGGTCAATTCGATGCAACGTGGTTTTGATAAGCAATTTACCAGCAGCACATTGACAGGTGTTCCAGGTGTGCTCGTGAACAACAAGTACATTGTTAAAGCGGATCAAATTCGCTCATATGAAGAGTACAACCAGTTGGTTAACTACTTACTCACCTTGTAACTCGTTCACCAAATTCGCTAACCAAAAGCCAGGGTCTCACTCTGGCTTTTTTTGTGCTTGCCATAGCGACTCTCTCCCCTGGTTCCTTGTTCCTTCCCCCGGAAATCATCGATTTAACTAATTACTTCATGCAATTAATAAACCGCAAGAATGATACTAACTCGTTATAAAATTCCAAAAAATGAGATAAAGGTCAGCCAATTGCAAAATATACGTCGGCCATTGCACATTTTTTCCGAAAACTGATCTAGGTCAATTACTACTACCCCTAAAGGAGTAAGTTGCGCCAATTCGTGTGTTTTTGTAAAGAGTTATTACAAACTATGTCAATAAAGAAGCGTTATCTTTTGCTTATCGCCGCAGTTGGTGTCGGTATTGGTTGGGTTACCTTAGGTGGAACAGCCGCAGTGATGCACTACACCTCCAGTACCGAATTCTGTGTATCTTGTCACTCAATGAAGGCACCTTACGAGGAGTACCAGGGTTCGGTCCACTTCAGTAACGCCAAAGGTATTCGTGCAGAGTGCGCGGACTGCCATATCTCATCCGATCCGGTCGATTACCTGATCACAAAAGTACGTGCCAGCAAGGATATCTATCACGAGTTTGTCTCTGGAAAAATCGAGACTCCAGAGCTGTATGAATCGCATCGTAAAGAGATGGCGGAAACCGTTTGGGACCAATTCCGTCAAAATGATTCCGCCACCTGTCGCTCTTGCCACGATTTTGGCGCGATGGAGCAGTATGAACAGTCTCGTGACGCGGCAAAAATGCACGCTTACGCGAAAGCCAACGACCAAACTTGTATCGACTGTCACAAAGGTATGGCTCACTTCGCGCCAAAAGCTGAGCTTGATAGCAAAGCCTTCGATACCTTAATGGCCTTCACTCAACATACCAAAGCTGATGCGGATGTTGTCTACCCAGTTATGGACATCGCCATCGGTGATTTTGGCCACATCAGCCCGACTGCAACACTTAAAGTGCTAGAGGCAGAGGGTGATAAGCGCACCGTTGAGCTGAATGCTTACCAGATGAAAGGCGCAGAGCAAGTGCTTTACATGGGTGAAGGTCAGCGTGCAATCGTTGCCAAGCTGACTCAAGCAGGGCAAGACGCATTGGAGACTGGCGACTACCAAACAGATGCTTACGGGAATGATTGGCGCTCAGTAACACTGACTGGCGAAATCAACTCTCCTGTTGTGGATAGCCTAGAACCGGTTTGGACTTACGCGGAACAGCTAGACAACGTTTACTGCTCTACGTGTCACTCTAAAATTCCGGGTGAACACTTCACGGTTAACGCATGGGGCCCAGTTGCTAAAGGTATGGGTGCGCGTACAGACATCTCGCCAGAAAACTTGGAGCTGTTAACTAAGTACTTCCAAAACCACGCTAAAGACGTTGTTGGCCACTAAGAAGAGGATAATAAAAATGACAAACATTACCCGTCGCGGATTCTTAAAAGGCACAGGCATGGCAGCAGGTGCGATGGCGATCTCGTCGCTATCACCAATGTCACTCGCAGCAAGCCATCAACGTGGTAAAGGCGTACTCACGGCTGGCCGTATGGGACCGATGCTATGTGAAGTGAAAGATGGCAAGTTGGTATCAACGACCAATGCCATCGCGCAAACCGTAGTGAACAGCTTGCAAACAACAGGTCCTGATCAAGTTCATACCAAAGCGCGTGTGAAATATCCTATGGTGCGTAAAGGCTTTTTAGCCAACCCATCAGCACCACAGGGAGTTCGCGGAGATGATGAGTTTGTTCGTGTCTCTTGGGATGATGCGTATAAGCTGATCCACGAGCAACACATGCGCATTCGTCAAAACAACACGCCAGATGCGGTATTCGCAGGCTCTTACGGTTGGCGTTCGAGCGGCGTACTGCACAAGGCGCAAACTTTACTACAGCGTTACATGGGTATGGCTGGTGGCTACTCTGGCCATACTGGTGACTACTCAACCGGTGCGGCGCAGGTCATCATGCCGCACGTAGTCGGCTCAATTGAAGTTTACGAGCAGCAAACCACACACCCTATGGTTCTTGAGCACAGTGATGTCGTGGTTCTTTGGGGTCTAAACCCAATGAACACGCTTAAAATCTCCTGGAGTTCAACCGATGGCTCGGGGCTGGAATTCTTCCACCAGCTAAAAAAATCGGGCAAAACCGTCATTGCGATTGACCCAATGCGCTCAGAGACAATTGAGTTCTTTGGTGACAACGTTCAATGGGTTGCACCGCACCCAATGACCGACGTTGCCATGATGTTAGGTATCGCGCATAGCTTGGTGAAGAAAGGCCTCCACGATAAGGCGTTCCTCGACAAGTACACCGCTGGCTATGACCGATTCGAAGCTTACCTCATGGGTAAAGAAGATGGCGTAGAGAAAACGGTTCAGTGGGCAGAGAAAATCTGTGGTGTTTCGGCCAAGCAACTTGAAATGCTTGCGGAAATTTTCAGCAGCAACCGAACCATACTTATGGCTGGCTGGGGCATTCAACGTCAGCAATATGGCGAGCAGCGCCACTGGATGCTAGTGACCTTGGCTGCAATGCTCGGCCAAATTGGTCTACCAGGCGGCGGCTTTGGATTCTCTTATCACTACTCCAACGGTGGTAACCCATCCCGTGATGCGGGTGTATTGCCCGCGATGTCGGCGTCTTTGGGTGCAACGGCAGGAAGCGATGAGCGTGGTTGGTCGGCGTCTTCTAAAGTCCTCAACTCGTTCCCTGTCGCGCGCATCGTTGAAGCCTTGGAAAACCCAGGCAAAACCTACCAACACAACGGCCATGATCGCGTGTTCCCAGACATCAAGATGATCTGGTGGGCTGGTGGCGGTAACTTCACCCATCACCAAGATACCAATCGCCTGATCAAAGCGTGGCAAAAGCCTGAGCTGGTTGTGATCTCAGAGATCTACTGGACAGCTGCCGCTAAACACGCTGACGTGGTGCTGCCAATTACCACCTCGTTTGAGCGTAACGATTTAACCATGACAGGTGACTACAGTAACCAACATTTGGTTCCTATGAAGCAAGTTGTTGAACCACAAGGAGAAGCACGTAATGACTTCGACGTATTTGCTGACATGGCTGAATTGTTGGCTCCGGGTGGGCGCAATGCTTATACCGAAGGCAAAACTGAAATGGAATGGCTGTACCAGTTCTACAAAGCCGCTCAACAAGGTGGCCGAGCAGCACGAGTCGCGATGCCCAACTTCAGTAAATTCTGGGAAGACAACCAGTTAATCGAAATGAAGTGGAACGAAAGCAATGCCAAGTTCGTTCGCTACGCCGACTATCGTAAAGATCCGGTGATGAACCCGCTTGGCACTCCGAGTGGTAAGATTGAAATTTTCTCTAAGACCATCGAAGGCTTTAAGTTACAAGACTGCCCTGCTCACCCAACTTGGCTAGAGCCAACGGAGTACACAGGAAATGCCCAGGTGGATGAACTGCAGTTGATGACGTCACATGCCGCGCATCGCCTACATAGCCAGTTCAACTACGCTAAGATTCGCGAAGAGTATGCGATTGCTGATCGTGAGCCAATCTGGATTCATCCCAACGATGCTAAAGTTCGCGGGATTAAGACTGGCGACCTAGTACGCGCTTACAACAAACGCGGTCAAGTTTTGGTTGGTGCACTGGTCACTGATGCAATTAAACCCCGCTCAGTCTGTGTGCATGAAGGTGGCTGGCCTGACTTAGACAAAGAAACAGGGCTATGTAAAAACGGCGGCGCGAATGTGCTGACGCTTGATATCCCATCTTCTCGCTTAGCCAATGGTTGTGCTGCAAACTCATCCCTTGTACGTATCGAGAAGTACACAGGTGTCGCACCTGAATTGACCGCGTTTAACCCACCGAAAAACGGCTAAATGCGAGCATTAACTTCGATGTAGAAAACCAAAGCCAGAGTGAGAACTCTGGCTTTTTTCATTTTCCGACAAAGCGGTTACTGACCAGCAGCCTGCTCCCACTGCGTCAATAAACGCATAATGGCTAACGAGTCTTGCGCTGTCGCACTTGGTCGACTGAGCTGCTTTTGCCCTGATTCAATCGCTTGACGAATCTGACGAACTTGATAGTAGAAACCATCACCCTTTGCTGGCACATCGATGACCTGCTTAGATGTCTCATATACCTCAACACTCAAGCTGTTTTCACTTGAAGGCAACCAAGGGTTCGTCTCAAGCTGAATACTCCCCTTGCTGCCAAGGATCTTAAAGCTGTGGCTTAGGCCATAATCTTCCGCGGTATGCAGCTGCGCGGTGAGCTTAGGGTTGAAACGAATCATCGCACTGGTTTCGCAGATGTTGCCATCGTCTCCACGACGTCCAATCGCTTCGATTTGATAATCGTTAAACACTTGATCGCCGTATTGATGTTGGAGCAACAAATGCATCAGAGAAACAGGGTAACACCCTAAATTATACAGCGCGCCTTTACTGTCTGGATTGACAAACTGGCTGATTGCCGCAACGTATGAAGCTTGAACTGAACGAATCTCACCAATGGTACCTTGCTCAAGGGTATCAAGCAGTGACTGGATTAAAGGATGATTTAAGTACATCAACCCTTCAGCAAAAAAGACGTTGTGCTGGCGAACAGCTTCAATCGCAGCGTGTGACTTTTCCATATCGACCGACAACGACTTTTCGCACAAAATTGCCTTGCCTTGTTCAGCCGCCTTGATGACAAAATCGTGATGAAGGTGATTTGGCAATGCGATATAGACAACATCAACGTCTGGGTCCTGAATCAATTCTTCCATCGACGTGTAACTTGTGAGAGGAGCGTAATCAGACACAAATTGTTGTAAGGTCTCCTGATTGCGTCCTGCTACCGCTTGTAACGTACTCGCCTCGTCATGATTGATCGCATCTGCCATCACACCTGAGATGAAACTGGTTCCTAGAATGCCCCAACGCATATTATTTCTCCTCTATCTGGCTATTAAACGCCTGAACTAAATCGACAATACTTAACGCGATAAAGTCGTGCGTGTGCGGCATGTTGAAGTGCGCTTCAATCGCGGCTTGGTCATCATAGCGCTCCCATAAAATCACACGGCGATCATCTTCCAGGTCATAGCTTGCGGTGGCCTGCTGACAGCCAGGTTCACTCTCCATTTGCTGACAAAATTGGCGGATCTTTTCTCTTGCTTGCGCAATTTCAACGTCTGGTTTGATTCGTAGTTCTGCAGTGACAAAAATAGCTTTGCTCATAATGTGTGCCTCTTATTATCGTATGAGCAATGTAATTAGTTACGTTAAATTGATAAACTCCACTTTAGTTTTTAGTTTATAAACTGAGAGTGTTCAATGGATAAAATTACCAGTATGAAAGTATTTTGCTTCGTTGCTGAGCATGGCAACTTTCGTCAGGCTGCAGAGTACTTTGCGATGTCTCCAACCATGGTGGGAAAACACATTAAGCACCTAGAAATCCAGCTTGGTACCAGTCTTATTCATCGAACAACACGTAAGCAGACATTGACCGAAGCAGGCAATATTTACCTCCATGAATGCCAACGCATTCTGCAGGATATTAGTGATATGGAGAGTGCCATTCATGACATAGGTAACAAGCCACAAGGCCGTATCAAACTCAATGCTCCCGTCACCTTTGGTAGCAAAGTACTCGCTCCGCTCCTCGCCCAGTTCTTGATGGATTATCCCAATATCCATATTGACTTGGATTTAGATAACACCTTAATCGATCCCTATGAAATCGAAGCTGACTTCATATTTCGCGTTGGTGAACTCAACGACTCAAGCCTAGTCGCTCGCTTTATTGGCCACTATCACATGACCTATTGCGCCTCACCCAGCTACTTAACTAACCGGCCTTGGAGCGGAGACCTATCAAGCTTAGGTCAGCATGACTGCCTAGGGTTTAGATACCGAGAAACATCTGAAGCCCTCACCAGCAAAGACCGTCACCGCGACAACATCAAATTAATGGCCAACAACGGCGAAGTGCTTCGGCAGGCGGCATTGGCTGGCGCTGGCATTATCTTGCAGCCAAAAATTCTTGTCGATGAAGATATCCGCAGCGGCCGTTTGATAGAGATTACGACTCAAACCCACCAAGCAGCCAAACCCATACACCTCGTCTATCGTGATAAACATCAGTCACTTAAAAATCGCACCTTTATTGACGCTATGCTTTGCCAGTTAAGAAAACAACCGTTGCTGATGGCATAAAATTCATGACTCTAAAGCACTAAGCGACTACTTGAGTCCAATGCCCGGTTACGTTAGCGTAATGAGTAGTAACTCGGCCGCTTTGCCCAAGGAGAACGCAATTGGCACTAGAAAAATTTGACGATATTTACCAGAGAGCCGCCGAACGCAAAGGCGGAGAAGCGGGCCTAGAAGCGCTACTTTCACGACCATTATCAGCGCAAGACATCGCCGCTATTCCAAATGACCGTTGGTTATCCGCATTCAGCATGAAGGTGTTTCAAAGTGGTATTTCTTGGCAGGTAGTGCGCAATAAATGGCCCAACTTCGAAGCGTTGTTTTTCGGCTTTAAGATAGAGCCTCTGCTGATGATCTCTGACGAGCAATGGGATATAAAAGCGCAAGACAAACGCATTATACGCCACCACGCGAAAGTGAAATCCATTCAAGCCAACGCGCAAATGATTTACGAAGCGTCTTTGCAACACGGTAGCTTTGGAGAAATGATCGCCAACTGGCCGAGTGATGACATCACAGGGTTGTGGCTTTATCTGAAAAAACACGGCCAACGTTTAGGAGGCAACACCGGCCCATACAGCCTACGTCAAATGGGTGTGGATACCTTCATTCTGTCTGGTGACGTCGAAGCCTATCTACGCAGCTATAAAATTATTGAAGGCGGAAAAGACACCAAACGCTCGCTGAGTGCCACCAACGCTGCCTTTAGTCATTGGCAACAAGAAAGTGGACGTAGCCTGACTGAAATAAGTCAAACCATAGCCTTTAGCAGTGGAGATAATCGCGTCTAGCCGAATGTGGGCCACTCATTTTGATTCAATCGGAGTGGCCGACGTGCCTACTTCAACGTATCGAGTACTTTCTCGCATAATTGCTTCAGGGTCAGCAACTCATCCAATTCAAGATCAAGTTTGCATCGCATCGCATTGGGAACCGACTTAGCGACCTGTCTAAGCTCTCGACCTTGCTGCGTTAATTTCAGTACTCGAACCCTTTCATCTGATTCACTCCGACTTCTTACCACAATGCCTTTTGCTTCAAGGCGTTTAAGCAGTGGCGTCAAAGTACCTGAATCTAGGTGTAAACGAGAGCCAACATCCTTAACGCTCGCGCCGTCTTGTTCCCACAGCACCATCATCACTAAGTACTGCGAATAGGTCAGATCGAGTTTGTCGAGCAGAGGACGGTAGGCGCGAATGACCGCGTTTGCCGCACTGTACAAAGGAAAACAGACTTGATTATCCAACAATAACTTTTCGTCGTCTGTTAAATCTGATTGTGTTTGACACTGACTCATAGTCTTTCCTTTAAAAATAAATTGCGCACAATATAGTTGCATTTAGATTCTATTTCGACATAAGATTGCAAGCAATTAAATTGTACACAACTTAAATCAATAAGGAAACGCCCTATGACAACCCTATACAAAACTCAAGCTACTGCTCTTGCTGGTCGTAACGGTCAAGTGAAAACGGATGATGGTCTTCTCGAACTTGAACTGTCTTACCCGAAAGAAATGGGTGGCAGTGGCGCTGCAACCAATCCAGAACAGTTGTTTGCCGCGGGTTATTCTGCGTGTTTTTCTAACGCGATCCTGCACGTTGCTCGTGAAGCAAAAGTCGCTCTTAAAAACGCACCTGTAACGGCAGAAGTGGGCATTGGCCCAAATGAGAACGGTGGCTTTGCTCTAACAGTGAGTCTTGCGGCTGAACTTGAACTGCCTCAAGAGCAAGCGCTGGAGCTGACTAAAATCGCGCATCAAGTTTGCCCATACTCAAACGCAGTTCGTGGCAACATCGATGTTCAAGTAACGGTAAACGGTGAAGCGATCTAAGCTTTGATCTGAAATGCCGACCCATTGGTCGGCATTGTTTTGATCACTAACTCCCCTTTGCTAAGCTTGCTCTGCAAACTCTTTACGTAGCTTTTTCGCTGCAGCAACCATATTGGCTAACGAAGCTTCGGTTTCGCTCCAGTTGCGGGTCTTCAAGCCACAATCTGGGTTCACCCATAGGCGTTGCACAGGGATCTTCTCTGCCGCTTTGTTCAAAAGCCCCTCTATCCATTCTTGCGTAGGGATATTCGGTGAGTGAATATCGTAAACTCCAGGACCAATTTCATTAGGGTAATTGAATTCTTCGAATGCCTTCAGTAGTTCCATGTTTGATCGTGACGTTTCAATAGTGATGACATCCGCATCCAACGCCGCCACTGAGTCAATAATCTCGTTGAACTCTGAATAACACATGTGTGTGTGGATCTGGGTTTCTGGTTTTGCACTTGCCGCAGAAATCTTAAATGCCTCAACAGCCCAATCTAGGTAAGTGCCCTGCTCCCGTTTCTTAAGAGGCAGACCTTCACGAATCGCTGGTTCATCAATTTGAATGATGTTGATTCCGGCTTGTTGTAAGTCTGAAACTTCATCACGCAATACCAACGCCAATTGCTGGGCGATTTGCTGACGAGAGATATCTTCACGAGGGAATGTCCAGCACAGAATCGTCACCGGGCCAGTCAACATGCCTTTCATTTGTTTAGCCGTCAGTGACTGAGCATAGGTTGACCATTCGACGGTCATAGGTTGCTCACGTTCAATGTCGGCAACCACAATGGCAGGTTTTACGCATCGGGAGCCGTAGCTTTGTACCCAACCAAACTTGGTGGTTTGAAATCCTGCTAAGTGTTCAGCAAAATACTCCACCATGTCGTTACGTTCCGCTTCGCCATGAACGAGAACATCCAGATCCAGAGCCTCTTGGCGTTTAACCGCATCTTGAATGTGGCCCTTTAAAGCTTGTTGGTACTCATTTTCAGACAGCTTCCCTGCTCGGTAAGCACTACGTTGAACACGGATTTCACCCGTTTGCGGGAAAGAACCAATTGTCGTGGTCGGGAAAAGCGGTAAACCTAGCACTTCACTTTGGTGAGCTGCTCGTTCGTTATAAGGAGCACTGCGCTCGCCAAGTGATGGCGTAATGCGCTTAACCCGATCTTGAACATGAGGTTTATTGACATGAGTGGCCGTTTTACGCTGTTGAATTGGCAAACTGTAAGTATCGCAGGCTAGTATCGCTTGTTGATCGCCATCTAATGCTCTACCCAATAACGCGACTTCAGACACCTTCTGTTTGGCAAACGCAAACCAACTGTGCACTTCTTCACTCAGCTCTTGCTCCAGTTCGAGATCAACCGGGCTATGCAGCAACGAACAAGAGCTCGCAACCCAAAGTTTATCACCCAACTTCTCCTTCACAGGCTGAAGCCGCTCCAGATGAGCACTCAGATCGGCGCGCCAAACATTGCGCCCATTAATCACCCCTACTGATAGAACCCATCCTTGTGGCAGCTTCTGTGTGACCTGTTCCAACTGTTCTGAAGCGGCCGACAAGTCGATATGCAGTCCATCCACCTCAAGCTCAACGATCTTGTCTAATGTATCTACAACCGAATCAAAGTAGGTGGTCAGCAACACTTTAACGTCACAGCGGATCACTTGGTAAGCAAGCTTAAAGGCATCTTGCCAAGGCTGTTCAAGTTCAAGCGACAGGATTGGCTCATCAATTTGTACCCACTCTACACCCAGTTTGGCTAACTTAGCCAAGATGGCTTGATAAGCTGTGAGCAAACGAGGCAACAAAGTTAAACGATCAAAACCCTCTTGCACCTCCTTCCCTAGGTAAAGGTAACTTAATGGTCCAAGCAACACGGGCTTAACCTTATGACCCGCTTTAATCGCGTCGTTCACTTCGTCAAACAGTTGTGGCCAACTGACTTCAAATACATCGTCTTGACTGAATTCAGGCACAATATAATGGTAGTTAGTGTTAAACCATTTGGTCATGTCTGACGCCGCACTACCATGACAATCGCAGCCTGCTTGTGACTGACCTCGGCCGACCTTGAACAAAGTATCCAAGTCAGGGAAGCCACTGCGATGACGCTTTGGCACGTGACCAAGCAGTAACGTTGTCGTCAGTACATGATCGTACCAAGCAAAATCGCCGGCAGTCACCAAGTCTAGTCCCGCTTCCGCTTGCAAAGCCCAGTTTTTGCTTCGTAGATCTGCCCCCACCGCTTTCAGTTCAGCTTGATTGATTTCTCCGCGCCAGTATTTCTCGAGCGCAAATTTTAGTTCACGTTTTTCGCCGATACGGGGGTAGCCAAGTATATGAGTCGTTGTCGCCATGAAGTTCGTCCTTATTTTTTGTTGCTGATAGCAAGCTGATTTTCTTCGACACCAAAGATGTCTGGATGGCTAAACTATCTCGCTTAATCAAAACGTCGGCAATCTCCAAATATTCAACATGTTTATTAATTTTTCTCATGTCATCACGCTTTTCGGCGGCATCATTTTATGCAAACATTTAGACGTCTAGATGTTTACACTTCTAAAAAAACAACGTAAGTTAGAAATACTCATGCTAACAAACTCAGCCTGAAGGGATTTCATGATAGAGCTAAAGCACTTAAGAACATTGACCACGCTGCGAGACACCGGCTCGTTGACAGCGACGGCGACAACACTGCATTTAACGCAGTCTGCGCTTTCCCATCAGATCAAAGATCTTGAGGCAAGGCTGGGTGGGCAGCTATTTTTGCGCAAGACGCGCCCGGTAAAATTCACCTCCGAAGGTGAAATCTTGCTGCGTTTAGCCGATGAACTGTTGCCAAAAATCGCCATGGCAGAGAATGAGCTAGCGAGTTTAAAAGAGGACGTGAATGGGCGTTTGCATATGGCGATTGAATGCCACTCTTGCTTCCAATGGTTGATGCCTGCACTGCGCGAATACCAAATAACTTGGCCAAGTGTGACGTTAGATTTCTCTTCAGGTTTTGGGTTTGAGCCTCTGCCAGCATTAATGGCCGGGGAGCTAGACTTGGTCATTACCTCTGATATTCAGCCTCGATCGGAGGTGCATTACGAGCCGTTGTTTGATTTCGAGATGCGTTTAGTTACCGCAACGACTCATCCCTTGGCGAGCAAAGCACACATAGAGCCGGAAGATCTTATCGGACAAACCATGCTCTCTTACCCGGTTCAAAAAAACCGCCTAGATGTTGTGAAGCACTTTTTGCAGCCTGCGGGCATTGAGCCGGCAAAATGGAAACAGGCTGATAATACTTTAATGCTCATTCAAATGGTATCCGCTGGACTTGGCGTGGCGGCTCTGCCCAATTGGGCAATCAGCGAGTTTTCTCGTCAAGGGTTAATCACCAGTATTCCTCTCGGCTCAGGATTATGGCGACGACTGTTTGCAGCGACCCGCCATTCAGATAAAGAAAAGCGTTACTTACAAGCTTTCTTTAACACGGCGCGTCTGCAATCTCAAAGCCACCTCGACGGCATCAAAACGGTATAACAGACCTAAAAAAGGAGGCTAAATCGCCTCCTTTACAACATTTAACGTTGATAAGCTTTAAATTGGTTGGTGAGCGGATCGTATTGGTAGCCAAGCATATCGAGTTTGCCAACGACCGACTCTACATCCATCTCATACATGCTCACCAACTCATCAAAGCTGTCGCACTCTAGTCTTAACTTTTCGTTCACGATACCCAGCAGAATGATACTATCAAAGCTGCTTACATTGCTCAGATCCATAGCCACGCTCCTTTTTAGTACGCTTACTAACAAGCCTAGCTACAAATCCAAGTTTTAAAAGTGAGCCAGATCTAAAGAGCAAACAGCGCTTGATTTGAAGTGATGGCTAATAACATCACCGCTAACGCGAAGCCCAGTTGCGGTTTCGTAATTTCACGCGATAGCAGCATGTGCCAACTCCATACCACCACTGCCGCTATCATCAGAGCAAAACCAATCAGAAGAGGTTGAAGAACCCCACTTAACGTCGCCTCATCCAATGTTGCAGCTTGCCAACCTATGGCCAGTGTCATCAACATTGCCGATACCACACCAGAAACCGGTAAAATTCGATGGAATGCTTGTAAGCGAGTACGAGCGACCGTTAGCAGCAAATGGGCAAACAGTGCACCCAGTAAAGCTATTTGAACCAATACATTTAGACTACCCGCTAGCGAAGCTTGCTCGCCGATTAGAATCGCCACGTAGGCAATCGCCAAACCGTTGGCAAGATACATCACCCAAATTGGGCCTTGGTCACGGGTCTTTTTCGTTTGAACTTGTGAATAGAAGTACGCGATGGCGAACACCACCATCATGGCCTCAATTTTGAGTGATGCCACGGCGAGCCACAACACGGCGATTGCGGGCAATACCTTATGGATTCGACCTCGTTGACCCGGGCAGATATCACCTTTGAGCAGGATAAGAGTCAGAATAAGCTGGGCACCTAACAGCATAGGCGCAGACACGGCAAGTAATTGCTGAAGCATGATATAGGATTCAAATTAATTATGATGGGAGCGGATAATAGCAAACTTCACATGCGGGTGTAAGTTTCTCAACGCCTCGCTTCATCGCAAACTGGCAAAGTAGTTAAGTACGTCTTGAGTGGTTACGATCCCTAAGTATTCACCCAGTTCATTTTCCACAATCCAAGGCAGCTTAATGCCACTGCGAATCAAATCTGATATCTCAATCAGCTTAGTTTGATAGGAAATTTTGTAAACGTCTGGCTGCATCACCTGGTTAAGACGCTTCTTCGCTAAAGTTAAATCACGCGTGGTTTCCAGCTTGGTGCCGAGAGTTGGCGTGATGTGGTAGTTTAGCTCCTTGCGTCCAACAACCCCTAGACACGACTGTCCATCAATAATGGGGACCACTCGCAAATCAAAATGGCCCGAGTCAAACAGCATCTGCGCTTGCTCTAAGGTATCTCTTGGGCTTAAGGTTGGCACGTGAGTTTGAGTAATACTTAAGATGCCCACTCTTCGCATACTGGATGTGCGGCTGAGGAAATCTTCCAATTTGTCGTAGTAACCCCATGCTTTTTCCAATTCATCTAATGGTAGCGGCTTGGAGAAGAAGTAGCCTTGAATAAAATCGACCCCCAAACCACATAGCACTTCTAATTCATGACGGGTTTCTACCCCCTCCGCAACCACCTTAACACTCAGCGTATGGGCCAGTTCCGTGATCATTTTGACGATAAAATACTTGTGAGAGCCGACTTTGATATCCACAACAAACTCGCGATCGATTTTCAACAGGTCAAAGTTTGAATCACTTAAATAGCTAAATGAACTGTAACCCGTGCCAAAGTCATCAATGGCGATACTGACTCCTTTGCGGCGAATATTGCGAATCAAGGCAGACTGACGAGATTCACTATCAAAGTAAGCACTTTCCGTGAGCTCGATGGTGACCAAGTCAGGGGTTTTCGCGTACTGATAAATCAGGGATTCTGCACTTTGCAAAACTTCATCAACATCCAACTTAGTGTTTAACGAGCGGTTAATTGTCACCCCTAAACTTTGACCGAACCTCGCTTGAATATCCGCCAGCTCCTCTAAGGCTTTTTTGCCGACACACCAGTCCAAATCAGACACGAGATCAAGATCTTCTGCGATGGTGACCATTTCTTGAGTATTAAGTATTTTTCCGTTCGGCCCTTTAAAACGGCTCAAGGCTTCAAACTTAACCACATCCCAAGTTTTCACATCCACGATAGGCTGGTAGTAGACTTCAACACTTTGCGAACGAATCAGCTTAGTCGCCCACTCTTCTAGCTCTTTGCGGCGCAGTACTTCTTTGTGAATAGCACCATGATAAAAGGTAATTTGCCCACGGCTATTGGCATTCTGCTCAAGTAAAGCTTGCACCGCGTGGCTCACCAAAAGCTTAGGGTTGTAGGTGTCATGGCCTAATACAGAGACACCGACTTTGCCACGGAGTATCGCTTTATGGATAACTTTACCCGCCGACTGATTGAGGAGTGAAAAGAACTTGCGAATAGTCTGATGTATCACTCTCACCTGATTGGGCGAGTCAGTTTTTGCGCACTCTAAACACGCAACAAAATGGTTATTACCAATGTATCCAACAAGCTGAGCGACGCGATTTCGTGCCAGGTGCTCTGACAGAGAAGATTTGATCTCAAAGTCGTCCACTTGGTTAAACTTTGGCACAAACGCCACCACCATACTGATGGTGTCTTCCTGGTCATTCATCCATCGCTTAGCAACAAGTTGGGTAAACTGAGCTTCCGTGGGCAATTGCGTCAGCAGCTCTACGCCACCGAGTTCAACGTCAGCGACTCGGTAGAGGTTTTTAGATAGGTCCAAGTAATAGCAAAGGTAGTAACACACCCCACCAAAGCTGACTTTTTGTAGCGTCAGGTCTTGGGGGATAGTCTTACCATCTTGCTGAGTGATTAAAACCACTCCTGACCAGTAGCCCTTACTCTCAACGTCTTGCCAGATCCCATGATGAAAATCATCACTGTGCTTGTCTGAGTCCAACTCATGTATCGGTTTGTTCAACAATTGACGGGCACTGTAGCCAGTATGGTTCAGGAAATAGGTGTTACTGGCGAGAATAGACTTAGTGGCATCGAGCAGCAAAACACCATGATGAGGGTTTTCGAACAGTTGCTGGAAGAACTCATTAAACAGAGCGGTAGACACTGAAAAATACAATAAGGGCGTGATATGCCCTGTGACGGTTAAACTGGTTTCCCCGGAAAAAGAAAAGTTGGCATAACAACACTGGTCACCGTCCAATGTCATGCAACACGCGTACGTCAACGCTTCTTGATTGCGACACGCTTGCTTGATGAGGTCGATAAATCGACTTTGATCTTTGTAATCCAAACAAGACAAGATGACATTGCCAGTGATATCAGGCAATTTTGAGTGTAATAGATCACCCAGCGCCTGATGATCTACCTCCAGCTTGTGGTGCTTGATATCCCAACTCCAAGCAATTGAGCTTTTGAGACCATGCTCTGCGCTTCGAATGTCGCTCTCACTTCCTTTGTACTGGCTCAACATTCTCCACCGCGTGTCCTTCATCCTTGCTATTAAGTTAACTTTAGGCCAATAGTCGTATTTATACCTAAGTTCTAATTTAGCAATTGATAAAATTAACTTTAGTTTGAAGCCAGATAATGCAGCGCACCTGTCATCTCGACCATACCTTTAAACTCTCCATGCTCATCGACCAAAATCCAAGGAAATGGCACCTCGTCAGTCACCAAGGCTTTAACCTCATTTACCCCGCTCTGCCAGCTCAGTCCTTGGTTTACGGGATCCATCATGCGGTTGACACTTTTATGCCAGTTTTCTCGCTCTCGATTATTCTCTAGATCCGTTCCCATGTTCGGGGTCATGTGCAAGTGCATCTTGGAGCGCTCTAATACGCCCACGCACTTGCGCTCATCGATAACGGGTAAATAGTGGCTCTCAGTCGAGGCAAAATACTGGAACGCCAGCGAGAGTGGATCTCCCGGGTCAAGGTGATGAATGTTCTTAGTCGCTAGCAACATTAATGTCTGCTCAGAAGCCGTCCCGCTACCTTTCGGCCATGAACAATAGTGCTCATGGATAAGAATCTGGTCAATCGGCTCCGGTTTTGCGAATAGAAAGCCTTGGATTTCATCGACTCCCAGTTGCATCAGCACTTCTAGCTCTTGTTCAGTTTCGACACCTTCAGCGACCACGGTTAAACCAAGTTGATGGGACAATTGAATCAGCGTATTGACGATGTCACTTTCACGACTTTGCGCGGTTACACCACGGATAAACTGACGGTCTATTTTCAACACGTCAAAAAAGCGTTGTTTGAGATAATGGAACGACGCGCAGCCCGTACCAAAATCATCGACCGCAATACTCACACCAGCATCGCGCAAAAACTGAATCAAGCGAGTGCTATCTTCATCGCTTTCAAGGAACGCACTTTCGGTAAATTCGACAATGAGCGATTCTGGGTTCACTCCCTCATCGTCTAGCGCCAACGCTATACGTTTAAGCACCTCAGCCAAGTCGGCATCACAATTGAGAGAGCGATTGATCGATAATTTAACCTCCTCGCCAAAATGTTGCTGCAAGGTTTTAAACTGACGAAACGCCATCACAGTCATCTTGTCATCCAACTCTAAGATCCGGCCCATGTCCTCTGCAATGGCAATGTAGTCTTGGGTTTTTGCACTCTCCCCCTCCATCGGAGGAAATCGACACAAGGCTTCAAACTTTGTGATTTTCTGCCGTTGAACATCGACAATCGGTTGGAAATAGACATCGATAGAATCGTTGGCCAGCACTTGATGAACATGGTTTTCCAAACGCTTTTTTCTTTCGACTTGCAGGTGAATATCACGGTCATAGAAGGCGATTCGGCGACTCTCACCAGAGTGAAGCTCAAGAATGGCTTGGCAAGCATGGGAAATCAGCCGGTTCGGCGTTTCCGCATCCACACCATAAATAGACACTCCGAGCAAACCAGACTTAAGGGAGTCATACACAGGTTGCGAAGCATGTTTGAAACAGTGGAAAAACGTCTTCAATGTACGCGCAATATCGCGCACCCGCTGTTTGGGGTGCTCCACCGAGACAGGCAGACAAGCAAGAAAACGATCGCTGTCCATGTAGCCGCAAAATTGTGCCGTGGTTTTCTCGCGCATATAGCTGGCAAATGCTTGCTTGAGCTTCTGGCTGTCTTGGTGACTAAAGTCGGGTTGAATAGCTAACACCAAAATCGTGTGGTACCTGTCCGCTTTGTTGCTTTGCTTAGTCAGCTCTGTGAGAAAATGCTCCGCCGTTGGCAACTGAGTCAGAAGATCCACGCCTCCTGATTCAATGTCTTCGATACTTGCTAAATCGGCAGACATATCAGAGCCAAAACCGATAAAGTAGTGTTCCCCTTGGCTAGGCGTAATTTTCTGAATGGTTAGGTTCTGGGGAAACACCGAGCCACTGGCATGACGCGAAAGCAATACCCCGCTCCAATGGCCGTTTGCTTCGATAGCTCGCCACATACCTTTAAAGTGATCATCATGGTGGTTTTCCGAGTTAAAGATATTGGTTTTTAAACCCACCAGCTCATTGCGCAAATATCCTGTCATGGATTCAAAATGTTGATTGCACGCTAAAATCCGCGTTTGCGAGTCGGTCACCACGACGCCATGATGTTGATTTTCAAACACTGAGTAAAAGATCTCAGCAGCTTGCTGCGCATCAGGCACGATTAAGCAAGGAGAAATGGTTCCCTGCAAATGGTATTCATCGCTGCGACAAATATACAGCTCAACATAAATGAACAGGTTGTCTGGAGCCATTAGACAGCAGTGAAGGTACTGCTCTTGATTGCTTGCTAAAGCACGTTGGAAGGCCTGCTTTACCTTATCGCGCTGCAAAACGGGGACGAGACGAAGTAACTTACTGATCGGTAAGCTGTCATAAACCGCGCCAAACAGTAGCTGCTGGCCTTGCTCATCACAGCCAAAAGATTGCGACTGCAAATCCAGCGTCCAGTCGTACACGACATAAGCCGGAGGTTTAACGTCTTGGCGCGCGCCTTGCTCTGTTTTTTGTCTGTCCGTCTCACTCATTGCCATACCCAACCTGTCTCATACAGCCCTAGAGTAAAGTTACCGCAAAATTTGTGTCCGTGACGTTAGGTTGCTAACAATTTAGGTAAATGTCAGTTGTGAAATTTTCTCTCTTTGCACTACGAGGCCTATCGACGACAATTTGCCTTTCAAAGACTTAGCAAATCTAGGGATATGTTGGGCTAGATAGATATCCGACAAGTCGCTATAATTCGCGCTCCCTGGATCCGAGAGCAAAATATGTACAGCGAAAACACCCCTATTCACGAGCAAAAGAAATACTGGGCCGAGTGCTTTGGCACAGCGCCATTTCTTCCTACCAGCCGAAAGGAAATGGATGCCCTTGGATGGGACAGCTGTGACATTATTCTGGTCACTGGTGACGCGTATGTTGACCACCCAAGTTTTGGTATGGCCATCATTGGCCGATTGCTTGAAGCACAAGGCTTCCGCGTTGGCATCATTGCGCAACCAGAATGGAACAATAAAGACGCCTTTATGGCATTAGGTCAGCCTAATCTGTTCTTCGGTATCACTGCGGGCAACATGGATTCGATGATCAACCGTTATACGGCAGATCGTAAACTGCGTCACGATGATGCCTACACACCAAACAACGAGGGTGGCAAGCGACCTGATCGCGCAACCTTGGTCTACTCTCAGCGTTGCCGAGAAGCGTATAAAGGAGTGCCGATTGTATTGGGTGGTATTGAGGCAAGTCTACGTCGCCTTGCCCACTACGATTATTGGTCAGACAAAGTACGCCGCTCCGTACTGTTCGATGCTAAAGCTGATATTTTGCTGTTTGGTAACGCCGAGCGTGCTCTGGTAGAAGTTGCGCACCGTCTCGCAGATGGGGAAGAGATTTCGACCCTTACCAACATCCGTGGTACGGCGGTTAACCTGCCTGCAGCGCCAGAAGGTTACAAGATTATCGATTCTTCTCGCATTGAAAAACCGCGTAAAGAAGCCTTTGTTCCACCAAACCCTTATGTGGTTGAGGAGCAATGCGACACCAAAACGAAAGCTCAAGAAACCGAAGCGAAGCCGATCACGATTCGCCCTTCTCGTCACGACGCTGCGACTACTGCGGTACGCATTCCGCCATTTGAAAAGCTTAATAACGACCGTATCTTGTATGCCCACGCCAGTCGCATCATGCACTTGGAAACCAACCCTTATTCGGGTCGTGCGCTGATACAGCGCCACGGTGATCGTGAACTCTGGGTAAACCAAGCTCCGATTCCCTTAACGACAGAAGAGATGGACTACGTGTTTGGCCTATCTTATGCGCGTGTCCCTCACCCGATGTACGGCAAAGCTAAGATTCCGGCTTACGATATGATCAAAACATCGGTCAATATTATGCGTGGCTGCTTTGGCGGCTGTTCTTTCTGCTCAATCACCGAGCACGAAGGGCGTATCATTCAAAACCGTTCACAGGAATCGATTCTTAACGAGCTGGAAGAGATCCGCGATAAGGTACCAGGCTTTACTGGAACCATTTCCGATCTGGGTGGACCAACGGCTAACATGTATCGACTGGGCTGTAGCGATCCGAAAGCAGAAGCTAACTGTCGACGCCCATCGTGTGTGTTCCCGGGAATCTGTAACAAGCTCAATACTGACCACAAGCACACCATCGACCTCTACCGCGCCGCGCGTAAGGTAAAAGGGGTCAAGAAAGTGATGATCGCTTCTGGGGTACGTTACGACCTAGCCATTGAGTCACCTGAGTACGTAAAAGAGCTGGTCACCCACCACGTTGGTGGCTATTTGAAAATTGCCCCAGAGCACACGGAAAAAGGCCCGCTGGATCTAATGATGAAGCCGGGCATGGGGACCTATGACCGCTTTAAAGAGATGTTTGAAAAGTACAGCGCAGAAGCTGGCAAGAAACAGTATCTGATCCCGTACTTTATCTCTGCGCACCCGGGTACCGAAGACGAAGACATGCTCAACCTTGCGCTATGGCTCAAGAAAAACGAGTTTGAGTGTGACCAAGTACAGAACTTCTACCCGTCGCCTATGTGTAATGCGACGTCAATGTACTATTCAGAGACCAACCCACTGAAGCGCGTGAAATACAAAAAACGCGAAGAAGTTCCGGTGGCGAAAGGTGACCGTCAGCGCCGCTTGCACAAAGCACTGCTTCGTTACCACGATCCTGCCAACTGGCCTTTGATTCGAGAAGCTCTTATCAACATGGGCAAAAAACACCTGATTGGTGACAAGCCGGGCTGCTTAGTGCCTGCGGAAGACGTCGATGCGAAAACACCGGCTCAGCGTCGTAAGTCGGGCCGACATGGCTCTCAACGATTTGCCACCAAGCACACTAAGAGCCAGCCAGGTTTCGAAAAGATGCACGGCGATAACCGTGGTGGAAATAAAGGCGGTAAGCCGGGTAGCCGCAATGGCAAACCTGGCAGTAAACCGTCAGGCAGTCGACCAAACACTGCTGGGGGCAGTAAAGCTCAGAATCATCGCGGTGGTAAGCCTAACACTCAAGGAAAGGCAACCAATCAAGGTAAGCCAAACGGCAATCGTAAGCCAAAACACCGTTAATCTTCTAAAATCGCAGCTTCGGCTGCGATTTTCCTTTCAATACACATACCTATCAATAGTTATTTTTGTTACTAAGTTTTGCACCTTGGCTGATAACTTCCATACTTAGCGATGTGGATACTAAACCTTTGGTGGAAGAAATATGAATGTTCGCTTAACACATGCGCTTTACATGGGCTTCTCGATCATCATAGTAACAACGTTAGTACTAGCCTTTATTGTTTGGTCGTTAGTGAATAAATCGGCCACGATTTCAACTGAAATCGAAGCCGATGATGTGCCCGGCGTGTTAGCCTATCTCAATGTTCTTGATGAAATCGGTGATTTGCAAACCAACGCACTTGAATACCTCAATGGTGAGGCCGATGAGCATGGGAGCTTTAAGGAAAATGCCAAAGAGTTCCAATACTATTATTCAGTACTCAGACCGCTCGAATCAGCGAAAGCATCGGACATTGAAAAAATGGATCGTATCCTGTCTCTCGCCAATGACTACATTCAACGCTTAGAATCCGATGTATTTGCCCGCTACAACCCCGCAGCGGAGCAAACTGCGATAAAAAAAATCAACGATTTGACTAAAAATGTCGGTGTCCCTTTGGAAGATTTGCTCGATAAACTCAAAGACGAAGAGTTTGCCGACGCCTATAACACCACAGACCTTAGTGAATCGTTAAACGACGACCTGCCCGGTGTTCGTTATTACCTTGAGTTAGTCGACGAAGGGGGCGATATGATCTCCTCATTGAATGCCTACATTATGGGGGACCCGTCAGCCAGAGAGGCGTTCAATAACGATGCTGCTTCATTTGCCAATTATTTGGAAAAACTGCGCCCATTGGAACGTAAGCCTAACGAAGTCAGAGATATAGACAAAATCGAGCAATACTACTTTGAGATCATCGCGGTGGCGCAAGAGGTGTTTGATGGCTACAACCCGTATTACAAACATTCGGCGATTCAGCTCGTCGATGACCTTGAGCACTCTATCATTGGCCCACTCGAAGATATCTTAGATAAGTCGGCTCAAGAAGAGCGCGACGACTCTATCAGCGCACTTGAAATGCTCAACGATAACATGTCGACCATTGTGATTTGGCTAACGGTCAACGTGATTGTTGTTTTGCTAGTCGGGGTTGCTGTGGCTTGGGGTTTATCCAATATTATTCGCCAGCGCCTAAACATCATATCCGAAAAGGCAACCGCCATTTCCCAAGGCGATTTGTCTGAGGCGCCCATCAATGAAACCAACAAAGATGAGCTGGGCGAGCTGGCACGAGCAATAGACGGTATGCAGGAGTCACTGCGTAACGTCATTTCCAATATCACCCAAGTGGCCTCTGAGGTATCGTCGAATACACAAATGGTCGATGACACCAGCCGCCAAGTCGCCACGGGTATTCAAGAGCAAGCAGACAAAGCCACTTTGATTGCGAGTGCCGTTGAAGAGATGACCGTAACGGTAAACCAAGTCGCTGATCAAAGCAGTGACGCGGCCTCGAGCGCACGCCAAGCGGGTGAAGAAGCGACGAATGGCGGTCAGTTGATGCAAGAGACGGTCAACGGTATGAATCGAATCTCTGACGTTGTTAACGAGACAGCGGATACCGTCGATAGCTTAGGTAAACGCGGGGAAGAGATTGGTAACGTGATTAAAGTGATCAACGATATTGCAGAGCAAACCAACCTACTTGCACTTAATGCCGCAATAGAAGCTGCACGTGCTGGTGATTTAGGTCGAGGATTTGCGGTGGTCGCCGATGAAGTTCGTGGTCTGGCAGAACGCACGTCTAAAGCCACCGAGGAAGTTGGCGGTTTGATTACCTCAATTCAAAACGAAACCCGCCAAGCGGTACAGCGCATGAGCGAAGGCACCCAGCTAGTGGCTGAAGGTGTAACCTTGTCGAATTCCGCCGGAGACGCTTTGGTCCAGATTGTCGCTCGCGCCCAAGATGTGAATAGCATGATTGATATGATTGCGACGGCAGGTACAGAGCAAGCAACCGCGACTCAAGAGATGTCGAAAGACATCAACGCTATTAGCCAAATCGCTGATCGTTCAGTACGAAGCACTCAAGATGGCGCAGAGGCGGTTAACCAACTTTACCGTAAAGTGGAAGAACTTGAGCAAGTGGTGGCGCGCTTTAAACTCTAACCCCTCCTATTTGCGCTCTCCCAAGCGCGCATACAAACAAAAGCCCAGCAACACGCTGGGCTTTTTGTTGGTTAACTAAGTTGTCTTGGTTAGTGCCTCGCGAGCAAGTAGCTGACAAAGTCTTCATGCTTCAGTGGCTGACTAAAATAATACCCTTGGATGTACTCGACTTGTTTGGCCTTGGCGTAAATCAATTGCTCTAAGGTCTCGACCCCTTCCGCAACCACTGGCTTATTCATATTGGTCGCCAATGACGCTATCGAATTAAAGACGGTCTGCAATTTGCTGTCTTCGACCACATTAGTCACGAAAGCACGGTCAATTTTGATCTCATCGAAACTTAAACGACACAAATAACTCAAGCTAGAAAATCCCGTGCCAAAATCATCAATGGAAACGCGGAAGCCTAACTGTTGCAGTTGCTGCAAGACTTGATTGACATAGTTGAAATTGTCGATGAGCGCCGACTCAGTCAACTCCAGCTTTATCTGGCTCGGGTATAGCTGGTTTTCCGCAATCAGAGCGGTGAGCTTATCCACAAATTCGACATCAAGGATTTCGACCACGCTAATATTGAGCGCAAACAGCAACTCTAAGGTATCCACACCTTGTTGTTCTAATTCAGCCACCAGCTTACCTAGCTGAACAACATTGAATTGAGTCAAAATTCCGATATCACCGATCCTTTCGGCAATAGGAATAAACTCAACCGGAGAGACAAAATTACCTTTCAAGGTCCAGCGGATTAAACACTCTGCGCCACACACTTGCTCAGTTTCAGAGTCATGCACGGGCTGAAAAACCACATAAAAGTCGGCTAACTCTCCATTACTCACTGCGGCTCTAAACTCAGTTTCTAGATTATTCTGGTGTTCGATCTGCTTAGCCAACTCCTCTTGGAATTCAGCCAAGCGCACACGTTCCGACAATACATCTAAAATGGCCATCTCAGCTTTGTTCAAGCTTTGCTCGTGTTCATCCCCTTCCTTCTCGCAGTAATAGCCCAATGCCACGTTGCTGAAAAATTGCCGGCCATTAAAATGAAACGGCTCATTGAGCACACAGTAAAAACGTTCTACGTCGAACTCCGTGGAAGGGGGAATAAAAACGTTAAAGCTGTCGGTTGAATGTTTGCTGCAAATTACTTGATCCAACTCGTTTGACACGCGCGCAAGGATTTCCATAAAAACAAGATTAGCAACAGCCGCGCCCCAGATATCGTTAATGCGTTGGTAATTGCAAATCCTAACGCAGCACACCGTGCCTAGCTTGTACTCCTTGTTGAGTCGTGATAGAAACGCTTCTCGATAGAGCAATCCAGTGTGCGGGTCTTGCATGGAAAGCTGACGATTCAAACGCCGCGCGGCGATCAGTTCACTCTGCTCAATAAAGTAGAGAATGAAATAGCCTTTGTACTGAATCATCGACGCTTTGAGCCACTCGACATTGCGATCGGGATAGTTGATACCCAACTCAAACTTGGTATCTTGCTTAGCCGTCACCGCTTGCTGAACGAAGTCAATAAAAGGCAGTTCGGAAAAATTTTCATCAATATAGGTGACATCAGCTTGAGAGAGATGGCGCTGTTTGCTTAGCCTAAACAGCTCCGCGGCTTGACTAGATAGCTCCAGCACTTCTAACCGCTCATCGATAATGATATAGGCAATATGCATTGCTTCTATTTGATCACTAAAGTTCTTCATTCACCCACCAGTGCCTTTTTCACTTGATAAGGAAGCAAATCAATCGAATACACTCCGCTGACAGCCCCTTTTTTTACCGCTTCTTTCGGCATTCCATATACTAAGCTTGACTCTTCGTCTTGAGCGAAGGTTGTTGCCCCTGTTCGATAAAGTTCTAACAATCCCTGCGCCCCGTCATCACCCATTCCAGTCAGAATCACACCGACCGCATTTTTACCTGCTTGCTGCGCTGCTGAGCGAAACAGCACATCCACAGAAGGTTTATGCCGAGACACCAAAGGCCCATCCTTTAAGTCTAGATAATAATGGCCATTTCTGTACTGAATTATGCTGTGAATGGCACCGGGAGCAATGTACACGCATCCGTTTTCTAAACGTGTGTTGTGTGTCGCTTCTAAAACATGGTGTTGCAATGATTGATCGAGTCGTTTTGCGAAGGCAGTCGTAAACTTAGGGGGCATATGCTGGACAACAACAATGGGTGGCGAATGCGAGGGCATCTGACAAAGAAACTGACGAACCGCTTCTGTCCCTCCTGTCGAAGCGCCAATCACCACCAGCTTATCTTGGGTAAATTGAGCATGCCCTTTCGCTGGTTTGATAACGGAGTCAGCGCTAAGTTTCGGGCGATAACTGGTCTCACTCAAATACTTTAACGCCTTAACCTGAGTTTTTGCCGCTTGTTTGATGGCTTGCAATATTTCACCCACTTCAGCAGAGTGGAGATAAGAATTGAGCTGACTTTGCGGCTTATTGATGACTTCAACGGCGCCTGAAGAGAGCGCTTCTAAGGTGAGCGTCGTGTCTTGCTCAGTTTTGGCTGAACATATAACCACAGGGGTCGGATGTGACGCCATTATCTGCCGTAAGAAAGTAATCCCATCCATTTTAGGCATCGCAATATCAAGCAAAATAACATCGGGCCACTGCTTGTTCATTTTACGCAGCGCTAGGATTGGATCGGGAGCAGTTCCAATGACTTCGAGCATGGGGTCTGCGTCAATCACCTCGCCTAACACTTGGCGAATAACGGCCGAATCATCAACGATGAATACCGAAATGGGTTGAATCATGCCACCCTCCGGTAAATACAGTTCTCGATGATTTCCATTTGAGGATGCCCCTTAAGGACGTTCTCACTATGACCTAAAAATAGATAACCACCGACCACCAGTTGATTGATCACATTAGTCAGAATCTGTTGCTGCTTAGCGACATCGAAGTAGATCAATACATTACGTAAGAAGATCACTTCAAACTCTTGCTCAAACGAAGCACTAAGCAGATTAGTTTGAGTGAACTGACAAAATCGTCGTACATCATGGCTCACAGTAAAATAGCCGTCATAGTCTCCGACGCCTTTTAAGCAATACGCTTTACGATAGTTCGCGGGGATACGTTCCACTAAAGAGATCTGATAGCGGCACTCGCGCGCTTTATTCAACGAGGCTTGCGACACATCGGAGCCAACCAGTGACCAGCTTGCGGTACCCAGTTCATCGGTCAATAACATGGCTAAGCTATAGGCTTCTTCGCCGGTTGCACAGGCTGCACTCCACACTCGAATTGGTGTAATGCTTTTGCGACGACGCAATATCTGTTTCAATGATTCGAACTGATGGGGTTCACGAAAGAAGCTGGTTTCATGCGTGGTGAGCTTATCAATGAACCAACCGAACTCTTCACTGTTTTCCCCGGATGAGAGCAATAATAGGTAGTCATCGTAGCTGGGACATTTCTTAGCTTTTAATCGCGCAGACAAGCGGTTTTCGACCATGATTCTTTTGTGCTCGCCAAGACGAATACCCGTATAACTTTCAAGTAGGTTTTGAATTTGACCAAACTGAGTGCGTGTCATGCTCGGTTGCATTTACCCCTCCCATCGAGTCAGAAGTTGTTTTTGGCTCGCTAACAACAACGCGTTTAGCTGCTCGCCATTGAGTAATTCTGACATCGCCAAAATGGGTGTGGTGACGCGATCAAGTTCCACCATTTTCCAAATATAGTTAGGGGCGATATGGGTACCAAATGCGGGTTTGTCATACAACTGCTCACTGTTTGCCGATTGAATGGAGCGTACACGAGACACCACCAGTCCAAGCGTGACGTTTTCTTGCAACTTAGCGTTCAGCGAGTCATACAAAATGATGCAACTGTACTTATCATAGGCATTTGGGTTATCGAGTTCGAGACGCTTCGCCGCATCGATCACCGGAACCACGCTACCTCGCACATTGATCACGCCGCTGAACACGGGATGACACATCGGCACTTGAGTGATCTTAGTGTATTCAATCACCTCCTTAACCGATTCGATGGGAATCGCGACGACCTCGTTTGCCACATCCACTTGCAACAGTTCCAACCCAGTGTGAGGAGACAGTAGATCAATCATCAATCACCCCCAACTCTGTCGCCGAAATAGAGTGATTGACCCAGCTCAACAGCTCATCAGACAGCAAGTTATTCACATTCAATACCGTCAGCAAGCGATTATCTAGCTTGGCGACACCTTTAATCAACGGGGTATCGAGCTGACCACCCAGTTGTGGGACGGTTTCTAATTGCTGCGCCTGAACATCGACGACTTGGCGCACCAGATCGACTTTATTAGCAATGACGTAGGTATCCCCATCAAGCTTCACTTCCGTGACAATCACGCAGGTCTTTGCCCCAACAGGAACAGTCGGCAAGCTGAGCAGAGGTGCGATATCAAACACCACGACAAGTTGCCCTCTGAGGTTCATGACACCCAAGATAAAACTCGGAGATCCCGCAATGCTCTCAATCTGCGGATACTCCATAATTTCACGGATCAACGCGATCGGATAAGCAAAGTACTTGTTGGCGACTTTAAACTCCAAATGCTTTTCGTTCATCACGCTCTACCTAATCATCAAATGGGACATAACCTGACTCAGACTCCGCGGTTTTCCCAGTCCGTGAGATTCGCGCTCTTCTGCGTGATTGAGCCGCATCGTGGCCCAGTTTGAAAAAGCCAACCGTACTGCGAATTTCATTGGTCTGCTCTTGAACCATAATGGCAGTTGAGGCGAGCTCTTCAGAAGCAGAGGCGTTTTGCTGAGCAATCTCGTCTAACTGCGAAACGGTACGATTGATTTCTGCCACGCTGGTACTCTGCTCGGTGGACGCGGCGGTGATCTCTTGCACCAAATCGGCCGTTTGTTGAATATTTGGCACCATGCGGTTCAACATTCCCCCAGCATGTTGCGCCACTTTTACGCTGTTATCAGCCAGCGAGCTGATCTCTTGCGCAGCAATTTGACTGCGTTCTGCCAGCTTACGAACTTCATCAGCCACAACCGCAAACCCTTTACCGTGTTCACCCGCCCGAGCCGCCTCGATGGCTGCATTGAGCGCGAGTAGGTTGGTCTTATACGCGATGTCTTCGATAATCCCGATCTTCTCTGCGATTGCTGTCATCGCATCTACGGTGTCATTAACCGCTTTACCCCCCTCATTTGCTTCCGAACTTGATTGAGTGGCGATCCCGTTGGTCACTTTGGAGTTTTCCGTGTTCATGGAAATCGATGAGCTCATTTGATCAAGTGATGCGCTGGTCTCTTCGACACTCGACGCTAACTGGCTGGATGTTGTACTCAACATTTGAGAGGTGGTCGACACTTCATTGGTACTGTGGGCAATGGCCTCAACCGAGCTTTGAATGTCGAGTAGGATGTTTTGCAACTTGTCCAAAAATCCGTTGAAGCTACTGGCTGTTTCGCCAATTTCATCACTACCAAAATCAGGAATTCGACGAGTGAGGTCCCCCTCCCCTGAGCGCAAATCTTCCGCCGCCTCAGAGAGTGCTTTGATCGGCATAACAATCCCTTTAATCAGGAACATCGCGGTTATCAAGGCCAGTAAAATAGCCGCACCCAGTAAGCCCCATACGAGAGTGATACTGTCTCTTGCCGAGTCCACCAACATCTCTAACGACTTGTTACTTTGATTGCTCGCTTGGAAACTGATCTCATCAAGAATCTTTTCCAGCTTGCTAAATACCTCATGCTCTAGGGCGTCAATATGTTTTGCAGCTTCCAGTTTATCGCGCGGGTTGTAGAGCTCAAAAATATCTTTACCGCCATTGTAGATCTCTAGATACATACTTTCGACGCGACCCAAACTCTTAATCTCTTCAGGTTTGCGTTCTAATGGTTTGATTTGTTCGAGATACTCAGCAAAGTTACGCGCCTCTTTTTCAAAAGCTGTTTTGGCACCAATCTCTCCACGAAAATAATCGTTAAGTGCCGACATCATGTCACCTTCTTCATCGATAAGCTCAAGATAATAGCGGACACCCGGCAAATCATCATTGACCACTTCTTCGAAATCTCCTCGCCCAGCGTCAGCCACTTCTTCTTCTTTAAGGGTATTGAGCAATGCTTGTAAAGGATCGGCGAACTCTTCTAAGAGATATTTATACTTTTCAATTGCTTGCGTCTCTAGTGTGGGGTCAAACTTCTTGAAAACTAGGTTTTGCATATCTTCGTAGTAGCGTGTCGACAGATCATCGATTTGTCTAACCACTACCGGGTCCAAGGTACCAAGTTGCTTTAGCTGCTCAAAAAAGGTGACGAACTCAGTATAGTTGTCGAGAAAATCTTCCTTCTCTTCGGACTCACCAGTAATGAACTCCAATACGTTTGAGTTCATGTCCCCAAGTTCATCAAGCATGCTCAGCGATAGAATCACCTTAGGAATTTCTTCACTGCGCACACCAATCGCATAATCTTCTATGGTCCGATTCTGTACCTGAACCGAAACCGCAATAACAAACAACAAAATGCCCATGGTGCACATAGCGACAATGATCTTGTTCTTGATCGATAATTTACCAATCATGATGTTCTCCCTAACTAGACCGCTAGTGACTAAAACGCCCGACATTGACCCGCTCATTTTGACTGAGCGCAGTTTGAATTAAGGCGAAAATATCTAGGATGATGGCGACTTCCCCGCTGCCAAGAATGGTTGCCCCACTCACCCCTCTCAATCCTTCATAAAGTGGTCCCAGTGATTTCACCACAGTTTGAAACTCACCACTTAAGCTATCGACCACCAGGCCGGCACGAAATGAACCAAGCTGTACCACCACCAAGGCTTCCTGTTCAAAACTGCTGTGCGCGGGGACGCCAAACCACTCAGACAAGCGTAGAAAAGGCAGCACCTCATCGCGCAAGTTAACGAACTTTTTGTGCCCAGCTTGCTGCTTGTCCATCACCTCATTGAGTTCCAAGCACTCAACAACGTTATCTAGCGGAATCACATAATCGCCACCGGCAACTTTGAACATAAACCCGTCAACGATAGACAAGGTCAACGGCAAACGAATCACGAAGCGGCTACCCACACCCGGCTGGCTGTCGAGTTCAATGCTACCGCGCAATAACTCAATATTGCGTTTCACCACGTCCATACCGACACCTCGCCCCGACAAGTCCGTCACCTCATCATTGGTTGAGAAACCCGGCTCAAAGATTAGCTGCCAAATCTCGCGTTTCGTCAGCTTATCGCCATTGTGAACCAGGCCCTTCTCTCGACCAATTTTGAGAATTTTTTCCTCATCGATGCCTTGTCCGTCATCGATCACTTCAATCACAATCGATCCGGAGTCATGGTAAGCGTTGAGTCTCACTATTCCGGTCGATTGCTTGCCTAATGCAATCCGTTCCGAGGTCTCTTCAATGCCGTGGTCTATGGCATTGCGGACTAAGTGAGTTAAGGGGTCGCTGAGCTTTTCAACGAAGGTTTTATCAAGTTCGGTTTCCGCGCCACTGACCACCAAATCAACTTGCTTGTTCAGCGCACTGGCGGTATCACGAACGATACGTTTGAACTTATTAAACGTGTCGCCGATTTGCACCATGCGCAACTGCAGTGAGCTATCTCGGATGCTCTCTACCAAACGTTCGAGCTGCGCCATGGCTTCAATCAGTGACTCATCACCCGTTTCGTGCGCCAATAAATTTGTCCGCGCACCGGTAATCACCATTTCACCAACTAAATCAATAAGCTGATCCAGCTTGTCCGCCTCAACACGTAACGTTTTAGCCGCTCGAAGTTTAGGCTGCTGCTTACTCACCGCCGCATTGATCACTTCACTAGGCAGTTGTTGCGTTTCGGTCAATACCTGCCCCAGTAGCGGGGCATGTTGTTGGTTTTTTAGTAACTGCTGCTGCGCATTCAACCCAGCTTGTAACTCACGTTCACTGATGGCACCAATGTCGACTAAGATCTGCCCTATCTTCTGATTCTCTTCAGGTAATCTGTCGATCAGTTCAATGTAGCGTTCGACTTGGCTTTCCGGAGGGATGAGCACAATGTCAGCGTCGTTTAAGATAAACTCGAAAGCATCGAGGATTTGCTCTCTCGACAAAGCGCCTCGAAAACGAATTTCAAACCCCAAGTAGCAATCCTCTGGAGAGAAGCGACCTTCTTTGCTGACTACCTCTAGTTGTTCTGTGACAACACGAACGTCTTCAAGCTCACCTTTGCCGGCAAGAAAATGAATAAAAGAAGCAGGATCAAGCCCATCCTGAAATACGTGGCGATGGGGACGAAATGAGATGTGCCAAACCCCCTCATCAATCGGGCTAGCAAAGGGATTATTTTCGACCTCGGGCCGCGCCTTTGGCTCGATTTCATCATCAATAAAAGGGCTCAGCCTTGCCATGATTGGCTGGGTGTAAGGCGCAGCTTGCTGCACGTTCATGGCTTCAATTTGCTGACGTAATACGTCGTTACTCTCAAGCAACAACTCAACCAACTCTTCATCACACGTCAGTTTGTGTTGACGCAATTTGTCGAGAATAGATTCAATGCAATGGCTAAGATCAACGATTGAATCAAAGCCAAACAAACCCGCACTTCCCTTAATGGTGTGAACGGCTCGAAATAAGATCTCGATCCACTCAGAAAACTGATTTTGCATCATGTGTTTATCAAGCAGAACCAGTTCGACTTCTTCCACCAGCTCGCTAGACTCGTTGAAAAACGTCGCCACCGCTTTCTCAAAATCAGCCATTCGCGGTCTCCAAGGTAACGTTGAACAGCTCAGCAAGAGCAACCACTTTTTCACTGCTCTGGATAACCGTTACAGGCTCTGCGGCGTCATACTGTAAGCACCATAGGATCAGTTGCAAACCCGCGGTATCTATCTCTTCGATGTGTGAACCATCAAGCGTTAGCACAACCCCATCATCAAGTAACGAGGACAACTCTTGGAAGGTCTCGTCCACTTCGTAGATCGTTAGCTCTTGCGGCAGAACGTAGTTTTGTCTCACCATCGCGTTGCTCCTAGGAGAGAATTTTGCTCACGGCTTGAAGCATTTCATCAGGTTTAAACGGTTTAACCATCCAGGCTTTTGCGCCCGCTTTACGACTCTCCTCCATCAAATATTGCTGATTTTCAGTGGTTAACATTATGACCGGAGTGAACTTGTATTTCGGTAGCGCTTTAAGCTGCTTTACAAAGTCAATGCCATTCATATTGGGCATGTTTACATCACTAATGATGAGATGAACCTTACGTCCATCGAGCATCGATAGGCCATCGAGTCCATCTTTAGCTTGCAAAACATGGTAACCTTCTCCACTCAACGCAATGCTGACGACTTGCCTTAGCGACTCTGAATCATCAACGACTAGGATTGTCTTTTGCATCCTCTTCTCCCTGAAAAAAAGTCACTGAACCTTGCTCTGTGGCTTTTTGATTAGTTGCTAATTTTGTTTTCTGCTCGATCTCCTCAATCGAAGAAAGCAGTTGTTTCTCATCCCAATGATGGAACTCAGCCCGCTTTAATGCTCGTGACAGCAATTCTATGCTCTCTACTAGCCCTTGCTGTTGCTGCTTTAGTCGATCACCATACTGCAACAAAATCAGCATCTCATTGTGAGTCACCCTCATATCTTGCAGCGCAGTTTTAATATCTTGTGGGGCTTTAGCCGGAATTTTGTCGAGCACATTGCGGCTAGAATGGAGTTTTTGTAACCCGACTGTGAGTTGATTGATGTTTTGGGTCGAGTAATCGGCGGAATTTTTTATCTGCTGGCTTAGACGAGGCAGGATGCCATCAGTTAAAGAGGAACAAACACGTTGAAGGGATGAGAGAGATTTTCTTTCATCAGATTGCAATGCCAGCCAAACTAATCCGCAAATAAGTCCGGTACTGACGAACATCGGAAGCGTAAATCCGAGTAATAGAATTTGGATACCTAATACCGCAGCGCAGAGTGCCATCAGGTTTCGGTGCGTGTTCACAAAAGCAGCCCATTCGAATTACAACATAGTAAATAGCGTAGTTCATATTGACTAAATTAGTGATATCGCGAATACAAAAAAGGCTTAGCCAACATAGACTAAGCCTTGATACTTTATTGTTAAAACTGGAACTAAGCGTTTTTCGCTTCAAACTCCTGCATAAAGTCAACCAGCGCCTGTACTCCAGCCAGTGGCATTGCGTTATAGATAGAAGCGCGCATACCGCCAACCGCACGGTGACCTTTCAGCGAAACTAATCCACGCTCTTTCGCTTGCTCAAGGAATACCGCATCCAACTCTGGTTTAGCAAGCTGGAATGGCACGTTCATACGCGAACGGTTGTCAGGATGAACATTGTTCTTGTAGAAGTCAGAGCCATCAATTGCACGGTACAACAACTCAGCTTTCTCTTTGTTCACTTTTTCCATTGCCGCAACGCCACCTTCTGCTTTCAGCCATTTGAAAACCAGACCAGAAAGGTACCATGCAAATGTAGGCGGAGTGTTGAACATCGAGTCTTTCTCTGCCAAGGTTTTGTAGCTGATGAAGCTTGGTAGCAGATCATGAGCAAGTTCGAGTAAATCATCGCGGACAATCGCAATACAAATACCTGCAGGACCAATGTTCTTTTGCGCACCTGCGTAAATCACACCGTACTTTGATACGTCAATTTCGCGAGACAGGATATTTGATGACATGTCTGCCACGATGGGTTTGTCAGTCACAGGCAGACCGCTGATTTCAATACCATCAATGGTTTCATTCGGACAAAAATGCACATACGCGGCTTCTGGGTCGATACGCCACTCTTTGGTATCTGCAACCGCTAACTTGCCTTCTTTCTCGACTTTGGCTTCGAACACGTCTACCTGACAGTATTTTTGCGCTTCTTGAATAGCGCTTTCAGCCCAGTAACCCGCATCAATATAGGTGGCTTTTTTCGCTTGCCCGAGTAGGTTTAACGGCACAGCAGCGAATTGCGCACGAGCACCACCTTGGCAGAATAGAACTTTGTAGTTATCGGGAATATTTAGCAGATCACGCAGGTCTTGCTCAGAATCTTCAGCAACTTTGATAAACTCTTTACTTCGGTGGCTAATTTCCATCACTGAAGTACCTAGTTCATTCCAGTTGATAAACTCTGCTTGCGCTTGTTCCATAACCGCTTTAGGCAAACCTGCTGGGCCAGCACTAAAGTTAAATACGTTGTCCATTCTGACTTTCCTTGCTCATGCATTAATTGGGATTACTAGGATTAATAACATGTTTTTTCTTGTGATAAAAAGCAAGAAAAGAGGTCTTAAGACCTCTTTTCAATGTAAGCACTAAAAAATCTCGACTTAAGGCTGCATCATTGCCGGCATAAGTAGCGCCATAAGTGGGATTTCCTGACCGCTAGAGAAAATCAAATTCCCATCTTTAAGCTCGGCTTGAATCTCATAACCTGCGTCGGTTTGCTTAACAAATTCCATCACTATGGCTTCATCGACACCTTGCTTGATAAATGGATATTGCTCAACCAAGTCGTTAGAAATGAAAGTATCTAAGTTACCGGTTAATGAAGGCAAGATGATCGCAGGGTTTTGACCCACATTATCAGTGCCTTGCGGAACGGTAATTTTCCATTGGCTCTCAAACTCACCCTTTTCACCTAACGTTAGCGCCATCTTGTTCATGGATAAATAAAAGCCTTTAGAGAACAAGGTTTCCACGTATGGAATCGCAGTTTGAATATCTTCGGCGGTGAGCATAGGGTTACTCTGGTACAGTTCAATTAGCTTCTCGAACGCATTGCTATCGAGATCACCCAGCTCTAAGTCGAGTGACAACTTATCAATCACTCCTTCAGCCGTGACTAAGTCTTCCACACCAACTTTGTGCTGGCTGCTCACGCGTTGCGAGCTTTCTTCGATTGAAGAGGCAAAGTCATACTTAGCATTCTTCATCGCAAACAAGTCAGTTTGATTGGCATCCTCAACTGACATATCGCCAATCACGATCGCTTGCTCGCCCAACCAAAAACCATTTTGTTTTCGACCTTGGCCATTCCCTTTCACGTTAGAGATCAGCAGTTTCTCACCACTATTAAAATCGACTTCAACTGAAGGAATATTAAGGTCGTAGTTAATCTCACCCAACACAGTAGCGTGACCTTTCAGCGTTGAAGGTGTCACAGAAACCATCGCTCCATCACTGCCTTCCGTTGCTTGGTGCCAAGTGTCTAATGCCAAAGTGAAATCCGTGTTGCCATTAAGCTGAGTGACCGTATCCAGTGTCACTGGCAGCTCGTCCATATCTTGTAAAACAGAATGCGCCGATAAGCTCAATAAACCATGAGATACATGGCTATTGACGATAAACTCACTCGGCAACCCATCTAAGGCCAACTGCTCAATCAATTGCGGATCAGTGACAACATAACGCGTCTGTACGTCTGAAGAGAGATAGCCGCGATCATAACTGACCAACTCTGCGGTCATCGACGAGCTATTTAAATGTGTAATGCCATCTTCAATAACGTTTTGGCCAATTTGCCCAACGGCGAGCGGCCAACATAGTGCAAGTGAGATCGCGCCGCCAATTGCGCCATATTTTTTAAGCTGTTGCATGTTATCTTCTTTGTAATGGGTTTCATTCAGTGTACACCAAAAAACATTGAGATAAATCAGAGTATTGGCTTTCTTAAAAAATCGCCGAAGATTCTTAAACCTAGCTCCCATTAACCTTCTATATAGCCTGTTACAGTAACAAAGGTGTGGGTTTATTATCGTGGGGATTTGTGAATCAGTTTGCTGTTTTATGTTTAGACAATAATCCGGTCAGTGTTGAGCAACTTCGAAGGGAGTTGAGTCCGTTTGCTGCTCGTTTTGACCTACATACCGCCGATACTCTTCAAGATGCCAACGCAGCACTCGATTACTGCTTCGACAACAATCAGTCCGTCGCTTTGGTCATAGCCAGTCACCATGACAACTTTAATGGTGCCGATTTTCTTATCCAGCTAGATAAAATGGCCCATACGCAACAAGCAAGAAAGATACTGGTCAGCTGCGGTCAAGATATTCAGGCAATTCTATCGGCGGTCAACGACGGCCGGCTAGATCACTGCTTAACCAAACCACTACAAGATAACTTAGTAAGTAAAACGGTTCAGAAAGAGCTCACCACCTACATCTTAGAAAACGACCCGGATAACCTGCTAAGCTACAGCCTGATCCTAGATCACCAACGTCTACTTCGCGCTCATATAGACAACAAGATGCGCAGTTATCGAGAAGGATTCATCAGCGAACATCATCGCTTGTCAGACGCCGAGCTGGCAGAACAGGTCACGAATGCGCTGCTTAATTTTTTTGCCGAGAAAGATGAAACTAAAGCATGCCGTAGCTACTCTACCGATCATCTCTTGACTCAAGAAGGGGAGGAAAATCGATTCCTGTGGTTTATCACCAAGGGTGAAGTCGCGTTATACAAGAAAGATGATATTGGCATGCAACGTGAGGTTGTGCGTCATACTCAAGGGAACATCGTCGGCGGCATGTCTTTTGTAACTGGAGAACCCTCATTCTCTACCGCAATTACACTCAAGCCTACCGAAGTGATTAAGCTTGAGCGAGAAGTTTTTGCTGAAGTGATGCACTCTAACACCGAATTGCTGCCACTTTTTACTAACCTACTTTTACGCCACTTTAACCGTCGTTTGCAACGCAGTATTACCACTAAATTGGAGCTGCAAAAAACCCTCGAGTCTTTAGAGTCGGCGCAGAAACAGCTGATCGAGCGCGAAAAGATGGCGATGCTGGGTCAATTGGTTGCCGGGGTCGCCCACGAGCTGAACAACCCGATTGCAGCAATACTTCGCGGTACCGAAACATTAACCGACAAGATTCAAACCTTAGTCCACTCTTCCGCCAGCCCAAATGAGCAACACAGCCTACAGATCTTGACCCAAGCATTACAGTCTAAACCCCGCTCTACCGCAGATGAACGAGAGCAAGTCAAAGTACTCAGTAAAGACATCGCCAATAGACGGATAGCGAAAAAACTGGTCAAGCTCAACCTGAATCATGATAAACATTGGCTCACTCGCGCTAAGCAACAAGAGAGCGCTCTGCTCGACGAGCTAGAACAACTCGAAAACTACCATCTTGCAGGCTCAACATTACGCTCTATTAACGTCTGCGCTTTAAGAATTGCAGATATGGTAAAAAGCCTAAAAGGGTACGCTCGCTCAGATGAAGAGACCTTCCACCTTGCGGACATTCATGAGGGGCTTGAAGACACCCTAGTCATCTTTGAAAACAAGTTGAAAATGCACCGAGTTGAAAAGCAATACGGCGCGACAACTTCCGTAAACTGCTTACCCATTGCGTTGCAACAAGTTTGGACAAATCTCATCTCGAACGCGATTGATGCAATGCCTCAGAAAGGCAAGCTGGTCATCGCAACCAACACGCGCACGCAAGATGGCAGAGATTGGTTTGTTGTCAGCTTTGAAGACAATGGCCACGGAATACCGATAGAGCTGCAACAACAAATCTTTGAACTTAACTTTACAACCAAAAAAGAAGGCAACTTTGGCCTTGGAATTGGTCTCTCTGTCTGCCAACAAATTGTTCGTCAACACGGTGGCTTTATCAGCGTTGAGTCCGAGACCCACCACTTCACTCGAATGTCAGTTTGGCTACCGTTGAGCCAAGTCTAATTTCATATTAGGAGCCCAAAAATGAGTAAATACCTTATCTTATGTGTCGATGATGAACGTGAAGTTCTTGATAGCGTGGTGCAAGATTTGGATTGCTTTGAGGAGCATTTCTTATTAGAGGCGGCAGAGTCTGTCCAAGAAGCAAAACAGATCATAGGCGAAGCCCATCAAGATGACGTTAAATTGGCGTTGATTCTTTGCGATCACATCATGCCAGACGAAACAGGCATCAGCTTTCTGATCGAGCTCAACCAGCAAGCTGACACCCAAGCCACTCGGAAACTGCTTCTAACAGGGCAAGCAGGCCTAGAAGACACCGTTGAAGCGATTAACAACTCGAGTTTGCACTTCTACATCGCAAAACCTTGGCGCGGCGATGAGTTACGTCAAATCATTAAGGATCAACTCACGCAGTTCATGATTGATAACGAGCCTGAATTAATGCCATGGGCTGCCGTGCTTGACACCGAAAAAGTCTTTGCGGCGATGGCGAAAAATCGTCTCAACTACGGCGAATAATCAATCATATTTGGCATATTGTTTGCTAGTTTAAGTCAAACACGACAAAACAATGACATTTTTATAGTGACTACCGCTGGGATGCATTATGATGTCGATTTATCGTCAAGGCGAGTCGTCGCTTAAGACCAAGGAAATTAACAAGATATAGGTTTATCGTCCTTATGCGTAAAACAATCTTAGCTGCAGCATTAGTGCTAGCATCGGGTCAAACTTTTGCACAAGTTGATCCAAATAGCCCAACAGTAATGAGTAACTTTAGCTACGACTACGTTGAAGCTCGAATTGGCGCAAGCCCAGTCACTTTTGGTGCTGCAATGAGTAAAACGGTTCACCCTAACGCGCACGTTATCGGCCGCGTAGACTCAGAGTTTGAAGGTGATTTCGATGCGGGTGCGGGCTTCGGCTTCCATGCGCCAATCAACAACTGGGCTGACTTTACTGGCGAAATGCTGTTCCGCATGGTGGACAACGATGACACCAGCGGTACTGATACTGGTCTTGAGTTGAATCTAGGGGTTCGTCAATGGCTGGGTCCACAACTAGAAGTGGGTGGTAAAGTAGGTTACACCTCTATCGACAGCGAAGAAGATTGGATCGGCTCTGCATACGCCCGCTTCCACTCGACAGAACTATTTTCAATCGGTGGTGAAGCACGTATCAACGACACATACGGCGATCAATTGATGTTCACTACTCGCTTTAAGTTCTAAGCAGTATGAAATGAA
>NZ_AEVT01000060.1 GCF_000189275.1 Vibrio sinaloensis DSM 21326 | reverse complement strand
CCCTTTTATGTTTTTTGATGATGACTCTGAACTCTTGTTGGTCAGATGCCATCGC
Source organism: Vibrio sinaloensis DSM 21326 (assembly GCF_000189275.1). Classification (GTDB taxonomy): domain Bacteria; phylum Pseudomonadota; class Gammaproteobacteria; order Enterobacterales; family Vibrionaceae; genus Vibrio; species Vibrio sinaloensis. Next base: position 51,423 of record NZ_AEVT01000060.1, on the reverse strand, counting down.
CATGTAAATTGCGGGGTCTAGATTGCAAAAGATTATCCTGCGTGTCAAATGATCTAAAAAAACTTATAAAAAAACAATAAAATCAATGGAAATCAATAGCTTGCATTATTTTGCGCATAATTTACGACCAAGTTCATAGGATGTAGCAAGATAATATTGAAAAGAAATAAAAAGCGAACACTAGCAATAAACACCAAAAACAAGCTAAAAAAAAGTTAATACCAGAATTTTTAACCACCAAACACCAAGTTGTAGAGTTATATATATTTTACATTTAGAAATTAATCTAAGTTGCTGATGGTTCAGTTTTTTTTTGTGAACAAGATCCACATTTGATTAATAAGGATTCTATTTCGTGAGCTGAGTAGCGCTTAGAGAACTGTGCTATCATCCCTCTCCCGCTACAGAGAGCACAGTATGATCACCAGTAAAATCCAACAATCCATTCGCACTAGCTATCAAAATCTGCAATCGCAGCTAGAAAACTTTGTACCTCGTCGTGCGCAAAACTATCTTGTTGCAGAGATCGCTAAAACACTGTGTGGCGAATATCACAAATCGAATCGCATCATTGTCGCCGAAGCGGGGACTGGTATCGGTAAGTCACTCTCCTATTTAATGGCCACGATCCCTGTTGCTCTTTTTAATAATCGCAAGGTGGTGATCTCGACAGCAACGGTGGCTTTACAAGAGCAGTTGGTAAATAAAGATCTCCCTCTATATAGACGACTCACAGACCGCGAGTTTTCTTTTCTATTGGCGAAGGGAAGACAAAGGTATTGTTGCGCGGAAAAACTCGCCTCCGCATCGGGAGTCGATGGTGGTCAGTTGGCCATGTTTGAAAGCAAACCGAAAAAGAAAGACATCGACCAATTAGAATTGATGTACAAAAAGCTCGCGGAAAATAAATGGGATGGCGACAGAGACTCTTGGCCTAAGCCCATCGCCGATGAGATTTGGCAATTGATTGTCAGCGACAAGCACAGTTGCAACGGTACCATGCCCGCGCATAGAGGTTGCCCATTCCAAAAAGCGCGCTCTGAAATGGACAAAGCCGATGTCATTATTGCCAATCACAGCTTAGTAATGGCCGATGCGGATCTAGGGGGTGGCGTTATCCTACCCGAGCCTGAAAATACCATTTACGTGTTCGACGAAGCTCATCACTTACCTCATGTTGCGCGAGACCACTCGTCTGCGGCCGCGAGTTTAAAGGGCGCAGCCGCATGGCTAGAGCGCCTCAACCAGTCAGTGACGAAATTTGCCAATCTAGCTGATGAAAAAAGAGTCGGCCGATTCCGTAACGAGCTTCAAGACTCGGTTCAACAACTCATACCTTCCCTTTCTCAGCTAGCAACTCGGTTCGACCCTAGCCATTTTGAAGAGAACATCTATCGATTTGAAAATGGAGAATTGCCAAGTTGGTTAGATGAAGAATCAAAAGAGTTAAAAAAGCTCAGCCAAAAAGGTGCACAGGCAGTGGGAAAAATCGCAGATTTAATTGCCGAGCGAGTAAAAGATGGTGAAGTCGCCGATAGATTAGCGGAGCCCGCACTGGCAGAGCTCGGGTTCTACATCCAACGAATGGATAACTTAGCCGCAGTATGGCAGTTGATGGCAGAGCCACAGAGAGAAAAAGGGGCGCCGTTAGCAAGGTGGTTAGAAGTAAACCCTGAACGAGAGAGTGATTTCATCGTTAACGTCTCGCCACTTGAGGTGGGCTGGCAATTAGACCAGCAATTATGGAGCCGATGCGTCGGCGCTGTACTCACATCGGCAACCATGCGCGCGCTAAACTCGTTTAGTTTTTTCTGCCGCCAAGCTGGGGTTAGTGAAAAAGCGGAAGATGGCGTACGATTTCTTGCACTCGCTTCTCCATTTGATTACGCCAATCAGGCAGAACTGCGTGTGCCGAAAATGAAATACGAACCTCAAGCACCTCAGTTTACGGAATATCTTATCGATATATTGCCTAACTTAATTGAGGACAAACAAGCCAACTTAGTTTTATTCTCTTCCTATTGGCAGATGAATCAAGTTGCAGAGGCACTATCAACACTATTCGTTAAAAAGGGCTGGGCACTTCAGGTTCAAGGTCAAGAATCTCGAACTGAAATACTAAAGAAACATAAAACCTTAGTTCAATGCAAAAAAACCAGCATTCTATTTGGCACGGGCAGCTTCTCCGAAGGTTTAGACTTACCGGGCGAATTATTGGAAAACCTGATCATCACTAAAATTCCATTTGGCGTTCCCACCTCACCGGTAGAGCAAGCGCATGCAGAGTATATAGAAAATCGTGGTGGTAACCCGTTTATGCAGATTACTGTGCCAGAGGCGAGTAAAAAACTGATCCAATCTGTCGGGCGTCTGCTGCGCAAAGAAAGGGATTCTGGTAAAGTCATCATCCTTGACCGACGTATCGTAACAAAACGCTACGGAAAATCCTTGCTTGACTCCCTACCGCCTTTCAAGCGAGTGATAGAATACTAGGGTCTGATACCCATAACTCACATATAAAAAAGATAACTTTATGGAATTGTTTGAGCCAACCGTGTTGTTGGTGTTGGCCTTAGTCGCATTTGCTGCCGGATTTATTGATGCTGTCGCCGGCGGCGGCGGCATGCTAACTGTACCTGCGCTACTCTCTTTGGGCCTCCCTCCGCATATTGCACTGGGGACCAATAAGCTCGCGGCGACCTTTGCCTCCTCGACGGCAGCCTTTACCTACTATAGAAAACGGCTCTTTAAACCGCGTTGCTGGAAACGAGCTTTTGTCTCAACCTTAATTGGCGCCACACTCGGTACTCTGTTCGTTGATTTGATCAGCACAGAGTGGCTAGAAAAAGTACTGCCCCTGATCATTCTTGCTGCGGCTATCTATACCATTTGGCATAAAACGCCCAATGCGAATAAAAACGAAATGCCTCAGCCCTGTCCTGTTTTAAACAAAAAGCAGTATGCTCAGGGGTTGATTCTCGGTTTCTATGATGGTGTTGCCGGCCCAGGCACTGGTGCATTTTGGACAGCCAGCTCAATGGCTCTCTACCGCCTTAATATTTTGCTCGCTTCAGGTTTATCCAAGGCGATGAACTTTACCAGCAACTTTACTTCTCTAGTCACTTTTGCTGTTTTAGGTCACATCGACTGGCTGCTAGGATTAACCATGGGGCTTTGCTTAATGGCAGGCGCTTTTGTTGGCGCACACTCAGCAATACGCTTTGGCGCAAAGTTCATTCGCCCTGTGTTTGTTACCGTAGTGAGCATTCTTGCAGTTAAACTCGCTTATGAGGCTTGGTTCGTCAATCTATGAGTCGCATCAATCAACTATCCGGTACTTTACAAGAGCTAGCTCAGCAAGCAGCGGCGGTTGATCGCAAACGTGGCGAGCACCACTTGCCACTGTTTGACGAACGACTGTTTGCCAGCCGCTCGAAACTGCTGGTTCCTTGCGTAAAAGAAACCCAAGCAACCCTAGACAGTATTGTGCGTGAGGAAGCGGCGGGAAAACTGACAGCGTTGCGTGCCGAGTACTTAACCGAACGGTTATTAGCCCAGATTAGCGCGATCCAGCGCGAGCTTGCCACCACCACTATCCGCAAAAATGAGCCTAAGCATCGCAGCTACTTTCAAAAACCTATTAACGAGCTGTATCAGCACTTATCGCAGCATCAAGAGTGGGAACGACGCTTGCGTGAAATGGTCAAAGACAAAGAGTTAGCACTCCAGTACGCCCCGCCATTTCAACAACAAGCGGCTCAACAAGAGTTAATGGCAACGGAACAACGTTTAAAACGCTGCCAAGAAGCCAAACTCAAAATAGAGAACCAAATTACTTACCGAGAGAGAAACCAATAGATGTCCTCTAATTCTACTGGCTTAGATCAAGCCCCAGACGAAATAAAACTCGCCGTTGACCTTATCTACCTGCTCGAAAGTAATGAAGTGGATCCCAAAGTTGCTTTGGAAGCGATTAAGATCGTCAAGTCGGATTTAGAAAGTAAAATCGAGAACAACAACTGATGTATCAATTGAACTTCGATTTGAATCATTTTCTGGCCCAATATTGGCACAAAAAGCCAACGGTCATTAAGAAAGGCTTTGTTGATTTTGTCGACCCAATCTCACCCGAAGAGATTGCCGGATTAGCAATGGAAGAAGAAGTCGACTCCCGTTTTGTCTCTAATCATAACAACGTGTGGCAAGCGCAACACGGGCCGTTCAAAGAAGCATTTTTCTCCGAACTGACTGAAAGCCATTGGCAACTGGTCGTACAGGCATGTAACCATTGGCATACTGGTTCTGCCGAGCTAGTGAGCGCCTTTAACTCCTTACCTCAATGGTTATTCGATGATCTCATGGTGTGCTACTCCGCACCTGAAGGCGGCGTTGGCCCGCATATCGACCAATATGACGTATTCATTATTCAAGGGAGCGGTAAGCGCCGCTGGCGCGTGGGCGACTTGGATCGAGGTCAATATCAAGAGTCAATTCAAGCAAGCGCTCTGCGACAAATTGAAGGCTTCGATGCGATTATCGACGAAATTTTAGAGCCCGGCGATATTCTTTACATCCCCCCAGGTTTCCCACATGAAGGTAACACTTTAGAGCCAAGTATGAGCTACTCGATCGGCTATCGCTCACCGAAAGAGCAAGAGCTTTTGAGTAACTTTGCTGACTACGTACTAGCCAATGATAAAGGTGACGTGCATCTCCATAACCCAGAGATGAGCACCCAGCAACATCATGGCGAGATTAAAACGGCGGATCTTGCCCTTCTGACCCAAATGCTTAAATCAGCTCTCAACTCTGAACGCGACGTTGCTGATTTTATCGCCACCAGCTTAAGCCACTCTCGTCATCAGCTCGACATTGCACCACCAGAAGAGCCTTATAGTGAAGAAGAGGTTTTCGAGCATCTAGATGCCCAAGGGGGACTAATCAAGTTGCCTGGGCTAAGAACCTTGTACAACCAAGACAACAAGAGTGACATCTACATCAATGGCGATAAATTTAGCTTATGCGATGAGCAGCTATTAGATAGGCTATGTAACCATCATGTCGTGACAGAGCAACATATCAATATCAACGACCAAAGTAGCATCAACTTACTCACCCAGTTGGTCAATCTCGGTTACTGGTACCTAGACTGAATGAGTATCTAACATAAGTTGTCACCCAGATTAAATGTTAAAAAGCCGCAGATTTCTGCGGCTTTTTATTACACTTTAAACTGATTCACCAATTGCTGCTGACTCTTTGACAGCTCTCCGATTTGGACACTGACCGTCTCAGATTCTTCAGCCTGAGAGAGGATCTGCGCACTTAAGTCGCGAATATTACTTACACTTTGATTCACTTCACCTGATACCGATTGCTGCTCTTCCGCCGCTTTCACTATCTGGCTGTTCATATCACTGATGGAAGCAATGGCCGCGAAGATATGACTCAACTCTTCTACCGCTTTTTCGACTTGTTGCGAAGAGTCGTTGGCTAATGCGTTGCCCTCTTGAATCGCTTCTACCACATCCTGTGTACCCGTTTGTACATTCGCAATCACTTCGCGAATTTCCCCAACGGAAGATTGCGTTCGGCTGGCAAGATTTCGTACTTCTTCCGCAACTACGGCAAAACCACGGCCTTGTTCACCGGCGCGAGCGGCTTCGATGGCCGCATTGAGCGCCAACAGATTGGTTTGCTCTGAAATGCCCTCAATTACGGTTAGAATGTCGGTTATATTAGCATTGTTTTTCGCCAATTCTTCTACCACAGGAACCGCAGCGGTCATTCTAGCCACCAAGCGAGCCATCTCCTGCTGAGATTCTTCAATCACTTGCTGCCCGACAGATGCCGCTTCATTGGCGTTTTCAGCCTCACGAACTGCGACTTCGGCATTTTGCACCACAAGACCAGCCGTTTGGGTCATTTCTTCCGCCGCGGTTGCCACTAAATCCACTTCTTTGAATTGAGCATCACTACTGCTACTGGTGTTTTGCGCAGCGACCTTAGATTGTTCCGTCGTGGTTGCCACTTGCATCGTGGTATCGATAATGTCTTTGATGGTGTCTTGCAGTTTACCTAGGAAGAGGTTAAATCCTTTTGCCAATTGGCCAATCTCATCATTAGATTTCACTTCAAGGCGCTGAGTTAAATCCCCCTCACCTGACGCAATATCATCTAATCGAGCAACCACTTCGCGAATTGGTTTGACCAAACGAGACGCCATCAAAGTCACCGTTGCGAGACCAAACAGCACCAATAAACCACCAGCAATGATCTCCGTTTTAACGCTGTCTTCGACTTGTTCGCTAATGATCGCATCGAGCAAGTTAGCATCTTTTAGCACACTGGCTCTTGGCATATCAAACAGCACACCCCAAGTTTGATTTGCCACCATGATGGGTGCAAACACCGTTAACCATTGGCCATCTTCAGACCAAAGTGTTTGAACTTCTTGGCCAAACAGCAGGTCGGTCAATTGATCCGCCGAAACATGCTTACTGTTAAACGCCTGCCCAACCTGGGCTTCAGAGTCATCACTGGCAATCAAGCTACCGTCTAAGCTAACAATCGCAATGCTACCTTGTCCATCAAACAGCTTAGCGTCAGATTCAAGCGCCAATTGTTTAAGAGGATCAAGACGAAGATCGATGCCAAAGAAGCCGACCGAAACGTCTTCGACACGAATAGGCACCGAGATAGAAGACGTTAAGAAGCTGCCGTTTTCATGTTCAATTAAAGTTGGTGAAGAAATACAACTGCTGCCACTCGAAATCGGACAGAAAAAACGCTCACTATTGCCGTTATCAGCTAACACCACCTCGCTCAGCACATTGGCAACAACATTTTCACCATTGTTGGCGGTTTTCCAATACGGTGCAAATCGCCCTTTTTCGTTAGAGCCAACATACTCTGCACCTTCGTAATTCGCGTCTTCACCATCAAGCAGGTTAGGCTCAAAGACAAGATAAGCGCCTTGAATCGAATCGAAATTCAGCACCGATTTACGCACCATCTCATCCAGTGCTGTACGCAACTCTTCACTGTCGCCAAAATTCTCTTCCGTATTGGTTTTTTGAAACAAAGCGCTCGAGGCCAGCATTTCCGCTCGGTAGAGCGCTTCATTCAAATACTCCGCAACTTCAGTCGCGTTGAGTAACGCACGAGTTTCGATAAGTTGCTCTGATTTTTCGAGAACGGAACGTGAGCTTTGCTCTTTGATCAATTGCTGATTTGAAACCGCATTAAAAACAGAAAAGCCAATCAGAGAGAGCGAGGTAAGAAGCAAGCAGCAGCCTGCCAAAAGAGAGATCTTCCATTGAACCGATAGGTTTCGCATATTACATCCTTTTAAGCAGATACCTAATGTAACCACACAACAGCGAACAATATTTAACAAACTGATTACACCATAATGCGATGATATATCAATCAAAAGTTTACAATTGTGTTAATGCGAATCAATCAAGTTGATTGATTTAGTCTGGACAGACAGAAAGTGATACCATCAAATAAATTTCGCCTTAGAACAACAATAAGGATTCAGGATGAAAGTCATCTCGTTCAACATCAATGGTCTGCGTGCCAGACTGCATCAACTGCAAGCAGTAATCGACAAACATCAGCCAGACGTGATCGGTTTACAAGAAATCAAAGTTCATGACGAAGCTTTCCCGATCGAAGATGTCGAGGCGATGGGCTATAAAGTCTATTTCCATGGTCAAAAAGCCCATTACGGCGTTGCCATGCTGTGCAAAAAAGAACCTATTTCTGTACAAAAAGGGTTCCCTACTGATAACGAAGATCATCAGAAACGCATGATCATGGTAACGGTAGAAGACGATAACGGTGAGAAAGTCACGATTCTTAATGGCTACTTCCCACAAGGGGACAACATCAGCCATGAAACCAAATACCCTTACAAACGCCAGTTTTACAAAGATTTGATGACTTATTTGAACGACCACCACAGTAATGATGAACAATTGGTGGTGATGGGAGATATTAATATCAGCCCGCTCGATGCTGATATCGGCATTGGTGAACCAAATCGCAAGCGCTGGTTAAAAACGGGTAAATGCTCTTTCCAACCGGAAGAACGTGAATGGTTGAAAACACTATTGGATTGGGGATTTGTTGATACTTTCCGTCAGATTCACCCAGACGCAAACGATCGTTTCTCGTGGTTTGACTACCGCTCGAAAGGCTTTCCAGATAACCGTGGCCTGCGTATCGACGTTGTATTAGCCACAGCAAAGCTAGCAGAGAAGTGTATTGAGTCCGACATCGATTATGAGCTGCGTGGTATCGAAAAACCGTCTGATCACGCGCCAATCTGGTCGACGTTTAAATAACACTGTGTCAGAAACAAAAAATCCGCAGTAATGACTGCGGATTTTTTATTATTCATTTAACGCGTCTGATTAGATAGCGATGAAATCTGCCTTGTAATCTGGGTTAACGTCAGCGTCGTAATCAACGCCTTCAACGCCAAAGCCAAACAGCTTCAAGAACTCTTCTTTGTACTCAACGTAGTCAGTTAGCTCTTTTAGGTTTTCAGATGTGATCTGTGGCCATAGCTCACGACAGTGCTGCTGAATATCGTCGCGCAGTTCCCAGTCATCTAGACGAAGACGGTTCTTCTCATCGACTTCTGCTGCGCTGCCATCTTCTTTGTATAGGCGTTGGCTGAACATACGGAAGATCTGCTCCATACACCCTTCGTGTACACCTTGCTCACGCATCTTCTTAAATACCATCGCAATGTACAGTGGCATAACCGGAATTGCCGAACTTGCTTGAGTTACCACTGATTTCAGTACAGCGACGTTTGCCGTGCCACCAGTCACAGACAGTTTCTCATTTAGCGCTGTAGCCGCGCGGTCTAGGTCCATTTTCGCTTTACCTAGCGCACCATCCCAGTAGATTGGCCAAGTTAGCTCAGTACCGATGTAGCTGTAGGCAACGGTCTTACAGCCGTCAGCTAGAACACCCGCTTCAGACAGCGCATTGATCCAAAGTTCCCAATCTTCACCGCCCATTACAGTCACAGTGTCTTTGATCTCTTCTTCTGTCGCTGGCTCAACGCTTGCTTCGATGATCACGTCTTTGTTTGTATCAACTGCAGTAGACGTGTACGTTTCACCGATTGGTTTTAGTGATGAACGAATCACCTCACCCGTTTCTGGCATTTTACGTACTGGAGAAGCCAGTGAGTAAACCACCATATCAATCTGACCAAGATCTTCTTTGATCAGCTCAATTGTCTTTTCTTTTGCTTCATTTGAGAAAGCATCGCCATTTAGGCTTTTCGCGTAAAGACCTTCTTCACGTGCTAGCTTTTCAAACGCTACAGAGTTGTAGAAACCCGCTGTGCCTGGTTTTTTCTCTGTGCCTTCTTTCTCGAAGAAAACACCGATAGTTGAAGCACCGCCACCAAATGCCGCAGCGATACGAGAAGATAGACCGTAGCCACTTGATGCACCAACAACAAGTACACGCTTAGGCGCGTCTTTGATTGGGCCTTGTGCTTTTGTGTAAGCAATTTGTTCTTTTACGTTAGCTTCACAGCCTACTGGATGCGTAGTAGTACAGATAAATCCGCGAATTCTAGGTTTGATGATCATATTCAACTTCCTTAACAAAACCCCGCTAGGATAAAAGGTTCAACATAAAATCGCATCTAATTTCTGTAAAAATGTCGCTAAAGTGCAAGTGGTTGGAGCTGTTTGTCAGTAAACGCAGTTTTTTTGCCCAACAAAAAGGCACCTATCATAGGTGCCTTTGCTTCATTCATGTTCAGTTCTAAATAGCGGGCATTTTGTACAATTATGCTGCGCTATCTAACTTTGCCTTGGCCTTCTTTATCTCACCATGAGTGCGAACTTCACTAAAATCATGGCTAAAGTGGTCAACTTGGATGGCTTTGTAGCGCAACTTATCCGCTGCAACAATTTGGTCCACCTCTTCTTGAGTAAGCACATCCGCAGCTAACGCTTGTGCCAATCTGTCTTTAAGTAGGCCTTTACGCGCAACCTTGCCTTCTTTAGCAGCACGCATCAGTTTTCGCTCAAGAGCTTTGACGCCATACATAGCTAAGAATGCATTTTCCATTAGGCCCACACTGTCGTTCTCATCTTTGCCGACATAGCACAGGTGAGTCAAACGATCACGATGAGCGCCCGGGGTCATTAAGCTTTCAGCCAGTTTAACCGTTAGGTTATCGCTTGGTTTAACAAAGTGGTTGCCGATAGGGAATATCAACACTTTAAGTAAACGGCCTACCGCTTTCTGAGGGTAGTTGGTGAATGCTTCTTGCAGTGCATTCGCCGCATGATACAAACAGTGCTGCACAGCATAGTGAACATAATCTAAGTCTTGCTGCTGACGCCCCTCATCTTCATACTTCTTCAGTGCTGCTGATGCCATGTATAGATAAGCCAGTACATCACCCAAACGAGCGGAGATCATCTCTTTACGTTTAAGGTCGCCGCCTAACGTTGCCATCGCGATATCGGCACTGACTGCTAATGCTCGACTTAGGCGCGTCATGTCTTTGTAGTAACGCTGAGTCGGTCCACTCATGTCTGCTTTAATAAAACGAGAACCTGTTAGAGCCGCACCAAACGCACCAAATGTATTGCCCATTGCATGCTTAATGTGCTTGAACAGTAGATCGTCAAACTCTTTAGCCCCTTGCTTTTCATCAGGGTTGGCCGCCGCTTCCATTTCTTTCAGTACGTATGGGTGACAACGCGTCGCACCCTGGCCAAAGATCATAAGGTTACGAGTTAGGATGTTTGCGCCTTCTACCGTAATGGCAACAGGGATACCCAGGTAAGGAGCCGCAAGATAGTTCATAGGTCCATCTTGAATCGCGCGGCCAGAGTGAATATCCATTGAGTCATCGAGGATTTCACGAGCCATTTCTGTCATATGGTATTTGGCAATCGCTGTAACGATGCCTGGCTTTTCCTTAAGGTCGAGAGACGTTGTCGTCAAAGTACGGCTCGCTTCCAATAGATAAGTTAAACCACCAATGCGCCCCAGCGCCTCTGCGACACCTTCAAACTTACCAATCGACATACCGAATTGTTTACGCACGTAGGCATAGGCACCCGTTGTGCGGGCGGTTAAATGGCCCATCGCTGTACCCAGTGCCGGCAACGAAATACCACGCCCCGCTGACAAACACTCCACCAACATACGCCAACCTTTACCCGCGTAGTCTTGGCCACCAATTAACCATTCCATTGGGATGAACACATCGCTACCACGAGTTGGACCATTCATGAAGGCCAAACCAAGCGGATCATGACGCTCGCCAATCTCGACACCTTTGTGGTCGGCTGGGATCAAGGCACAGGTAATGCCTAGCTCTTTTTTGTCACCCATTAAGCCATCAGGATCGTACATCTTAAATGCTAGACCTAATACCGTCGCGACTGGCGCGAGGGTGATATAACGTTTGTTCCAGTTTAAACGGATACCGAGTACTTCTTTGCCATCGTGTTCACCGTAACAAACGATCCCCTCATCAGGAATACCACCAGCATCTGAGCCAGCTTCTGGTCCTGTAAGCGCGAAACAAGGGATATCGGTACCATCGGCTAAGCGTGGCAACCAGTAATCTTTCTGCTCTTGAGTACCATAATGAGACAGCAGCTCACCGGGGCCCAGAGAGTTTGGTACCATCACCGAAACAGCCGCGCTGATACTGCGCGTTGCTATTCGCGATACGATGGTCGAGTTCGCTAATGATGAAAACTCACGGCCTCCATATTCTTTGGAGATGATCAACGAGAAGAAGCGCTCTTTACGTAAGAATTCCCATACCTCGGGCGGAAGGTCGCGATCTTCTTTGACGATCTTGTGGTCATCCAGCATCTCTAGCAGCGTTTCAAGCTCGTTGTTCATAAAAGCTTGTTCGTCTGCGCTGAGTGTTGGTGTTGGGTACTGGTGCAATTTAGTGAAATCTGGACGGCCTGAGAACAACTCTCCGTCCCACCAAACACTACCCGCTTCCATTGCTTCCTTTTCCGTGCTCGATAGTGGTGGCAGCACTTTCTTAAACATTTTGAAAGCTGGGTCACTTACCCATTTTTGTCTTAGAGAGCCCATAATCAGATCCTTTTGTTCACTGTAGGTGGTCCAATATTTTTTAGTTATGTAACGCTGTTTCTATTTATTAAGTTATTCCGCAGCGACGCCTGCTGCTAAATATGGAATAAGTTGGTCGACAACCGATTTTGCATCCATCGATTTGCCGTAATCATTTTCTGCGATTTCAAGTAACGCTTGGCTCGATGCCATGGTGAATACACAAGTCCCGAGAGTGAAGTGCAAACGCCAAAACAGCTCTTCTTGAGTCAATCTAGGATTCGCTTTCATTACTGACTGGGTGAAAAGCGATAAAGTCTCTTGGTAGCGGGTCGTGATAAACCAACGTAAATGACCTTGTACATCGGTATAGCCACGGCCAATCAGCAACATGAATCGACTCGTACCATTAGGCCTCACATCATTTAGATTACGTAGAGGAGTACGCAAAGACTCAAAAACCTCTGACATATCGTAACTGTCATTGAGGTTCAGATTGATTAACGCATCTTGAACCGCTGGCATAAACGCTTCTAGGTATCGATTGAGCACCGCACGCACAAGCGTCTTCTTGTCACCAAAATGGTAGTTAACCGACGCGAGGTTTACGTTCGCTTTACTGGTGATAGTACGAAGAGAAGTATCGTTAAACCCATGCTCCGCAAACAGAGCTTCGGCTACATCAAGGATTTTTTCTTTAGTACTGTTTCTGCTTGCCATTTCAATCACTCGTATTAAACAACTGTTTGAAATATACACGCGACACAAAAATACAACAAGCTATTAACATCACAGTTTTTAGCATTGGTCTGACCAGAGTGCATTTTGAGCAACTAAACGGCTGAAAGAAAAAAGTTAATTTTTTTTCGATTTTTATTGAACTGTTTTGCAATCCGCCAGTCTGAATAAGTGTAGTTAGCAGAGCATTCCTAAGTTGACAGGCCGTCGAACTTGTTTTCTTACTGAAGCTACTAATTTACGCTGCTTTTTCTTATTTAACTCCTATGTTTGTATCCGCCCAGAGCCTCCTTGCTCTGGGCTTTTTTTATCTGGCTTTTACCAGATCATTTAGCGCGAAAAGGAGTAAACATTGCCGGTGTTCGAAGGTAATGGGTGAGTGCAGTTCGCTTGGTAGAAAGGTTCTATACAAGGCGTTGTCAGGCTGGTTTTAGGTAAGCTTAATATTTGGGCTGAATCAGAATGTAAAAAAGCAGCATTCCCAAAAATGCTGCTTTGCTTTTGCCAATGATTGATTAGGTTTAGCCAATAACACGATTTGGCTGAGGAACGACGGTTTGGTTAGCTTGGATATCTTTAGTCACAACGACGCCTGCACCGACTCTCGCGTTATCTTCAATACAGATGTCCCCTATCACAATACTGCCGGCACCGAACTCAACATTATCGCCGATCACTGGAGCTGCGGATGGTGTGCCATCTCTTAGCGTTTTATTACCGATCGTCACGCCATGCCTAATACTGCAATTTTCACCAATACGGGTATTACTGTTAATTACAATCCCATAACCGTGATAGATTCGAAAGCCCTTGCCAATACTGGTTGTAAAAGGAATTTCGGTTCCCAACAAGTACTCCACTAACAACCGATTTAGGACAAACACTGGATAAAACAAATAACGCCACGGTTTGGAAAAGTTCGAGAAGTAGTTACAAACTCTTAGCATAAAGACGATCAACTTGCTTTTGCTGGAGTCGTTTACTTTCATCTCATACGAAAGAACTGAAGTCAGCTGATTAAATGTTTTGATTTGCATATACGATGATAAACCTTGCATTGAATATTCGGACTTAACCAAGCGTGCAGTCGCTACACACAACACGTGGTAAAGAGAGCTTGCTAAGCGCAGCTAAAATTTTATTGGATTATCATTTCCCTTACTGTAAGGCTTTGCCCATTAGCGTGAAACTTAAGCCTTATACTTCATCGCCAACGCATGAAAGAACCTTCAATGGTTTATCTAGCATTTGGCCTTAAGCATTTTCTTGTTAAACTAGCCGACCCTAAATGTTGAACTGTGACGCATGAAACTCGCCAACACCCCTGTTACCGAACACCAGTTCGAAGACATCCCGTTTTTTCTTAAGCGCGATGACCAACTCCATAGCCATTTCACTGGTAACAAGGCTCGTAAGTTTATGGCTCTATTGGATTCACCGTTAGAGCATATCTCTACCCTGATCAGCTATGGGAGTATTCAATCAAATGCGATGCTTTCCTTATCGGCTCTTGCCGCTATTAAAGGTTGGAAGTTTGAGTTTTACGTCGACCATATGCCAGAGTGGCTAGTAGCAAACCCTAAAGGAAATTATCGTGCGGCACTCGAACTGGGCGCTCAAATAGACGTTATCGGTCAACAAGGTTTGCACCCACAGGTACATATTGAACAAGTGCGAAAACCTGATGACTCTTGCCTCGTCGTACCTGAAGGGGGCAGATTTCAACAAGCGGAACACGGTATCGCACAGCTCGCCAGAGAAATTTTGTCTTGGACTCGATTCGCTGCGGGAGATCAGTTCACTCTTGCCCTGCCATCTGGGACAGGAACCACAGCACTCTATCTGCATAAACACCTAGCGCCTCATGGAATCGAGGTGTTAACTTGCCCGTGTGTGGGGGGAAAAGCCTACCTAGAGCAGCAGTTTATCGATCTTGGAGAAACCCAATTCCCGACAATCCTAGAATTGGAATCTAAGCATCACTTTGGCAAGCTTTATCAAAGCGATTACCAAACTTGGGCACAGCTCCTGCAACAAACGGACATCGAGTTTGATTTGCTTTACGATCCTATGATGTGGCAGTGTCTACAATATTGGTATCCACACAATCGACACAAAACACTCATCTACTTGCATCAAGGGGGGCTGCTCGGCAATGAAAGCATGCTTCCCCGCTACGAACGCAAATTTGGTGTTTTACCTGTCGAAAAACCATGGTGATCAAGTATGCGCAACTATATTTGGGGATCTTTGTTTCTAATGACTGCCTTTGGCGCTTCCGCTGAGATTAGCAAGCCTATTGGCAAATCGACGGTCATTGGTGTTGGTGTCAATGCGAACACCGTGGCACAGCGAGTTTGCTACTACCAAGACCAAGCCTATTCCGAAGGTGCAATGCTACAAGTTGGCGACCATATCATTCAATGTGCATCCGCAAATGACTTTGAAACCAATGGCGCATTGAAATGGCAGCCTATAGACAAGAATCATTCCCCCCAGATTGAGCAAACAGATGGCGCCGTAAAACGCTACAAGGTTAACTAAATCTAAAAGGACTTAATGTGATCACCCCTCTTGCTGTGCGCCTGACACAAGGTGCAGACTTAAAACGCTCGATACAAGACATCGTCCAACAGAATAGCATTCAAGCTGGCAGCATCGCTTCATGTGTTGGTTGCTTCAAGCAAACCAAGATACGCTTAGCGGGAGCAACCGAAGAGCGAGTGCTCAGTGAACCGGTCGAAATTGTTTCGTTGATGGGAACACTTACTCCCACACACCAACACGTGCATGTGTCTGTGGCCCAAGCCAATGGGCAAGTGATTGGAGGACATATGCTAGAGGGCTGCATTGTCGATACGACGGCCGAGTTGATCATCCATTTCTATCCAACACTGCGCTTTTCTCGTCAACCCGATCCGGACACAGGTTACACCGAGTTGATTGTAGAGACCTAAAAGAAAAGCCGCTTCATATTGAAGCGGCTAAGTCTATCAAGGTTACCATACCCACAGGCTTGAGAGGCGATACCACCCATCAGATTGCTGACCTTCATTGGCAAGATTTAAAGGCCTGTCATCGGCGGTTTCGACCAGCCCGACTTCAACGGAATAAACGCCCGAATCTAAATCTTTAGGCAATGTTAAACTCGTCTTTGTAGAATGCTCTCCTGGTAGCCAACGGCTAATGTCGTAGCGTGCTTTAATAAACAGCACTGGTTTTCCAGTACTGTCCAGTAGTCGATAAGCCAAATTACGGTGTGTGTAAGGTGGTGCGACGCCTTCGTTAGTAAACTGCGTATTGATCGTAATGGTCGTCCCGGTCGATGCCCCAGCTGGATGGGTAATCGATTGAACGCGAAGTCGATAGCCTAGCTTTAACAAAGCCTCATCAAGTAACGGACGATATTCGTCAGGAATCGGTTTCGATTTTAGGTTAAGTGAAGAGACATGATTATCTAGCGCCCAGTCCAAACTCGCTTTTACTTCCGCTAAACTGTAGTTTTGAATCGACTTCCATTCTCCCGGTGTGGTACAAGTTTCTAAACTGATCGGCGCATATTTCCACGCGTCTTTAAACTTAGGGTCTGCTCTTTCAGCTTGTTCAAGACGGTATGGATAGTCATCATCCATGTGGCTCCAAGTTTTGGAATAGTGGTACCAATCACCCCAACAGTCTGCTCGCCAGCCCGCACCTTTAGAGACTGCGTAATTTAAGCTTTCTCCGCCACTAATCAGCATGATTTTTTCAGTTTTAGGAAACGCTTCGTAGTGCAAGTCAATGATGTGGTTCAGTTGGTCTGTCGTATATCGGTCATGAAGTCGTGGTAGTTGGTTAAAGTTACTGTTGTGCCACTCTCCCCAAGAACCAACCATACCTATGTCCAGATAACTTAAATTCGGGTTACCATCGTAGCGATGGCCAAATGCCTGTAAGAACTTCTCCATGTATTTGAGATAAACAGGATCATCTAAGTCAGGAACAAAGGTGCCATTTTGCCATTGACCCGCGATACCTTTATTGATCAACCATTGCGGGATTTTGCTTCCGCTATACGGACCATCGGCCGTCATAAAGCGAAGACCGACCGTTTTTCTCGGTGTTTTACTGCCATTATCAGAAAAAATCTTATCGATAAGCCCAAAGTTGTACTTCCCTTCTTCTGGCTCTAAATCACTCCAATAAAAGCGATTGTAATCGATGCCACCTTCAGGATACTGAGCAGGCGTAAGGGTGACTCCCCAGCTGTTATGAAACGTTTCTACCCCAATACCAGGGTTGGTAATCGGTCCAGTAAGTCCTTCAGGGTAAGCGGTTATATTGGCGGTTTGCCAAGCGTAGCTGGCGGATAGAGGAACTGCGCAGAGTGCAGCAATTAATGTTGTTTTCAAGAAACGATGCTTCATAACAAGTCCTTATGTATGAGTGATAAAGTCGTGTATTCCGAGTGAGACACGCCTTAGAATCCATCGAACACGCGCTCTCTCGTAATTCAGCAAAGGCAAACAAAACATCGAGCCAAATTTCTCTCATATGTAGTCAGTTAGTAGGATGCAAAGCCCCCCTACTCTTGCCTTTTTTATAGTTTTGCTACTAAGGAAAACTGACTAAACAAACTAACTGATTACCATCCTGTAAAAAAGAGTTTTTCTTGTCAGTTTTTTCCTAATATCAAACACTTAATGACTTAAACCAATCCCATACACCAAACGAATAATTCTTGAAGATATCAATTCCCAGTGCCGATTTGAGCAAATACAGCGCAAACCCAGACAGGCCAACTAAGCATACCAACAAGAAAATTATTAAGGTTACGGTGAGAAAGTTTACTAATTTGGACTCTTCTGCTCGAACTTGGCGACGTCGATCACGGCCGCCAAGTAATACGAAATAGTAGCGTTTGCCAAACCAAGGAATACTTTTGCGTACATCAACGGAATGGCGAGAGACCAATCCAAGCGAACAAACCGCCTGCTCAATCTCGCTCTTCTGCTGTTCGGTCAAACTTGCCGCAACATCACCATCAAGTAGCTGGTAAAATTGATTAAGAGCTTTCTTTGCTTTCGTATTGTTCAAGAATTACTTCTCCAACGCCTTTTGATATACCGCTATGGTTTGGTCCGCAATCTTATGCCAATCGTATTTCGCCAAATATTCTTCATAATCAACAGAGCTTAAGTGCTGGGCTTGGTTTAGCTTACCGCTTAGTTGGGAAATATCGCCGACAGAGAAGTAGTTATCACTCGCTAGAGCCACTTCAACGTTCGCAGGAATATCGCTGACAACCACAGGTAACGAGTAAGACATTGCTTCCAGTAAGGCGATTGGTAACCCTTCGTGATACGAAGGCATACAGAAGCATCTTGCTTGAGAGAACACCGCTTTTAGCTCATCACCATTTAGAAACCCAGTAAGGATGACATTCGGAGTACGCTTAGCTTTCTCTTTTAACGCCTGGCTGTATGGCGTTTCATGGTCGGTATCCCCGACTAGAACAAGTGGAATGGTGCAATCAGACTGAGCATACGCATCAATCAAATCATGAAAGCCTTTCTCTTCAACAAATCGCCCCACGGCAACAAAGTACTGTTGTGCAGTTAGGCCATGCTTATCTAATGCGCTCTGTACGATGAGATCATCAAGCTGCTGTGAAGGCTCGACACCATTGTAAATGAGATGAGCATCGTCACGGCCATACTTTTGCTTGATGATGTCGTTAATGACATCCGAAATGACGATCACTTCATTGGCCCAACGAACGGCAAACTTTTCGCCCAGCATCAGGATTTTTTTCGCAAAACCACCCCATTTTTGGCGATCATAATCAGGCCCATGGTGAGTAAAAACCACCTTCTTGCCAAGTAGACGCAGCAAAGGTACGACAAGGCCCGGTCCAATCGCATGAACATGCACAACTTGAGAGCGATCTGTCCAAGTAGAAAACGCGGACAGTGTAGAGTGCAGAATCGCTTCAAGAGATTTCTTCTTTGGAGCCCATACCGATTTAGTCTTCACACCTTGAAACTCAGAACGCTCATAATCCACATATGGTGAACGAGCGAGAACACATACTTGAGATTTTGACTGCTCGACTACCTGCGGATACAAATGTTGGCAATGTGTTTCTACGCCGCCTAATACATTAGGAATGCCTCTGGTACCTAATACGGTAATTTTAACGCTCATTTATTTACTCATCGAATTAGTTAGGTATAAGTCAGCTATAGATAAGGAGCGAAGCTATTTTGTAGCCACGCTAAACTCTCTTATCTAGCTGCACCATCTAGAAGGGCTGATGCGAGCATCGTTAACTGAGGCCTAAACACATCAGTAATGAGTTAATAAAAAGGATAAATAAGCCAAATATTTATAAACAATAATGTAACTCTCACTAATCATTAGAAATAACAATCGGTGATGTTTATGGAAATAAATAGCAGAAATGCCTTATATAACAGTACCAATGTTCAACGACAGTTGGAATGAACGCTTAAAAAACTAGAGTAAATCCAGACAATTAAATTACATCAATTTTTGTCCCTAGCTAATAATGGTCACTGATGAGCTTACTTTGTCAGAAAATAGTTAGCATCATTTACAACAAAGCTAGATTGGGAAATAACTGACAAGCTAAGATCCAAAAATAATGGTTTATCATTGAGGCTAATCAAAATCATTATAAATATATGCATACACTTTCAAAGAGCATTTTTTAAAGAGGATTTGCTTTATCTTTACACTGAAAAAAATCATCTGCTATATATTAAACAACAATAAATCAAGTAAAGAACATACAATAATAAATTTATAATTCAGTAATTGAAAGAAGCTAAAATTCAGAAAAATCTGATTTACAAAATAAAACCAAACTTAATAAAGAAATGTCAGGTGAACACCATTAATTTTTCGAATAGGTATTTTATGAAATTAAAACCTACAATTACCATCGCACTATGCTTAATTTCCTCCTTTTCATGCAATGCAAATCACGTCGCATCATCTGAAGCGATAGCGGCTATGACCTTGCCTAATGACGACGTTCTGTATGGTGCACCAACTCAACCATCATGGGCTAAAGGTGCTACCATTGCACAAGGACGCCCTCGGGGAGATGCTGCTCCAATTTGGTGGACAGATGATGTTCTTGACAAGTCAATTATTGATAGCGATCCATGGAATGGGATGACAATTTGGTTTACAGGATTTGAAGCACAATCAAATAGAATTAACGACTTTAGAGTCGCGATGAGCCGTCCAGAAGTTTGGCTATTACACGCCAGCGATGAAAAGCGTAGCATAAGCAAGGCTTATTGGGAGCGGCTTCCAGATATCCAGTTTAGTTGGTCAGCCTATTTCTCACGTGATGTAGCAAACTATATTGAAGACGCCAATGCTACCTATCTAGATAACGGAGAACTGAAATACCAAATCAGCAGTGACCACTACCCCACCCATGGAGGAACACAAAAAATAGAGATCGATGGAGAAAATGTTTTAGGTGTCTTTGTTCGTGTTCGCGCTTGGCTCGAACCTACTAATGGGATTTCAAAGCGCGATTTATCCGATGCTAAATATCTAATAAATATAGGTGCAGACTACTACCCAAATGTAGATTCTGATGTTGCTGCTGGAGATTTTGCAGGAACCGGCTATTTGCCTGGAGCTATGGGGAGTCGTTTTGCCTATGTGAGTGAAGAACCAAGGTGGTTCTATGCAGCGACAGTATCTCAAGAAAATGCTGAAATTGTAGATAAATCTAGCAGATTCATAAAGAATGGAGGAAGAACCTACTTGACTCAAGAAGAGCTTTTAAGAAACTCACCTGATATAGATAGCTATTAGTCATATAAATCAATAAATTTATTGAATAAGTCGCAGTATTATTATTTAGTTTTACTGCGATACTAACTCGCTAAATTCAAAAATGACTTAACTATTTAATGATATCCTTTCCCCTCTATTCCGTTCTTTATCTCAGTCTGCCACTCCTTAGAGAAATTACATCTTATTGGAAGTTATTCTTATATTAGAATCCAATCAATATAAAGAGTGGTTATTTCATTAATGGCAAATCAGTTTATGATGAGAAATAATCACTTAATAACTATCGTCACCATTAAAAAAGCTCATAGGAACTAAGTTCCTATGAGCTAATTGAATTACTTCCAACCTCTACTCAATGATAAGTTCATGATAAAGGTCGAGTAAGCTTTGTTGATGGCGAGACATTGAATACTTACTTTCAAGACGTTTGCGAGCATTGATACCTAAGTCAACAGCACGATCAGCATCCTCGGCAAATGCATCCATTGCTTCCGCCAATGAAGTGGGATTCGCAGCTTCGAACAATAAACCTTCAACTCCATCTCGTACTTGTTCAGGAATTCCTCCAATACGCGAACCAATTACTGGCTTACCGTATGACAATGCTTCAAGCACTGACATGGAGCAGTTTTCATACCATTCAGACGGAACGATAACTGCACTGCTTCTTTTGATCAATTTGTGCAACGTATCACCAGTCTGAAAACCTAAAAACTCAATCGATGGACAAGTTTTCTTCAACTCTTCATATAAAGGCCCATCACCGACCACTTTCAGAGGCAGTTTTTTAGCAGACATCTCATAAGCCGAAGACATCGTCGCGACACCTTTCTCACGGCTTAATCGACCGAGAAATAGAAAGTAACCGTCGTCGCCAATATCACTTCTATCTACGTTTTCATCAATACCGTTCACAATCACTTCAATACGAGTATTAGGCAACTTACGACGAATAATATTCGCGAGAAACTCACTCGGTGAAATGATCACGTCCAACGCACGATAATTACCAGTCAGCTCCTGGTAGGTCGCCTCTAAAGAAAGTAAAGCACTCTTAAAAGCGGAACCGTCTTGGCAGCGATTTTTAAACGCATTCCAAACACCGCCATCCAAACATGCTTCACACGCTTTTCCATTCAGATACATGTTGTAATTCGGACAGGCAATTTTTGTATCGTGAGCAGTAAGTACGGTTTTACAGCCCAGCGATTTCGCAACTTTGATAACAGAAGGCGTTAATTGGTGGTAGATATTGTGAAAATGAACAATATCTGGTTTTTCTTGTTCAATCAGTGCTTTAATTTTAGTGCAAGCTTCTGAATTATGAATAAATCGCCAAGCTGTTTTCAAGCTAGACAACAACCCGTGCCCCTGGTGATAATCCACATTTTCAACGAAAAAGTCGCTGTATTCTGTCTGCCAGTTTTTTTCATGCTGCATTGAGAAGTCTACGATTTGCACTCCCGACGCTTTTAGAAAATCTCGTTCTTGGAAGAAGACTGTTTCAGCCCCTCCTTTCATAAAAAAGAATTTGTTAACCAGTAGTACTTTCATTATTCGCTTGCCTTAATAATCTTGTTTTCTGGTGCCGCTTTAGGATCTTTTTGGTTGGTGAAAAAACCTCTAATAATTCCAGCAGAGAACATGGTTAAATTAATTACGCTTTGCGAAGCTTCTTTGAGTGATCGGTTCTTGGCTGCCTTAACAGAAAAAAAGGCAATCAAAGGCAATGCAGAAAACAATATCAACAATGGCTGCAAGCTAAGGATCGAGATTGCTAATATCACTAGATTCAAAGTGTAAATTAGCCAAACTTTTACGATATGTAATGCATCCTTGAAATGCTTTTGCCCCCAAGCGCTTCTCAATAACTCGCCTGGCCCGGCTAGATATCGACTTCGCCAGCGCTGCTTGAGTAGTTGCAAAGAAGACATGTCATATGAAGTGTGGTGGAAATAAGGTACCTCAAGGCGGTGCAATTTGTACCCAGCGTGTTTTAATCGCATACCTAACTCTGCTTCTTCACATGAGTGTAAATTTCGATTGGTTAGGTAGCCGATTTCATCTATTGCACTCTTACGGTAAAGGCCGCCTCCGCCCAAATGTTCACAATCCCCAACCGGATAGATGCTTTTTAAACGTTGCTTACGAGACTTAAACTCATAATTTGATGCCTCATCCATTTCAACCAACCCTGCAACACCCGCATATTGCATGTCAGAGCAGAGAAACTCTAATGCCGCGTCTATAAACTCTGGCTCCAGCTCCATGTCTCCGTCCATAAGCAGTAAGAACTCTCCACGCGCATGGAGGTAACCAAGTTGGTGGCCTACACCACAGCAACGCTCTTCTCCATGAACTAAGCTCACCACTGTTGCCCCCTCCGCAATGGCAATCGCTTGAGTACTATCGCTAGATAGGCTGTCCGCAACCAGTATCTCATGAGGATACTGGCTAAGGTGGGTACGAATGCTTCTAATCGTTTTAGCGATTCCCTGCTCTTCATTGTAAGTTTTGATGATGACACTAATTAGAGGCTGTTCTTTCATTATTACGACTCTTTTATTTTATGATCAGGATATAACGCGTTCAGCAAGCGCATGACGATTCGCCAGAATAGCGTGGCGATTAACAAGAAGTGCTCCTAAGACAAAGTAGAATTGGAACTGTAATGTGGGAATCAGCATGAGTAGCTGGCTGTATGGCAGACTCAATAACCCAGCAATAGCGAAGGCGATAAACGCAGGCTGTGACGACACTAAACGCATATCTCGACTATCTAGCGAGCTTCTATCAAGCACCGGTTTGGGTCTGGCGACGACAATAATGCCGATGAACGATAAGACTGACAGCAGCGTTCCAATAATACCTAGCTCCCACAACATCATACTTAAAGACGTTGAATCCAATAGCACATTGAATACGATATTCAAAAAACCTGGAGCAACAGAACTACCGCGGTTGGTAGCGTTTAATCCGTAGCCAAACAGCTCACTTGGCAAACCATATAATCCACTGTTTTCTAACCAGAAGAAAACAGTGGTTAAACGACCTAGCTCACCGTTTTCCAACACCGCATTTGGATCAAAGATATAGGATAAAGACTCGATGAAGACCTCAAGTACTCCTTTACTTGGATCGGTACCAAGTGCTGCAGAGTAAGATGAAGCCAGTGCAAAAATAGCTAGTCCAACGAGCAGAAGCATACCCAGTGAGATGATCAGTAACATCTTAAAGCTGAACTTCTTCATCCCCTTAACGTAGCTAGGCGAAAACCACACATAAACCATTAAAATAGGAGACAGCAGGATCACAAACTTGATTTCACCAAGCACACATACTGCGAAAGCCGCCACAATATGTAGTAGAGTATTCGTACGACTTGCAACGCCGTGCTTAAACTCTGACAACTTGAGTAACATGATCAGTAAACAAAACAGACCGAGAGCAGCACTGTTACCCCCGCCCATTGGATCACCACCAAAAGTACCGACGACCGAATCCCACTTTTCAAAGTCGCCCTTCATAGCAACACGCTGAGGCACGATAACTAAAATCTGATACAAGATGACTGGAAACTGTAAGTAGAAAACGCCATAAAGGGCTTTGATGCCTCGATATAGCTGCGATTCTTGGCAAAATCCCAATGCTAAACACAAGGTGATCAACACTAAGCCAATCTCGTTCTTCATACCGACAATTGTCACTATCACTCCACTTTGTAGTAAGGTAGAAATAACAGCGATAGCAATCAATCCGATCAGCAAAACGAAAATACACTGCTCTTTCGCGTCTAACGAAAAAGGGCGAAATCGTGTTTGCATGATGAGCAATAGCACCATAGTGCATGCTAGTAAGAACGGTAACCAAAGTACCGCACCGACTCCTGTGAAGTACTGAACCGCACCACACAAACCTAAACTTATCCAAACAAACGCTTGGATAAATAAACCATTGTTGAGAATCACGCGTCTTTCACTCCGTTCAACTCTTTAATATCACTCGATAGTGACGATGCTCGTTTGTTTACTGTGAGGTATATAAAGGCATAACGAACTGCAGATAACGCAGCAAAAGCGATAATCGAGCTTTCATAGCCCAGCTCAAAGTAAGGCATAGCGCCAAGAGCTATCGCCACAACAAGTAATTGTTCAAATTGGATACGTAAGAAATACTTAGGCGAGCCAAAGACTAGCTCTACCACTGTTAATGGGCATATAGCCAAAGCAGTAAATAGGTACGGCAGCATGTATTGAGAAGTCGGAACTGAATCCAGCCACTCTTGCGTCACCCACCCTTGCTCTGTCGCCAAGGACATCACCAATGGATAACAAATAAATACACCCGCAGTAGCCGTAATACCCAGACACAGTAGTAACTTACGTACTTTAAGAAATTCGGGATAATTAAAGCGATCATTACGAAAATCCGTCGACCACTTAGAAAAGATCGAGTTCCGTACTGCATTGCCGACAATAACGACAGGTGACATGCAGAAGCGATTCACAACTGCAAAGTAACCCGCTGTTAACGAAGAAAACCAGAAGTTAATCAAAATCACTGGTAGGTTAAGGTTAACCATAGCGATGACTTCAGCACTACCAATACGGCCAATGTGCTGACGATTTTCTACGAAAAACCGTTGATTCGCTGACCAAGAGAAGTGGTGCAATTCGATCTGTTTGAATGGCAATGAGTAACATAACCACGAACACACAAGGACACATAAACCACCAGTCCAGACCCAGTACATCTGCAACGGCTGCGCGGAGAAATAAATACTCGTCGCGACGAGAGCAGAAATTGACAGTCGTTGCACCGCAAGCAACGACATTTTTTCATCTCGCATTAATAGGTTCTCTGAGATAAGAACCCATGAATGCGCAACGGTCAAAAAGTAATACAGTGAGTAAGATTGCTCAAATAGGGTAACTGCCACCCACGCAAAAGGGAGGGCAGTTACCGTTGTCTGAAACAAGCAAAATATTACATTTTGCGCCAAGTGTTGCGAATCCTGTTTCGGCAACAATAACTGAGTTGCAAAGGTACAGATTTGAGCACCAATTAAGGAAACACTGTACGTCAGCGCATAGTTGCCAACTTCAGCCATGCCATAGCGGTGCGATATCAGCCAGATGGAGAATGCACCAATTGCTTGCGACAAAATGGAAGAGCTGGCAACCGTTGTAATACTCTTGATCAAACTCATATTATGCACTTGCGCTATCTAAAGCTGAGACACTACCTTGAGCAACAAAACGAAGCGATTCCTCACCTTTTAGCTCATCAGAACTTACGCTATTCAATACACCGCCTAGAACATTAATTGCCTCGTAATCAAGCTTGGCAATGTCTTGTCGAACAGCATTCACTGAGCGTCGATTTGCAGTCATAACCACAACCACACCTTCTAGCATTTTCGCGATAACTTGAGCTTCTTTGTTTTCATTCAAGTTAGGTAAGTTAACGATCACGCGATCATAACCTTGCGCCAATGATTCCATCGCATTCTTCGCTTCAGGACGAGCTAGAAGAACAAGCGGAGACTGATTTGACAAACCACGTGGCATAAAGCTTCCACCTTGTTTCATCGCCATGACGTAATTTGCGATATCTCCTTTCTCCGAGATCCACTCTGCAAACCCTTTATGCTCTTTGGATGGTTGAGCCAAGAACTCTTCTTGCTTTGAAAGTGGGCTTTCGCTGCGATAATCAAGGTCGATTAGCAATGTACGATGATGACTCGCAAAACCATGAGCCATGAGTTGAGCAATAAAGCTCGCGCCTTCCTGTTTGCAAGTAGAAACTACACCGATGACGGAAGCATTTGGTGCGCTCAACTCAATTGCGCTATTAAGTCCATGAACGGTTTCCATCGCAGTATGGTTGCGCGTAATTCCACGAACCAAAGATGAACGCTCTGCACCTTTGTCAAACACAGGCATGTCGGCAAGCGGCGCCAAGCCAAGCTTTGAGGAAAGCTGACGTAAAGACTCCACTCGTTGGTTAGTTGCAGTGCGAATAATCACAAACAACACAGCCAAGATGAAAGACAAAACACCAACCATAGCGACAAGCAGTTTCTTGTTCGGTTTCTGCGGACGTTCAGCAGGTACAGCTGGGTCATAAATAAGCGCGTCCGGTTCACGGTACTGTGCCGTCAGTTCCTGCTCTTTGCTTCTCAGATATAGCTGCTGATAGAGATCTTCTGTTTTCTGAAGGTCTAATTCCATCGTATCGTACTGATCGCGTTTACCAACTAGGCCTCTGAACTCAGCCTTCTGTTGGTTCAAAAGCGCTTTGTAGCGGTTCTCTTTAGATAGGTACGACTGGTACTGTTTCTTAAGACCTGAACTCAACTCATCAAGCAATACTTTTGTTTGGCTTTCAACGGCCTCAATTTCAGCCTTCGCTTCAATGATCGCGTTATGTTTAGGACCATACTTGTTCTGCAAGTTGGAGAGCTTACGCTTGGCTTGAACTAAAGAATTTCGCAAATCCTGTAACTGAGGGTGGTTGGAAATCTCAGGTACCGATGCTACATCTTCAAGCGATGAGTTCATATTTCGCATCACCACTTCGTATTTAGCTTGTGCATCCAAACGGCGTTCTTTAGCATCAGCAAGCTTACTCGTCGTAATGCTTAGCTGCTCAGTTTCAAAGCCATCAATTCCACGGAATGTCAGTAGGCCTTCTTCTTTAAGGAACTTTTGAATTTGCGCTTTTTTCTCATCGACTTGCTTACGGATCTCATCCATTTGAGCTTCGTTCCAATCCTGGGCTAGCTCCGTCTTCTTGACTTTCTGAGCGACAGAATGGTCAATAAAAGCTTGAGCAACAGCATTAGCAACACGAGCGGCTTCTTTAGGATCTGGAGATTCGAATGAAACGTATACCAATTGCGTTGAGCGCACTGCAGTAAAAGTCAGGTGCTTACGCAGGTATTTAACCGTATTATCCAAGCGTTCACGCGGTGAGAGCTCCCAATTTCCGTTTTCAAGCAACTCATCACCGTTGTACTCAGCATTCTCATCCAATTCTAGCTGTTCGATCGCTTTCTCAAGTACAACGCGCGCTTGCATCAAATTAAATTGAGTATCGTAGTATTGGTCACGAGTAGAGTCGAAACCTTCCACCTGCTCGAACGGTGTCGCGTTGTCTGCTTGCGCTTTCAACAATACTGCCGATGTAGATACGTATTGTGAATCCATCGACATAATCAGTGGCGCTGACGCACCCGTTACAATAGCGCTAAACAACATGACTTTAAGTGCATGCTTCTTGAAGCCTTTCAATAGTGGAGCAAAATCGATACTGCTCTCGACTTGTTCACCTTGTTTAATCATACCAACTGTCATATTAGAAAAAACTCTGTTCAATTATTACGGTATCACCCGGTTTTACCGGATCAGTAAGTTCTACATCTTCAATAAGATGCGAATCTGCGCCTGAGCGGATGCGAATGTCAGATTCATCAGCGCGATCAGTAAACCCACCAGCCATAGCAATAGCTTGTTCAACGGTCATACGTGGTTGATATTCATAACCATTCGGTAATTTCACTTCTCCTGCAATATAGAAAAGTCGGAAAGACTCAAGGCTGACCGTCACCATTGGATTAAGGACATAGTCACCACGTAGACGGTCTTCGATTTCAGTCTCGATTTCACTTGGAGTTCTACCCGTTAATTGCACTTCGCCAATATAAGTAAAACTGACGACACCCGATTTACCGATTTTCAGATCCATAGACATGTCATCTTCGCCATAGACACTAATAGAGATCCTGTCCCCTGTACCCAAGTGATAATCTTGCGAAACATCTCGCTGACTTATCATCGGCTTGCTCGCTTCAATTTGATTATCATCGAGCACATCAGCACTGGCCTGACTTAGCCACAACACGCTCATCACTAGTAGCATTATTCTTCGCATTTCATCTTTACCTTTATATCTGCAACTTCAACTGCAATTGGATCTCCGACTGGTCATAACCTAACT
This sequence comes from Vibrio sinaloensis DSM 21326, assembly GCF_000189275.1. Taxonomy (GTDB): domain Bacteria; phylum Pseudomonadota; class Gammaproteobacteria; order Enterobacterales; family Vibrionaceae; genus Vibrio; species Vibrio sinaloensis. The sequence goes on along the minus strand of NZ_AEVT01000060.1, from coordinate 22,761 downwards.
GACGTTCAACCCATTGCGCAGTGTCCTCACTACCTATATAGAAACCTTCTGTCTCTTTACTTGAGTTCAGTTTGTTCCATAAGTAGTTCAGCTCTACGCGTATTGACGGCCGAATGTCATATCCTAGTGACACTTTGGCCAAGTGATTTTGATCATGACGATCAGTGTATGGTGTTCGATGATCATCCATTTCAAACCCATACTCCACACGAGACGTTAAGCGCTCCCCCCACCAACGGTGTTTCCACGCTGCCCCAATGTGACTATTCAGAATGTATCCACCAGCCTCATCCGGATCTTCAAGCTTCTGCCAGCTAAATAAACTAAACGTTGCTTGCTTAACCGGAGTCCAATGTGCTGCTAAATCCCAATTAATACCGCGGAAGGTTTCCGCCTCTGGGTTGTTAGTAAACTGCTTTTGCAACAAAGCAATTTTCCCATCTAGAGCCGTTTTTCCTGTCAATGCCGTATCTAAACCAAACAGGAAATAATGCTCAGTACTATTTTTCAGTTTGTTATCGTGATAGTTACGTTTATTGGTGATGAAGCTGTAACGAAAACGGCTATCTCTGCTGGCTTGATCATAGAGATCCACGGCCAAGCTGTTTTCTTGAAACTCTTGGCCTAACAAATATTGGTAAAACTCCTCGCTAGCATCTTCAATATGGTGCGTATCGCGAAAGGTTAACTCTTTGGTTGTAAAGCCAATATCTAGTCGACCACGGCCATCTAATGCGCCATAGCTATAAAGCAAGCCAGTATCAATATAGTTATTACGAATCCCGTATTTGGTCAGCCCGAACTCTTTAAACTGGTCGTAACTGAATCCTTCGGTAACGCCTTGACCTCGAAGCTCTTGATTCAATGCTTGAGAGATGTGCCAAGTCAGGCCCATTTTCTTGCCAAAGCGCCACGCACTTTCAAACTCCATGAACTGATTGATGTAATCGTCTGCTAGAGAGTCTTTATAGCGACGATAATCCATGTTGTATCTCAAGGTGTATTTATCTGCACCGTGGGTAGCCACCGCCTCTAAATAAGGGGCAACCTCAACATAGAAAAGATCGTGTGCTTGTTCAGGATCACTCTGAAATGTCACATTGTCATTGGTACCACTGCTTGTTTCCAAACGGGACTGGAACTCAATCCCACCTGGTCCTACATGTGGCTTTGGTGTTAATTCTGCTCTAACAGGCAAGCAAACAAGCAAGCCCAAGAACGCACTAGTATGCAGTCTCACTTACAAAACCTTTGAATATCGTTAAAAAGATAATTTTAAGATCCAACCACAAAGTCCACTTTTGCATATATTGGATATCGAACTGAATTCGCTTTTCCATTTTGTCTACGGTTTCCGTTTCCCCACGGTAGCCGTTGATTTGCGCCCAACCCGTAATGCCCGGTTTGATCTTGTGTCGAACCATATAGTTATCGACAAGAACACGGTACTCTTCGTTGTGTGCAACCGCATGAGGCCTTGGCCCTACGATTGACATCGTCCCTTGAATCACATTGAAAAACTGCGGCAGCTCATCTAATGACGTGCGACGAATGAACGCACCAAACTTAGTGACACGCGGATCATTTTTGGTCGCTTGTGTCACTACGGCACTGTTTTCCATCACCTTCATGGAACGAAACTTCCACACTTTGATTTTCTTTCCGCCTAGACCGTAGCGGTCTTGCTTGAACAACACAGGCCCCGGAGAACTAAGCTTTACGCCAATTGCCACTGCAATAAGCACCGGAGAAATCATCAACGTAATTGCCGAACCAATAATGATGTCTTCAATACGTTTAATCAGTGCACCCACACCATCAAATGGGGAGCCGAACACGCTGAACGTTTGAACACCACCCACCGACTTCACTTGCGAAACGTTCAAGTTGTAGGTGTACAAATCAGGCACTATGAATGTGTCTACTGTGCTGTTCGACAAAGCATCTAGGTATTGACGAATGCGATCCTTCGCCACCATAGGGAGAGCGATGTAGACTTCGTCCAACTCTCCGTCACGTGCCTTATCCAGCGCCAGTTGAACTTCGCCAAGGTGAGGAACGGAGTTCATGTAGCCAAAGCGCTCTTCATCTCGATCATCATAAAATGCGACGTCCATAGTTTGGTTTTGGTTGTCCTTGTGGATCGAATTAGAAATCGCCAAACCCGCAGGTGTCATACCAATAATGGCAATACGTTTTTTAGCTTCACCAACATTACGCAAAACGTGTGAGCAGCGAATGACCAATAGACGCAACATCGCCGCAACGGAGAAGATCACCAAACACCAAGTATTGAAAACGCCGACAGTCAAGTTACTAATGTTTACACCTTCCATACCCGCAAATACATAACGCGCAATCGCCATAAGAAAAATGGAAAGTACGGTCACTAAAATGAGACGCACAATGGACGCATCAATGCGGCGAATCACATCATTGCGATAGAGCTGTGCGCTCTGCCCTACGACTAGAAACACCATCGAGAAGATAAATGCCGCCGCTACATCAACAGCGGTTTCTGTTTTTCCTAGCCAACTTAAAAGAACGGACAGCGAAAAATTAATCATTAGAAAATCAGCCACTTTATATAAAGTGGCATACCCGTCATCAGCAAACTTTAATGCTCTACTTGAAGTCATCAGCAAACCTGTAAACGTCTTAGGTTATGGGGCGCGAGGAGAATAGACATTTATTTGACTATTCCTGTCAAATAAATGTCAGCATTAAATTAAGATATGTGCTTCGAATAACACATAAGCTAAATTTATCTTTTCCACTCAGATTACATGGTTGTAATGTGATTAATGGCCACTATCCTTGTGAGTATTTTCTTACAATAATCATGTTGCTACTTTATAGCCCAGTAAGAATAAATCATCAGATGATAGAAAGTGGATTAAACGTTATTTTTCGTTAGAGTACCATTGGTAACATTAATAATTACTAACAGAACAATAAGAAAGACAATAAAGAAAGATTTCCTTTCCCATTATTATCAAGCACTCAACCATTTGAATATAATAAAAATTCTTGGCGAATATATAGATAGAAAACCACCCTGTCAATTTGGCAAAAACCGGTCTAATATCGAAAGAAAAGCCATTAATTACAACAACTTACAGGGATCACACCGAAGTATTTAATACGTAATTTTGTTTCATTTTCGAATAAATAAGGAAGAGTATAAAAGACATTACCTTGCATCTTACAAGGCATTCAGAAATAACCCACAAGTGAGTATTTGGAAATAAAAATAAAATGACGTAAAAACAACCTAACGCCACGGCAATTAAATAAAAAGTAGAATATAGGGGAGTAATTACCTAAATTAAAATAACGTTAAATTATTCCCTCCCCGTTACACATTATTATCTTTTCCGTTACGATCTGTTTCATTGCGATCTTGCCCAGCGTGATATATTCTTTGGATCATTCGTGTCAGGATATTCTTAAAAATTCTGCTTTAACGCATTTTAAAAGGCTATTTTAAGCTCTGGCGCAACATTAACTTTGCAAATACCAAGCTCTTCACGATGATCAAGATGGAGCACAAAAGGAATGCGAAGCTTTACGCCACTTCTTGGCAAATACTGATCAAATAATCCGTCCCAGCATACTGATAAGTACCCAGTGCCCCGGCAAGAATCACGGGAGAGCCAATCTTATCTTTGACGACGCTGTTAAGTTGCTTCTTAGCTTTGATTTTTTGGTCTCGGATGAGCGCTAATCGACGCACAAAATGAGACCTTAATCGAACTCTCAAAACATATCATTTAGTTGCATAAGGGATGCAACGTAAATTAATCAAAAACTTGCGGCTAATGGAGCCTAGGGAAACCTATATCAAAATCCCTTAAACAGCTCTGCCCTGTGGTGGGCAAGATAGCGCTTATGTTCAGCGGCAATGTTGAATGACATGTTTTCATCCAACCCTATAGCATCAGGTGATTCTAGCTGACTAGAGATCATCACTTTTCCTTGGTCATTGAAGGAGATGAACCCAAGATCGAACGCTTTGTCTAGGTTTGCCAACAACAGAAGACCGTTAAATCTATCCAAACGCTCTTCGTTATTTGAGTCTCGCCAAGGTTTAATGTGTGACGCCAGAAGCAACTGAGTATTGCGATACCCTGTAACAGCGCATCCTCCCCACATCTGAATCAGCTTGGTTCTAAAACCGCCTTGGCCCATCCGTGTCTTCACAAGTATGCTTTTCTCAGTGTCTGATAGTGCTTTGTCTGACATGACTTGCTTGATGTCTGCGTTGACATCGATTTGAGAGACATCGGCGAGGAATTTTTGGTAATGAGACAAGGCAGCACTGTACATCCCCTTACCTTTACTATCTCGAAGTTGGAATTGCTCTAGCTTTCTTACCTTTTCTTCATAGCTAAGGAATCTGCGGTAGGAATTGATATTCGTAAGAGGTTGTTCGAGCTCTCCGGCGTCGATCAGCCAATTAGAAATCGAACCTTTGATTGCGCCCAAGTAATTACGCGCTGTTTTCTCCGATTTGCCAATATCGACCAGCCATTGATAATACAAGCTGGCCAAATCCGATAAGTTCGACACCAAGGCTTCTCTAATCTCATTGGCAACAATGTAGCTTTTCATGTAGTCAAAAAGCTCATTATCGAGATACACGTAGTTGACTGATTTTGCTGAGTAGCGACGGGTATTCGAACTGTTGTATCCGTCTTCGTATGAAAGGTGCCAAAAGCCTTCGCTCCTCAAATGAAAAAACGGATTATCTGGCGTGTTCTTATCTTTAGCCTGAGCTAAGTTGTCAAAATGATGGGTAAACCGCTCCTTGAGCGCTGAGTTCAAATAGATTCGGTTGGTTGCGATATGCCCAGCTTGGATGAGATCCATCACAGCCAAAAGCATACACACCTTGTGCGGGCTTTTCCTGCCACTTGCACTGTTCATCTTTAAGTTTTGGAACCGTTCAAGGTACAACTCTAATGCCACGGATCAACTTCCATTCTATCTCTGTGCCGAACGCCTTAGCCCAGCAATAACCGCTTAATCTGTGATTTCAAAAGTACATATGAAATCACCATTTCGTTTTCAGCCTTACCGAGTTTTCTTTAGTTTTGCTGGCAATTAAGTCACTTCTAAAATAAATATATCAACAAACTTGTTTGTTGATACTCCATGGGCCTACAAATCAACCATACGTTTAGAGATTTCTGTTAACAAAGCAGCGATTACTCAACCTATTGCGAAGTGTTTTGATAATCTAACTCTTAGAGTCTTTCCTTACACTCGAATTAGTTTGAGTGTAGTTGAAGAACTATAGTACTAGAGGCCAAGTTGAAAGATGATGGCCATCTGATGCCCGAACTTTTCTTCTCTGATATATCGAATGGTACAACCCAAAGCTTATGCCCATCTCCCAATTCAAAAGGGAAATGCAGTGCTTCATCAAAGTTATCTTGACGAGGGTAAATAAGCACCACATCTTGTCCACTCTCATCATCCGCCAAATACTTTTTCGCATAAGCAAACAATTGGTAAACATCCGATTGGGAAATATTTGAATTATTTAACTTGGTATTGAGAAGCTTCCACTTAGTATCGAGCACGACTTTATTGGTGCTTCCTTCCTTAATGATCAAGTCCGGGCGTAAGCTGAACTTGCTCCTGCCGCCATAACGTGCAAGGTATTCACCAGTAACTTGTGTACTAACAGTGAGCTTAGGATGGCTGACCACTAGTTGTTCTTTTAAGACGTTAGCAACGTAGTCTTCAAATACCTTCTCCATAGGGAACAAAAGAGAAGCTGCGTTCGCGCCCCCTTTCATCGTCTGTGGAGCAAAGCCTTCTAAGATTAGTCGACACCAATCTAGAGGTACCAGGTAATAACTCATCGCTCTATCAAGCCTGATTTTTGAAAAATCAAATTTATAGTTTCGGCTCTCAGGCACCTCACGAAATACAAACTCTAGTTCTTGTAATAGCTTCTGGTTAGCTGCACTTCGAGTATGTTTTTTGACTTTTCTTAGGGCGCTATGAATTAATCGATTAACGGGACGATCCAGCAAGAACTCATCATAATCACAGTAAAACCTTTGCTTATTAACGAAGTTATGTCTGACTTGTTTACTTACATTGAGTTTTCCTTTTAGGAACCTTAGGTTATCTTCCCTACGTACATAGTCACTTCTTAGCCCTCGCTTCACAAGTGTATTTACCGATTGCAAAAATTGGCCAATAAACACTTCGAGCAAAGGCATTCTTTGGCGGGCGATATTCGCATTTGATGTTTGAATGTGCGAAAAGCCCTTTAAAGCACGCAACATGATAAGCAGTGTCTGGCGCGCTCTAACACAATCACTTTCAGTGCACTCACTATTAAAGCTTTTGCCAATTTTGGGTAACACTTCAATTTGAGTTTTATCAGGCGTGAATATCACTCCTGCGTAGTTTTGAACTTGTAGCACTTCCATACCACTTCGGCGACGTAACTGAATTAAACGGTTTTCTCGTTCATCGCCCAAGCAAAGCTGCTTAAGGTATTCATAAGCTGATTTTGAAATAGCTTGAATGTGTGACGTTGCGCTTTGCTCTTGCACAACGTCTTCACTAACTAAACAGTCATATTCAAAGAGAGTTATCTCTTGCTTGGCTTTCACGCAACTGACTCACTCTCTTTGGCATAGATGGCTTTGTAAGCTTGAGGGTTATCCCAAACAGAACCTTTTCTAAACGGCTTAATTGAATAAGTAACCTTACTATCTTCATACAGATCTAACCCGTGGTTTGGGCCAAATAAATCAGTGTATGAGTCATCCGTCTTTTGTAGAAAATGCAAAGATTCATCTTGTTTCAAGCTGTCACCAAGAACCAACCGAATCTTGTTCCAATCCTCGTAAAAGTACTCCTCAAGTAGAGGGATGATCTTATTTTTAAATGCCGCTTTCAGCTCAAAAAACGCAAGCTCATGGTTGCCTGATTTTGCTGCATTGTAAGCAGGAAATAGGAATGCATGACCAAGGGTATGCTCACGGTCATAAAGGACTTCAATGCGCTTATTCAATGTTTCAAGTAGCCTAGATAAATTAATGCCTTTCACTTCTTCATCTGTAAACAACTCTGGTTTTGGCATCATCTCTTTAAAGTCAAAGCGACGACGTAATGCAGTGTCCATCATCGCCAGAGATCGGTCGGCCGTATTCATTGTGCCGATTATGTGCAGATTATCTGGGACAGCAAATTTGTCGCCTGAATAAGGGAGTGTGATTTCCAGCGACTCTTTCGCACCTTTTCGCTTTGAAGGTTCAATCAGAGTGATCAGCTCACCAAAGATTTTAGAGATATTACCACGGTTGATTTCGTCAATAATCAATACATAATTTTGACGTTTTATTGCTTGTTTCTGTTCGGTTGGCACTAAATCCTTTAAATAACGGACTAGCGGATTATAGTAAACACCAAGACCTGATGTGTAATCTCGTGCCCCCTCAAAGATCTCTTTCAATGTATTGATACTAAGAGTGTGGTCTTTTTTGCCATTACTTTTCTCAAAGAAAATACGCTTGGCATTAAAATCTATGACACGAAAAGACGTTTGAGACATTTTGATTTCAAGGCTTTCCTTTTCAGCCAGTTGTTCAGAAAAAGCTTGCCAGCTCAGCTCAAAGCTATGAGATTTTGACGCTGCTCTTTCCGTTGTGTGCTTAGCTGCTTGATCACATATTTGTCTAAAAACTCCCTTCTCAACATCATAAGAGATCTCACCCTCTTCTGAGTTGGCCTTTAGCCCCTCAACAAACTCCTCATAGCCATAGCTTTGATGGAATGTAACAAATCGAATTCGGCCAGCATCAGTCAGTGTTCGGTATTTTTGCGTTAGTGAATCTCTTTGTGTCTCTGTTGCACCAACTTCCGCATCAATGTCTAATCTAGCGTAAAAATCAGGTTCTGCGGCTTGAACAGCGGCTTCAATCGTATGGTAGGTTTTACCTGTTCCTGGTGGACCATAAAGTATTTGGTTTAGAGGCGCGATGACAGTCGACACACCATCGCTTACTTGTTCTTTGTTCACCGTATCCTCTTCCACCTCCATTAGATTTAACTTTCTAGCTACTTCATCATATGTGTAACCAAAGTTATTGATTGACTCGCTAGTCCATTTAACCAACTCTTCAAAAGTCATAGATAGCGCATCATCATGGCTTAAACGTGCAACAATGCTAGAGTTGTTATAATCACCACGCAATACACCGTACTGTGCGGTTAAAGCACTAGAGGCACTTACTGTATCGATCTTTACTGCAAGGTCATCTGTCGATATGTGCACTGTATATGCAAGTGCCTCAGGACTTTCAAATGTCGGATAAATCTTTGCCCATAAGTAAGGGAAAAAATTACCACCTTGGTTCACGGGACTGCGCCTAATCTTGACTCGGCCTCGCGGAAAGACTTTTTCCTTTACAGCTTCAGCCCACTTACCAACAATATCGTAAGCTTGTTTCAAAGTTCTATAGTCGGCTTTCTGCTCTGGGTTATCTCTATCGCTTCTTCGGCCTTGCCACTTGGTAAGCAAATCAATGTGATACTGCGTAAAATACTCACTACTCATTAACCTTTACCTTTCTTATAATTCTCAGCCTGCTCTAGCACGCCTTTATAAACATCATCATTTGCAATTGGCGGGAAGCCGTATTTATGCAGTAGCAAAATCAGGTCTACCTTAAGCTTGGCTTTGATATCATCTCGCCCTGCCCAATCAGGGTATTGGGCAACGTCATCGACAATCACTTTCATCTCTTTGGCGAGCTCTAGCATCTTGTCGTCTTCGTATTCAAATTCATACTTGGTGCGCATGTGCTCCAAGATATCGAGGAACGCTTTCTCTTCCATGTCGATACCGAGGTCTTCGAACGAGGTGAGCTCAGTTACCATCTCGCTCATTAGAGACGTCATCTCTTTAATGATACCCTCAAACATCTCATCCACGAATGGCTCGAACTCCTCACCTCGTAGTTCGTTACCTTCTCGGCGCTCGTTGTATTGGTCCACCAGCGATTGTAAGCGCTTGGAGAAGTCGACACCTTTGAGCTGGTTTACCTTTTTAAAGTCACTAATGGCTTTGCCTAGCAGCTTTTGTAGTAACTGGATTTTGGTATGAGGCAGTTTAAGCTTTAGAACTCGCTCCATGTACTCGTCATCGAAGATATCGATGGATTCTGCTTGCTCTTCACCAATAGTGAAAATTTCTTCTACGCCTTCAGCACGCAGCGCTTCTGCCACTAATTCGCGAACATGCTTGTTCATTTGTGCCGTGTCTGGCGCATCACCTTTGGTCAGCTTGTAAATGATTGACCGAACAGCAATGTAGAAATGAATCAAGTCGCGTTCTTGCTTAGAAAGCGACTCACTACCACAACATACGTCATAAGCCGCTTTTAAACGCTTCACTAAGCCCATGAAGCGATGTTCATTCTTCTTGTTCACCAAGACAAACTCTGCGGCAAGATTTAAGCATTCAAGCTGCAATCTAGGTTCGCCACTAAAGTATCCGGAATGGTCAAAGTGATGGAACATTTTACCCAGCAGATCGAGGTGATTCTTAACCTCTACTACCGAGAGTTGCACATCCTCAAAATTACTTTCATCGGCCTTTGAGTACATCGCAAGTGCTTGGTTCATTCGAGACTTAATACCGATATAGTCAACGACCAAACCTTTGTCTTTGCCTTCAAACTTACGGTTTACACGTGAGATAGTTTGAATCAGGTTGTGCTTCTGTAGTGGTTTATCGATATAGATGGTGTCGAGCTCTGGTACATCAAAACCCGTTAGCCACATATCCACGACTATCGCGATCTTAAAGTTAGATTTCGGGCGCTTAAACTGAGCATCTAGCGACTTGCGGTAATCTTTGGTTCCGAGCAACTTGTAAAGCTCGTCTTCATCGTTACTGCCACGAGTCATCACCATTTGTACCATTGCCAAAGGCAGGATCTCTTTAGCTTCTTGTTCAGTTAAGGTTTCACCTTCTAGGCACTTTTTAATTTCGAACCACTCAGGGCGCAGCAGCTTCACTTGCTTATAGAAGTCGTAGGCGATTTCGCGGCTAGCGCAGACAAACATTGCCTTGCCTTTGATTGTCGAACCTTCTGCGACACGCTCTTCATAATGGACGATAAAGTCTTTGGCTAATGCTTCCAAGCGGTCTTCATCACCTAAGATAGCATTCATATTGGCCGAGGCTTTTTTACTCTCTTCAATTTGATGCTCGCTAGCCCCTTGTTCCGCGCAATCTTGGTAATATTTTTCGACCTCTTCGAGCTTGCTGTTATCCAAAATCACTCTTGCGGCTCGCCCCTCATAAACAATACGAACTGTGATGTCATCATTGACCGCTTCGGTCATGGTGTAGCTATCTACTTTGTTACCAAACACATCTAGCGTTGCATCAATAGGCGTGCCAGTAAAGCCAACATACGTTGCACTAGGTAATGAATCATGAAGATACTTAGCAAAACCGTAGCTCTCTTTTACATCGACAGCAACGCCGTCTTTGTATTGCAGTGTGACCTTTTTATCGAGATTGACTTGAGAGCGGTGCGCCTCATCCGAGATGCAAATGATGTTGGTACGGTCAGAAAGCACTTCAATGTCTTCAGTGAACTTGTGGATAGTCGTGAGGAACACACCACCGCTTTTTATTCCTTGTAGTTTGTCACGGAGGTCTTGTCGGCTAGTGACAGAAACCACCATCTCGTCACCGATATAATCACTGGCATTACAGAACTGTTCGGAGAGCTGATCATCTAGGTCGGTACGGTCAGTAATAAGAACAATGGTTGGGCTTTCAAAATCAACGCTCTTCATTAACAAGCGAGACAAAAACTGCATGGTGTAGCTCTTACCACAACCTGTCGCCCCAAAATAAGTACCGCCCTTACCGCTACCCCATGGCTTACGCTCTTTGTCGATGTTGTAATAAAGCTTACGAGCTGCGTAGTATTGAGGATAACGACAACACACCTTCACTTCTTTCTTCGAGGTATCTGGGAAGAAGATGAAGTTTTTCAACACGTCTAACAATCGAGTTTTATCAAACAGGCCCGCTATCATGGTGTAGAGAGAGTTAATGCCTTGTTTTTCAGTGGACTCGTTACCTGTCACTTTGCGCCAAGCGTAATAGAAATCATAAGGGGCAAAGGCGTTACCCATTTTGTTGTTTACGCCATCGCTAATAATCGTCAGGGCGTTAAACACAAACAATTTAGGAATGGCGCGCTTATAGCGGATGTGGATTTGCTCCCACGCATCATAGATGGTCGCTTGCTCTTCACGTACAGCGCTTTTAAATTCAAATAGGACGAGCGGTAAGCCATTAATGTAGAGAATGCCATCAGGGATGCGTTCTTCATCACCATTTTCAATCTTCAATTGATTTACGACTTTGTAGATGTTTTGGTCTACGGGTTCGAAAAAGCTAACACTCTCTTCTGCGACTTTTGGCTCAGCAGATGGTGTTTTGTCTTCCAGAAGAGGCACAAACATTAATCGCAGTGCTTGTGCCAAATGTTTGGTGTCTATCAGCTCTACGTAGAGGTCTTTCTTGGAGCGGTCTTCACGCTTAAGTAAAAAGCCATTCGCAAGCCAATCACAAAACGTCTTGTTGCTTTCGTATAAGTCACTAGCAGGTAGGCGATTAAGCTGGTGGACGATTTGGTCAATCTCACCTTCAGTAATGTCGTCCGCTTGATATTGCTTGGCAAGGTAAGTACGTAGGTCATCGAGAAGCAGCACTTGCTCTTTGTCTTCACGGGCTATTTTCTCACCGACGACATGCGGATAGCCTTGCTCCCCCAACAACTCAATGATGGCTTGTTCGAGTTTGGCTTCTGTAAATTTTAAGCTCATATTTTGTATCAATTCCTAGCACAACTAAATAAGGCAAGCCCTTGTTATTCATATTTAATTAGAGGGGCCAAAAATCTCCTACAAGGTCGATACTTTCAATAAAAAAATCATTACTCATCATCATCGTCCTCTTCCTCTGTTCCTGAGTACTGAATTAACATTTCCCTGTATGCTGACGGGTCCCGTTCAAAAAGCACCAGGCTTGCCGTAAGCTCTAGTGTTCGACTTTGAGACAAATGCATAGAGAAACCATCAAACTGACCATCCAGCCAATCATTAAACTCGGGATAATCGTCATACTGAATGCGAAAATGCTTCTCGGGCTCTAATGTTTCACGGTGTTTGCGGTATAAAAATGCCGCTAAACCATCAACAGAAGAAAGAACAAACTCGAGCTCCTCCATTCTGAGCGGATTCTGGTGATAGCCATCACCTCCATGAGAGGCTGCTCCATATTTGTTCCGAAGCTCATTTGTAACATTTACAACAGACCCCGCTAAACGTGATATTTTATCGGAAACATCATCATTTTCACTAAACCGTAAGCTGTCTTTAACGTCACGGAATAGTGGAAAAAACTCCTTTCGTAAATTTGGTTCCTCTATTCGATCAGAAATGATGGTTTTAAAAACTGATTCAAGAAATGCTTTGGATAGATCAATGGATAATGATGGGTCCCTGCTCTGAATCGCTGACTCCAATCTCTCTTTTTGCTCAAGGAGATGCACAGCAGTATCGGTTTCAGCTATAGCTTTGGTACTTAAACCAAGTCTAAAGTTATTATCATTTGCCACTTCTAATTATCTCCAGCTCACCCGATATAAGCTTTGGCAGAAGTGAGCTCTGCACAGTTGCAAGCAGGCTACTTTCCCCAACATTGCTCGAGATTTTGTTTAAGTACACCTCAACATTTTTTGAGAAAGCTTCAACAATAGGGCAAGGCGGTACTAATATACTAATCGATTTAAAGGTTTTCTTACTGATTTCAGCAAAAGTTGTGCCTCCAGATAATCCTTTTATCATGTCCATTTGGGAGTCGAGCCAATACAAGATGTATTCTTGTGATAATCGTCTAGATTCAGGAATAGCAATATAACCTTGGTTGATAGCAACGGGGATTTTCGTCAAAGCTAGGTAACCAACTGGTGCTCTTGAGGACATCAAAACTGTTTCTCTAGGTAACAGTCCAGAGGTAATTTTCGCTAAACCTGCATCTGTAATCTTTCGCGATGTTTCAAACATAATCTTGGTGTCGTTATCAGAAAGATCTTTTGGTGAAGTCCAATTGATATTACCACCATCCCAGAAGTCAGGGTTCTTTGTACTCGGAGTTGAACCACCTTTGACAGTAAGCTCTTGTCCAGCAGTCGATGTTTCCCACCCCTTAGGCACCCAGCCTGATTCACTTTCTTCAAATTCACTTGGAAAGAGCCGACGAACATCATCAGGCAGCGGTTTAAAGTCCGCGCTTTCACGCACAGCTTTGCGACGTTCAACTCGGGATTCAAACACCTCAGGAATGTCACTGCCTGCATCAAGGGCGTTATCAATCACTGGGTCAAAATCCACAAACCAAGATTTAAACAGCACTTGCGCCATTTGTTCTAGAGTTTGGTTGATTTGGGTATTTAAAATTAGTTTTTCCTCAATTCTATTGAGGATCTGGCAGTTTTGTTCTTGAACCGTTTTAGGAATCAAATCGATATCAATTGATTTAAAAGCAGAATGATTCAAATCTTTCTGCACTGAACCAGATGCGACACTATTTGCTAGTTTGATTATATGTGGCTGCTTTAAAGTCCAATAAATATAATCATGTGTTACAAGGTCCTCGTTAGGGATAACCTTAAAGCAGTTATTATGTACAACACCTTCCCTTCCTCGAAAAACTAATCCAACTTGACCTGTACGAGTAAAAATAATTTCATGCTTCTGAGCTATACATTTTGTAGGTGCAGTTTCTTTAGTTAAATATTGTGCCTCAGTCCCATTAATCAAATCTGTAATACGAAGCAACGGTAACCCTGAATCCCCCATAAGGTGCTTAGATTTACTGTTTACTGCAAACCCTTGGGATAAGGAAACAACATCGCCAATACTTACCTTACTCCCCATAACCCAATCCCTCCAAGTCACTGCGAATCGCTTTATCTAGCACTTCAGCTTGGTTCATTTGGTTATATAGAGTTTGGGATAGCTCACGCATCTTGGTTTCAAATGGAATACCGTCATCTTCGACTTCCGCAGCGCCTACGTAGCGCCCTGGAGTGAGAACAAAATCGTTGGCTTTGATCTCATCAAAACTTGCTTGTTTACAGAAGCCTGCAACATCTTCATATTTCTCAAGCTTACTATCGCCACGCTCTACACGGGCTTTTAGCTCTGCGTCATCGCTGCGCCATGCATGGTAAGTGTCTGCAATTAGCGCGATATCATCTACGGTTAGCTCTTTGTGTACGCGGCTGGTCATGGTGCCCATTTCACGTGCATCAATAAACAGCGTCTCTTTTTCACGCTGGCGGTAGCCTTTCGCAGCATTGGCTTGCTTGTTCTTGGTGATAAACCAGATACAGACTGGGATTTGAGTTGAGTAGAACAGCTGCCCCGGTAAGGCGATCATACATTCCACCACATCGTTCTCGATAAGCTGTTGGCGGATTTCCCCTTCACCAGAAGTGTTTGAGCTCATTGAACCGTTGGCCAAGACAAAACCTGCTGTGCCTGTTTCACTTAACTTAGACAGCATGTGCAGAATCCAACCGTAGTTGGCATTACCCGTTGGCGGTGTGCGATAGCCAGAAAAGCGTGGGTCTTTAGTTAGCTCGTTCTCGTCACGCCATTGGCTAATGTTAAACGGCGGGTTGGCCATAATGTAATCGGCTTTAAGATCTTTGTGTTGGTCCGCAAAGAAGGTATCCGCTGGGCGCTCACCCAAGTTGCCTGATAAGCCGCGAATGGCTAAGTTCATTTTCGCTAGCTTGTAGGTAGTAGAGGTCAGCTCTTGACCGTAAATTGCGATGTCTTTGGTGCGGCCTTCATGCTGTTTTACAAACTTTAAAGACTGCACGAACATACCGCCCGAACCACAGGCAGGGTCATAAATTTTACCTTGGAACGGCTCTAGCATTTCCGTAAGTAGAGTTACGACAGACTTTGGCGTATAGAACTCACCACCGCCTTTACCTTCGGTTGCAGCAAACTTACCAAGGAAGTATTCGTAGACTCGACCTACTAGGTCTTCTTCGCTCATGTCACACTCATTAGCAAGTGTGTCGATGTTCTCGATGGTGTCGATCAGTGACGCGAGCTTCTTCACTTCAAGGTCTTGACGAGAGAAGTAGTTGTCTGGCAATGCGCCTTTCAAGCTTGGGTTGGCTTTTTCAATATTAGACAAAGCAGTATCAATGATGACGGCAATGTTGTCTTGTTTAGCGTGCTTTTTCACGTATGACCAACGAGAAGCTTCTTCGAGGTAGAAGATATTGTCTTGCTGGTAGAACTCTTTCATTTCAACAAAAGCTTCTTGCTCGTCGTCAATCATCTGCTGGCGACGAGTTTCAAACTTGTCGCTGATGAATTTAAGGAATACAAGGCTCAATACGACGTGTTTGTATTCTGACGATTCGACACTGCCGCGCAGCTGGTTGGCGGTATCCCAAAGGGTTTCTTCAAAGCCTTTCTTTTTCGCAGGGGCTTTCTTCTTTGCTGGTGCTTTTGCCATGATGATAAATACTTCTCAATAGATGAACTTGGCCCCGAAAACCGAGCCAAGATTTATTGCGAGGTATTGTATCGTAAATGCAATTTTTTGCATTGGTTAGGATGAGGTTTTGCTAGACAAATTAAACGGTTGTTATTGAATCTACCAATGTTGCTGGGCGTCCTGAGATAAAAGCCGCCTTTATTCCTAGCTCAACAACACATGGAAATGTCATTGCAGCGAGTTGCGGCAATAGCGCTTCATCAAAATAGATGCTTTTCACTTCATAGCCACCATTCGCTCTCACCGTATAATTAACCGTTGAACTTGAACGAATCGGGTTAGTGACATGGAGCATCGAGAAATCGAAGTTCCGTGCTTTTTTGCGTGAGTAACCATGCGCTGAGTTATAACCGAGTAGCAGCATTTGATTTTGTTTGAGGACAATAGGAGTACTTTGGTTACTAGTCTCTTGTTCCTCTAGTACCGCTAATCTCATTCGCTCGTTTATTATCGAGATCTCAAACTCAAGTTCGTTTCGCAACCTGGTTTCTAGCTGTTCAATGATTGGATGGTAAATCCATTTTCTTGGCGCTTGTTCAATTACGCTGGCCGTCAACGATTCTAGTGGTTCCATTAAGTCAAGCTCTGAGACATAAATCGCCATCATCGGAACACCTAAGCGCTTCACCTTCTCCAGCTTTTCTTCAGACACGTCATTAGTCACCACAATTTCAATAAACACCCTCTGCTGGTGGTCAAATACTCCTGTCACATCGGGAATAAAGTCACCCTCCGTTTGCTCTAGTAGAACCTCATTAAACATCAACAGTTCCGCGGCCAGCGTTTCATGTTTGGCATGTTCGATACCAGCCAGATCAAATTGATGGCAAGACACTGTTAGCTCTGGTGACAAAATGCGCTTTTCATTTTCAACAATATGCTTGCAGATTTTGTGCAAAGCGCTCTCACTGCATTCGTTACTGTCCATCGCATGATGAGCAAAATGGTGCTGTTTCAATTCCCCTTTTTTTGCCACTAGCTTATCGCCACAACCTATACAAGAACACTTACACGCTAGCCCACTTTCAACTTGATCGATATGAACCAGTTGGTCGTTCATTAAGCCATATGCGCTGATATTTTTTTCTAGATGACTCATGTTTCTCTCCAGTTTTCGTTTCAAATTATATGAGTAAATAAGGGGAGCTCCCTCGAAGAACGAAAACATCATGGCTAAGAAAAACGATATGAAACAGAGCATTACCTAGCAATACTAGGTAATATTAGGTTTGTGAATGCATATAGAGAAACATCATGAATAACAGTAGTGAAGAACTAAAGGCGGCCATTGCTGTAGCGGAAGCATTTTGGCAGGACTATACCCACAATGATAAAAGCAACATGTTTTGGGATGTACTTCAGGCCATGGTCTCTTTAGTGAAAGAAAGCTCATACCTCGAAGCTGGGGTAACTGAAGAATGTTATTTTACATCAAGTGAACTGGCCGAGAGAGCAGCCTATTTGTCGAATAAGAAAGCCTCTAGTTTTAATAGCTCACGGCTCAATGCGTATTTAAAAAAGCTCAATCTACGACTGGATGAACTCGCTCCGTCTTTAGAACGTATCGCTGCTGAACTTGGCTTTGATGTCATCCCTGCTATATACAAGGAGTCAAACTTAGGGGGGCAAGGTAAGCAGTCCATTTATCGACTTTATGCAAAAAAGATTGAGACTAGCCCATTAGAAAGCCTTGATCCTACAAAGGCTGTCGATACTCCTAAAGATCTCGATGAAATCAACTATTACCTTGAGTCTGTGCCTAAGCTACCAATTCACACCCGCTGGCTACACGACATTGATATGGACAAACATCGCTGGAAGATGCTCCTTTTTACAGGTAGCCCTGTAATACTCCCTGTCTTATGTGTTGTGTTCTTATACCTTTCATTGGCTGGCCTTGTGACTCCTACTTTCCTGTCTAGGTTCATTATGTTCACGATTTTATACGTTGCAGCTTTTTTAATCTTTTTCAGGTATTTGATAGATGTTCTAAACAACAACATCACTACAATTCCAGACGTTATGCTGCCATTGAGCCTAAAGTCAGCAGTCTTGCATTACGAGCTAAAAGAGCCTGGGAGTAAGGAAGGACGAATCAAACGATTAGCAGTGAAAGTGTACAAAGCCAAATGCCCGGTATGTGGTTATCGAGTAGATATCAAACCCGTAGGCTTACCGTTTCGCTCAAGATTGATCGGCGTCTGCGACAACAACCCACTAGAACATAGGTATAGCTTTGATTTCACGACTCAAAAGGGTACAAAACTGACTTAAAACGAAAAAGCCCCAGCATTTCTGCTGGGGCTTTAGAATGTGGCGGTGAGTGAGAGATTCGAACTCTCGATACGTTGCCGTATACACACTTTCCAGGCGTGCTCCTTCAGCCACTCGGACAACTCACCGAATCAAATTGTGGTTGGTTTCGTTAACCAACGAGGCGCTAATTTAATGATTCTATTGGGGTAGGTCAAGTGGAATACCTAAAAAAAGCCAGCATTGGGGTTTGTTTGGTTACTTACTAGCTAATTTGAACGCTAATACAACAAATTAGCCTTGGTATGGCTGTTAAAAAAGCGCCACCGTTTGGTGAAGTAAAGAGCATCGCCGCCGGGGGCGGCCTCATAATCGGTTGCTAGTTTTTGTACAGCAAGGCTCTGGCATTTAAGATCGCGTCTTTGGTGCTCACATCGAGCGCTTTAATGTTTTTAAACCGTTCTGGCTCTTTTATCGCAACATCGTGCGCAAAGATAACAAACTTAGCGTTAGCGATGTCGGTTTCAGTAATGCGGTTGTTGATCCCATCGGCTCCTTGGGTTTCTACCTTGATTTTAACCCCTATGGTGTAAGCGGCTTTCTCTAACGATTTTGCGGCTAAGAAGGTATGCGCCACACCAGATGGGCATGAAGTCACCGCCAGTACCTCGGCCTCCCCTTCACCATCAAATTGATGATAAGCACGAGCTAGGCGGGCTTGCTCTTCCTCATCGACAACATTTTTCTTTAGCAGTATCACAATACACGCGGTGGTTAGCGCTCCGGCTAGCGTGCCAACAATGTAGCCAAGTTTTCCATCCACCACAGGCAGCACAATCCAGCCGCCCCATGGTGCGTGGTTAATCACATGGAACATAAAGCCGACAACGTTACCGACGATGCCACCTGCCACAATGGCAGGTAACACGCGCGCTGGGTCTGCGGCAGCAAATGGGATAGCACCCTCACTGATGCCGATCATACCCATAATCCCTGCGGCTTTACCGGCTTCGCGCTCGTCGCGTTTAAACTTTTTCGGTGAAATGAACGTCGCTAAGGCCAAACCTAACGGCGGCGTACAAATGGCGATGCCTACCCCGCCCATTAACCAAGGCTGGGTATTGACCTGCGTTTGAGCAAACAAGGTTGCCACTTTGTTGACTGGCCCACCCATATCAAATGCCGTCATTGCACCAAGTACAGTGCCGAGCATCACCTTGCCGGAGCCTGCCATACCGGTTAACCAATCGTTGAGCATCATCATAGCGTTCGCAATGGGGGCACCTATCATCCACATCACTAAGCCGCAGGTCGCGAAAGTGCCGACCAAGGGGTAAATAAATATCGACCCGAGAGACGTCATGCTCTCGGGTAGTTGAATCTTTTTCAGCAGTCGAACGATAGAGCCTGCAAAAAAGCCCACCACAATCGCGCCCAAAAAGCCGGTATTGTATTGGTCAACCGCGACCCAAGAGCCAATCATTCCCGGTGCTAAACCTGGCTTGTCGGCAATTGAATAGGCGATATAGCCACCCAAGACTGCCGTAAACAAGGTTAAACCGGCAATGCCCATTTGCGCGATGTCTGCCAACACGCCTTTATCAGGGACAGCGCCATGACCGGAGATCATGACCGACAAAGAAAGCAGCACCCCACCCGCGACAATAAACGGAATCATATGCGAGGTACCAAACAGAAGGTGCTCCTTGATATGGGCTAACCTGAGCTTCCAAGGGCTGAGGGGCTCAATCATTGCCACCGGATCAGTAAAATCGAGGTTGTCATTGGTGGAAGAGACATCGGTCAGCAGCGCTCTCGCCTCTTCAACACTCTGTGCGCCTTTGAGCTGCTCAATGAACTCTTCTTCAATCAGCTTGGTAGAAAGGTGGGCCAACAACTCAATATGGTGGTGATCATCGCCATCTGGGCAAGCCAGCATAAAGAATACATCCGAGAGCTCCCCATCCTCTGCGCCATAATCAATACCAGCTCGGCTGATGCCAATCGCCACCGCCGGCTGAGCGACCGCCTCACTTTTCGCATGCGGGATCGCCACACCATCTTCAAAGCCAGTGTTTCCTATTTGCTCTCTTTTCCATAGATCGCGAAGAAACTGCTCTTTGTCAGCCAATTTGCCAGCACTATCGAGCATACCCACTAACTCTTCGAGCGCGCCTTGCTTGGTGTTGGCTTTGAGATCTAAACAGATTGTCTCTAGCTCAATCAGGTTTGTCATATCCATTATTGATACCTTCCGGTGTTCGCGCTCGAACATAGATTAACCAGCCGGTGTTGCCCAAGATATAGGACGAAAACACCCTCAACTGGATTAATGTAACACACCATTTAAACTGTGATGCGGGTCTTTCAAATCTTGGTGGTAAATCAAAACAGCGTGCGATTGCTGTGCTAATATCCGCAAAAATGACTTATAGAGATTTGTTGTGAAAATTGTCGCTGTCACCGCCTGTCCCACAGGCATTGCACATACTTATATGGCAGCCGATGCTCTGGTAAAAGCTGCGCCGAAGTATAAAGTACAAATTAAAGTCGAAACACAAGGAGCCATGGGGATTGAGAACCTTCTCAGCCCTCAAGATATCGCCCTTGCCGACAAAGTGTTGCTGGTCTCTGATATCGATGTTGATCAGCCCGCTCGATTCGAGGGAGCTAAT
The DNA here is from genome assembly GCF_000189275.1 of Vibrio sinaloensis DSM 21326. Lineage (GTDB taxonomy): Bacteria > Pseudomonadota > Gammaproteobacteria > Enterobacterales > Vibrionaceae > Vibrio > Vibrio sinaloensis. Next base: position 2,184 of record NZ_AEVT01000060.1, on the reverse strand, counting down.
GTGGTGCGCCTCTCCATCGAAGAGGTACTGGTTAACGTCGATAAAGTCTTTCTAGTTCACTGCCGCGACGCTTAATGGCTTATGAACGAGTATCAAATCACCTTTCTTGTTGAAGACTCAGACGCCAGCGCACACATTGCCCAACCACTGCGCAAGCTGGCGAAAAAGTTCAAAAGCAGCATCCAGATCATCAACATTACTCGCAACCGAAGCGCCGAGTTAACTAAGTCGGTAGCTCTCATGCAAGTAGGGCTAGTGCAAGGCGATCTATGCCAGATCACCGCGATTGGCGTTGATGCCGAGCTGGCCTGCTTTGTACTCAAAGACGTGGTAGCCGAGTACTACACCTTAATTGGCTCGCAAATTAACTATGAGTTTTCCAACCAATTGGCTGAGCGCCTTCCTCAGTTAAGCCCAGCCAGCAAAACCCAATGGTATTACGCCAAGGCCCATACCGAGCTCACCAAGTTTGAATGCCTGAAGGGGCTCGCCCAATTGATCCATCCTGGCCACCCAGATGAGCTGTTGTTAGCTTTCATTAAACGTGAAGAGCGCTCGTCTACCAGCGTTGCTCCCGGCCTCGCTCTGCCGCATGTGATGTTCGACAATATTGATCATATCGCTATCGCCGTGATCGCCAGCGACAACCCGATCGACTGGGCATCCAAAATGGGCAAGGTTCATCTTTCTATAGCACTGGTGATGCCTTCTAAACCAAACCGAGAGCAGATCATCGCCGCCACCAACCTGACGCGAAATCTGCTGTGCGATCAAATCTCTCACCGGCTGCTGCTCACTCGCAGCAGTGTCGATTTACAAGCGATCTTGATGTACTGCATGTCGAGGCTGCTGCCTTAAACAGAGCCTCGATACTCCGTTGGGGTATGGCCTGTGCGATTTTTAAACACTCGGCAAAAGTAGTTGACGTCTTTAAAGCCGCAGCGCAGAGACACCTCATTAAGCTTGAAGTTGTACTTTTTCAGCATGAACTTCGCGCGGTCGATTCGTACCCAAGTAATGTAATCCGCTAAGGTCATGTGCCCCTGTTGGCGGAAAAGCCGTGATAGGTGATTGGCCGAGATGCTAAACCGCGTGGCGATGCTGTCACGGGTGATCGGCCGGTGGAAGTTTTCCTGAATATAAATACAAATGCCCTGATACAGATCTTGCACGCGACTATGAGATTGCTGCGCTGGCGCTTCCAACATCGACTTGCTGTATTGCAATAACGCTTGGAGCAACAACTCGTCCATTGGTTGTTTGTTCGGCTCTCTGGCAAGCGCGCTGAGTGCTTCAAGAATGTTATCGATAGCAAAACCGGATCGCGTCTGAATGCTGTGCTTTTGAATATCGTAAAAGCTCGCTTCTCCTTTTCGTTTGCTGACAAGGCTCAAGCCCAATTGCCGACGGCCAAACAGCATGCTTAACACCGAACAATCGGTATCCCAGTCAGGTTTGTTCCAACAGTTTGGTGGCACGAATATCGCGTCTCCCGTCTTGGCGACAATTTTGCTGACTTTACGATCATGACTTTCCATTTCATTTACGTATTCCCCATCCAGCACCAGTTCTAAACGTGGGAAGTTCACTTGATAGCTAAACGCCGGAGGCGTATGAAAGTCCCCTGCGAACCAAATGTTATGAAAAGATTCTCGCTCAGTTAATACCGACGAAATGAGGTCATGGAAAATCATTTGTTTCTATCTCTATGGCCGCGAATAGCGCGATACCATTAGATATACTCTTTACCTGCTCATAGCGCTATTGAGCAAAATCACAATTTGAGAACAAGGTTACAATAATCCAGTTTAGGCGATAAATATCCAGCCAAGTCCGTGCTAAATCCCCACAATAATTCAGCCTTAAATCTCTCAAAACTCCTGATATTAAAGGGACTAAGGCGAGTCAAACCGAGCGATAAACACCCCAACCTACCGATCAAAATCACACTATCCAAAGCAAGCTACAATCATCCAGTAAATGCATTTTTTCTTCACTACAGAGCGCTGCTGATAGATTTCAAAATACCCCTAACAAAACGAGAAAAGCATTAGGGGTTCACTATGATCACCAAATTGATCAACCAAGATTTAATCAAACTCGATCTGCAAGCCAGCTCCAAACAAGAGGTGTTTGAAGAGCTGATTGAGGTTTTACATCAACAAGGCCGAATTGCCAGCAAAG
>NZ_AEVT01000061.1 GCF_000189275.1 Vibrio sinaloensis DSM 21326 | reverse complement strand
ATAACCAAAGTATGCAGAACATTAAATTTGGGTCCGTAGCTCAGTTGGTTAGAGTACTACCTTGACATGGTAGGGGTCGGCGATTCGAGTTCGCCCGGACCCACCAAATTTAGTTCTTAGGAACGAAACACAAAGCCCGCTTATCGCGGGCTTTGTTGTATTTGCGTTTCACTCAGCCCCATCCCATTTTTGTTACCTTTCTCATCAAAACAGAAGACACAGCTCCCAATTTGCCACTACTAAATAAATACATTTTGTAAATTATTGATCAAACTACTTTTTCTCAACGAAATATCATGTTAAAAAGTATGGCATATTGTGAATTATATTAGAGTATTGAATGATAGTAGCTCGCTCTCTCTGTTTTATTGCCTGCTGTACGATGGCTGTACCCACTATAGGATGGGCGAATCCTATCGATTCAGAACTGACACTTAACTACGGTGTCATTTCGACTAAGCCTAAAAAGCGCATTAAAGACAGCTATCCAATTATGTCTAATCTCGCTAAGCAGCTTAGTCACTATGGCTATACCGACGCAGAAGTAAAAGTTTACGCTACCATTGATGAGTTGGTCGCCGCGTTTCAGACTGGCGAAGTCGATATTATGAGTGCGACGATTTACCCAACACTGATACTCAACCAGCGAGCGCAAACCCAACCGATACTCGTGCGTTGGAAAAAAGGCGATCCTAGCTACAGTTCAGTGTTCGTTACTCACAAGAAAAATAGCTATCAAGATCTTTCTGAATTGCAGGGCAAAGTGGTTGGTTTTGAAGACAGAGACTCTACCAGCGGCTATTTCCTACCTTTAGTAACCTTGCTCAGCCAAGGTTTAGACGTACAGCTACTCACCTCAATTAACGAAAAGCCAAGTGCAGACAAAGTTGGCTATTTCTTCTTTGAAGACTTCCTCCTTGATACCAACGAAGTGAACATGTCCATGTGGGCTACTAAAGGCATTGTGGACGCCATTGCTTATAGCTCTTCAAACTGGGACAACCCTAAAGACACACCCGTTGCATTAAAACAGCAGTTAAGAACGTTTGGCCAAACGAGTGAATACCCAAGAGCGGTAATTAGTGTCAGCCAAAAACTGCCTGCAGAAACCGTCGCGGATATCAAACAAGCCCTGCTTTCCATTGACCAGAATGAAGAAGGTCAAGCACTGCTAAAAACCTACCAGAAAACTAAAAAGTTCACCCTTTTTGACAGTCAATCTGAAGCGCTTTTTTATCAAGCGGCCGATCTTTTGAACAAGTTTGAGGTCGTTCAGTAGTTAATGAGACAGTTGGGTTTTAAAAGTCATCTTATCTTTGCCACAGCATGTGTGGTGACCTTGGTTTGTGCGCTAAATTTCATTCTTTACAGTGCGGCTTATGAGCAACAGTCCGATGAAATCTACGAGAAAATCGCTCTCAGCGTCGAACAATCACTCGAAAAGAAAGTTGAAGACCAAGCCATATCTTTGGCTAAAACCTTGAGTAATCAAGCCTTTAACCCGCTCTATCACTACAACGTATCCTCAGCACTCCACTTGCTTCAATCTAATCTCAGCCAACCTAACATCGAGTCGATTTATATCATTGATAAAGAAGGGCTGATTTTCCATGATGGCACTAACGATATTGTCAGTTTTGGCGAGCCTCACGCGAAGTCAGACTTGATCAGACAAGTACTAAACACTCAAAAAATTGTTAAAGAGAACCAAGAAAACCACCTCTATGTCGCTGCACCTATCAGCGAAGGCGATAAACACCTAGGGGTGCTTTTTATCGAGATGAACACGCACAAGCTAACGGCTGAGTTAAAAAATAATAAGCAGCACCTTGTCGCAATGGGTGAATTAGATAGTGAAAGAATGAGACGTTGGCAGCTTATCTTCTCTGCAGTGGGTGTGATATGTGGCGTCGCTATGGCGTATAGTGTCGGTAATTCATTTGCCAATCCAATCAGCCAAATAAGCAGTCAGCTAAAGCAAACCAAAGACGGACGATTCTCTCTGGTTGTCGACGAAGTAAGGTATCGTGAGCTAAGACAACTGGTTGGTGCTTTCAACGGCATGCAAAAGTCCGTAAATGATCATAACGCGCGCATAGAGCATATGGCATTTCATGATCAGTTGACCGGATTACCTAACCGTTTTCGCTTTATTGAAAGCGTTGATAAGCAAATGAACTCAAACAATAATCAGCTTATCGCCATTCTTTTTATTGACCTCGACGATTTTAAGTTCATCAATGATAACTTCGGTCATCACGTCGGAGACGAAGTGATTATGCAAGTCTGCCAGCGCATTGAACAGGTTGTCTCCTCTCAAGAATTTGCCAATGTAACAGCACCATGTGTGTTATCCAGAGTGGGAGGCGATGAGTTTATGCTAATGGTTCCCTACTCTGCTGAAATGCGAGTATCAGCCATCGCAGACGCGATTCTCAAAGCTGTCATTCAACCCATCGATCATCAACAATCCAAGCTGTCTTGCAGCGCCAGTATTGGTATCGCTTGCTATCCTGATTTTGGTTCTGATGCAGAGTCCCTCTGCCGCCACGCTGAACTTGCCATGTTTGAACGCAAACAAAAAGGCAAAAATGCTTACACTATCTATACCCATAGCATGGATAAGACTATCCAAGAAAGATTGTATATCGAAAGAGAACTTCGAAGAGCGATGGATGACCTTTCGCAATTTGAGCTTTGGTATCAACCTAAGTTTGACGTCGCCACCTCTCGTATTATTGGCGCTGAGGCTTTAGTGCGTTGGAACCACCCGACACAAGGGTATATAAGACCTGATAAGTTCATTCCTGTCGCAGAATCTACCGACCTAATTCTTACCCTCGGCGAACATCTCATTAAGCTCGCTGCGAAACAAGCAAGTATCTGGGTTAAACAGTATGGAGAAGAGTTTTACATCGCGCTGAATTTGTCCCCTCGTCAGCTGTATCGTCAAAACTTAGTGGAAATTTTTGCTACCTCGCTAGAACAAAACCAGTTACACGCCAATGCTCTGCACGTTGAAGTGACGGAAACTCTGCTGATGTCTGACAGCGCAAAAATCAAAGCCGTTTTACACAACTTAAGAAAAATGGGCATCCAAGTGTGGCTGGATGATTTTGGTACTGGTTACTCCTCGCTAAGCTATTTGCAAGAGTACCAGTTCGATGGCGTAAAGATTGATCGTTCATTTATCTACACACTTTCCTCAGAAAACAATAATACCTCGTTGATTGAGGCCATTCTTTCCATTGCGTCTAGTATGAAGATGATGAGTGTCGCCGAAGGTATTGAAACCGACTACCAGCTCGCTCGCTTAAAACAGTTAGGTTGCCAATACGGGCAAGGATATCTAATTAGCCGTCCATTACCTGCGGCGGAATTTGTTGAGATGCAAACCCAGCTCGCCGCCAATAGCTATTGATAGTGTGAAAAACACCGCAATTCATGACACAAGATGGGTTCAATGAAACCTTGCCAAACAAAGAAGCCCGCTTAATCGCGGGCTTTTTGACGTTTCGTATTCACTCAGAGCGTCGCTAAGAAACCATTAATCTTTTCTTCGTGCTGTTTGATGGTCTCTTCACTTGGGTGAACCGCATGCTTGTGAGTGAAGTACACCAAAATTGCCATCTGAGCAGTAAGGCGGTTTTCTGCTTCATCGAACGCTACCGAGTACTCACTTTCCAATGCGCCACGTGTCACTTCCTCTTTGTCATTTGCAGGCAAACAATGAAGTAACATCGCGCCAGGCTTAGCTTTAGCCATTAACTCTTCAGTAATCACGTAATCTGGCATAAAGGCAGCAAGGCGCTCTTCTTTCTCATCCATCTGCGTGACCCAATAGAAACTATCACCATAAACGACATCACAGTCGCTAATGCGCTCAACATCGTCGGTGATTTCAATGCGACCTCCAGACTCTTCACAGAAATCTAGAGCCATGTTCACCCACTCTTGCTCCATATGATATTTCTTTGGCCCAATCTGTTTAAAGCCCACCCCATACTTGGCACAAGTTAACATTAACGAACGGCAAACGTCTGTTGCATCCCCCATAAACGCCAAGGTCAAATCAGAGAGTTTGCGTCCATCGGTAATGTGCTCTCTGATGGTAAACAAGTCAGCGAGCATTTGAGTTGGATGGAAACGCGTATCTAAGCCGTTAATAACGGGTACCGTCGACATTTCTAGCAAACCATCCAACGTTTCTGGGCTGTTGGTACGTGCCATGATGATGTCACACATACGAGAAAGCACGCGAGACGTATCATCGATAGACTCTTTACCACCTAAATGAATATCTTTTGGCGACAAGAACAGAGCATGACCACCGAGTAAGGTAGCGGCGACTTCGAATGAAACGCGTGTCCGTGTTGACCCCGCCTCGAAGATCATGCCTACAGATTTACCTTTGAACAGTTGTGGGATCGCGTTATCTTTGCGTGCCTGTTTTAAGTAAGTCATCAGTTCCATCATGTTGTCCATCTCTTGTACCGAGAAGTCCTTCATTGACACCATGTGTTCCATGTTCACTTTGTTTAGTTCAGTTGCACTTGAAGATGGTAATTTCATAACCTAATTCCTATTAAATATCTGTTTTTCGAAAATTAAACGGTGTTTATGAGCAGTCAGACCTGCGGTATTTGTTGAGTAATACAATGGATGTTGCCACCACCGAGCAGAATTTCTCTGGCTGGGACCCCGTTGACTTCATATCCGGGGTAAATCGATTCCAGAATGTGCTTCACATCCTCGTCGTAGCGTTCATCCAAAAGCGGTAACACAATTTGATTATTAGTAATCAGGTAATTAGCGTAAGACGCGGCTAGACGTTCACCGGCTTCACGTTCCATCCCTTCTGCGATATCAATGCCTAACGCTTCTTCCTTAGACATGTACAAAGGCCCGGGCATGGGCAATTTGTGGACCTTTATTGCACGACCTTTTGCATCTGTTTGGCTGCTTAGGAACTCGAACGCCTCACGGCTGATCTTGTATTGAGGGTCGTTTTCATCGTCACACCAAGTCAGCACCACTTCGCCCGGCTTAACCACATGGAGGATATTGTCTACGTGACCATTAGTTTCATCGTTGTAAAGCCCTTTTGGTAACCAAATGACCTTGTCAATATTGAGGTGGTCACATAACACCTGAGTAAGCTCTTCTTTACTGTAATCAGGGTTACGACTCTCATGAAGTAGACATTCTTCAGTGGTATACAGAGTGCCTTCTCCATCGACATGTATGGAGCCACCTTCTAGTACAATGGGAGCCCGGTAACGCAGATCTCGCTTTGTCTCGCACATTTTCTGTGCGACTTGGTCGTCGTGATTCCACGGGGAGTACAAACCATCAACCAACCCGCCCCATGCGTTAAACTCCCAATCTACGCCACGGCGCTCTTGCTCATCGTTGACAACATACGTAGCACCTATATCACGCATCCAAGAATCATCAGTGGTCACTTCTAGAACTCGAACATCATCTGGAAGCCGTGAAACTGCGTTATCGTATTGCGCCGAACTCACAAGCATGGTGACCGGGGTGGTTTTACTGATCTGTTCCGCTACATCCGCAAACACTTTTTGTGCTGGTTTAGCGCCATTTCGCCAATTATCCGTGCGCTCAGGCCAGGCCATCCATACTTCACTTTGTGGCTCATGTTCGCCAGGCATGCGAAAGCCGTCTTGTCTCGGCGTGGTGTCTAATACTTTGCTCATTATCTGCTCTCCTCTTTTAAGCTTGAGCTTCTTGTTGATCCTGCGTCTGCTCTTGGGTTTTCTTGCGTTTTAGAGCTCCAAGAAGAATCCACTCTCCCGCCAATATGGTGGCAATCAGGCCTACCAACACTGGGCCTGTGTAACTCCAATCGGCAACAGTTAGGTCGAGTGCCTCTGGGAAAATAAACAACACAACAGCTTGAAGAATGACTAAAAAACATACGATGGATATCAACCACTGGAATCCCATTCCGCCTGGTACTTTGAAAGGACGCTGACGCTCGCCATCCGCTACTCGTAATTTGAGATAAGCCGGAAACATAAAAAGATATGGCAACAAGAAAATACAGCTAGAGAAAGCAAAGATTGACCAGAACAAGTCATTATTAACTTGAGCAAACAGTGCATAAGACAGAATCACAACCGTCGATACTGCACCCGTAATATTGTTTGCTCCGACAGGTGAGCCTCGCTCTGACACCTTAGCGACCGGTGCTGGTAACTCCCCTTCTTGAGCGGCTTCCGCTGCTGCGCGACTTGCGCCCATTGTCCAACTGACCATGTTACCGATAAGGGTTAATAGGGCGAAGGTACCAAATAGGTAAACCATTGCAGTGCCTAACGGACCACTCCCAAATAGCGTTTTGAACGTGTCAATCAAACCTGCTACTAGCCCAATGCTCTCAACAGGTAAAGCCATTAAGATGCCAACCGTGCCAAAGATGTATAGGAACGCTGTGATACCTATGGATAGGAATACCGCTTTTGGCATGTCGCGTACGTCTTTCATTTCTTTGGTCATGGTCGCGACTAGCTCAAACCCCATCAGGTTAAAGACAATGGCTGGCAAGAATGACACCGCCGAGTCTAAGCTAGGCACCATTGCTGGCAGCGAAAACTCATTCGCGACACCATGTTTCATCGCATAAACGAAACCACCAACACCCAGTGTGCCAATAACCAAAATCTTCAACACCGCGCCAATATTGGTCACCCATACGCCAATGTCTGCCGACACATTACAGATCCAAACAGTAAGCCAAGTTAACAGTACACAAATCGCTATCTGCCCCAATAAAGACAGATCTGGCATGAATAACTCTGCAAACATTCCGGCAAACATGATGTACACCGCTGGCATCCAAAGACCAACATTGATCCAGTAAAACCAGGTTGTTCTCACGGCCCATTTGAAGTTAAACGCTTCTTTAACCCAGTCGTAAATCCCTCCTTCCCCAGGATAAGTGGTGCTGAGTTCAGAAGTGATAAGACCGTACGGGATGACAAAGAAAATCAGCATCACAACCCACCAGCCAATAGCACTTACACCTATGCTGGCGGAAGCGGTTAAGGTGTCGACAACCAGTACAGCACATAAGGTAAACAGTGCGATACCGGCAACGCCCATTTTCCCTTGAGTTTCATTACTCATTTTTCTGCTCCTTAATACCTAATTCGCTAACTATTAAAGGAGAAAAATAAATATCGAACTTTGATGAAAACTGAATATCGGTTTGGGATAACTTCTGATGAAATAAAACTAAATTCGCACCGACACAAATCAAATAAATAATCGAAATCATCTCGAATATTGATTTTTATCAAAAAACCATATTCAACAAGTCGATATTCACGGCGTACCAAACAACATTGTTGAGATCACATATCGGATTTTTTCAGCTCCAGGCTTTCTATTTTGTGACTAGTACAGTGAAAAAGTTTTATGTTTTCGTAACTCTATCGACGCGTGATTTTTATCCCTATAAAGCGAAAAATAATTCACTACAGTGATAACACCCTTGTTATTAGGAGAAAACGAATGTCCAAACCAATTATTGTAGTGGCGGTTGGCGGTAACGCGTTGTTGCAGCGTGGTGAAGTAATGAGTTGTGAGAATCAGCAGAAAAGCATCGCCCAAACGGCTCACTCTCTGGCCAAGTTGAGCAAAGATTATCGACTTGTCATCGTTCACGGCAACGGCCCTCAAGTCGGACTGCTATCATTGCAAAACAATGCCTACAAAGATTGTCCCCCCTATCCTTTTGACGTCCTGGGGGCAGAAACCCAAGGTATGATCGGTTATCTGATCCAACAAGGACTAAATGCAGCGATTGACGACCGATTTACCACCACCATCTTGACGAGAATTGTGGTAGACCAAGACGACCCAGCTAACGCCGATCCCAGCAAGTTCATCGGCCCTGTTTACAGTGAGCAGCAAGCAAAACGACTGGCTGAACAGCATCACTGGATCGTAAAACCCGATGGCCAACATTGGCGTCGCGTTGTTCCTTCTCCTGCGCCGAAAGAAGTTCTTGAGATTAACGCGATTAAAGATTTGCTCGAGAAAGATCACTTGATCATCTGTGGTGGCGGTGGCGCAGCACCTGTAATAGAGAAAGACGGCGCCTATATTGGATTTGAAGCCGTCATCGACAAAGACATGACAGCGGCATTGATCGCTCAACAAGTAGAAGCCGAGCACTTACTCATCCTTACCGACGGCACCCATGTTTGTCTAAACTGGGGCAAGCCAGACGAAGAGAAACTCGAACAAGTATCGGTTTCACAGATACGGGGTTATGATTTTCCTGCCGGCTCCATGGGACCCAAAGTGGAGGCCTGTTGTCAGTTTGTGGAGTCGACTAAATGCGTTGGACACATCGGTGATTTAGCCTATGCATACGAAATCATCCAAGGCCAATCGGGCACCCATGTTAGACCCGATTAAATAAGCAATTCGCTCTAATACAAGGAAGTAGCCTCACAAAGGGATAGAGAAAAGTCCGATCTAAGCAGCGGATTTTCGAACACTATCCCTTTATATTATTGTTGAGACCAACGGGTAGTATGCAAACTTATGCGAAAAGTTAAAACCGAAGAAAAGCTACATAGAATCAACCACGCGGTTATCCAGTTGATGGAGCGCAGAGAAGCAACCGATATATCCATGTACGACGTGGCCAAAGAGTGCGGAATGGCGACTTCGACGGTATATCACCACTATCCAAATATAGAGAATCTATTTCATAGCTTATTAGATGATGTATTTTTAGATTTCGATTCATTGCTAGAAAAATGCATTGACGAAACAAAAGTAAATCATTGGACAGATATAAATCGCATGATAGAAACAGCTTATGTCGATTATTACAATCATAATCCGATCGCTAAAAAGTTAATTTTAGGACGACACACTTTTTCTGAACTTGGCCATGCCGATACAGAACATGATTTAGAGCTAGGAAGCCAAGTCGAAATGATCTATCGACACTATTTCGAGATACCTAAACTGCCACAGCCAATTAATATCTTCGCAATTTCTCTTCAGGTCGCCGACAAAATATATTCGTTGTCTTATCGGAAGTATGGCTTCATCACCCCAGAGCTCGCGCAAGAAGCATTAAGGCTTACAGAGTCTTATCTCCAACTCTACATTCCTAACATCTGCCGCCCAGCCAACAACCCATTGGGTTGGCGTAACTAAACTTATCTATATAGTTTTAGCGTGAAAGAAGCCGAGCTTTGAGGTTTGAGAGCAACTTCTGTATGATGCCCGCCACGAAAGATAACAGGCACACAGCATGAATCGTAAGAAAAAGATCAACAGCATCCTAAAAGCGAAGCAAAAAAAGAAAAACGCCAAGTTACATAAAAGCAACAAGCCCCGCTATATCTCTAAAGCGGAGCGAGCAAAAATGGAAGCTGAACAACAAGCTAACGCGCCTCTCGATGCTGAACAAGCAATACCAGCGGAAGACGCCGCCCCCTCAGCTTCTTCGGAGCAATAAAGCCTCATCGATAGGAATGAACTTATCGCACACATCAATTAAGTTTTGTGCGGTAAGTCCAGGAACCGCATACACATCAACCTTAGTCGCAAAGCGCTGTTGAATGCGCGTGACAAGCATTTCAAAATCACCATCACCAGATAGTAAGATAACGCGGTCAACCTGACTTGCCAGCTCATACACATCTAGGGCAATACCCACATCCCAGTCGCCTTTGGTACTGCCATCACTTCGTTGAATATAGGGCTTGAGCTTCACATCAAATCCAATCCCACGCAAAATATGGTGAAACTGGCGCTGTTTAGGGTCGGTTGAAGCAATCGCGTAAGCACTAGCGCTGACAACTTGCTGTCCTTCGGTCGCCACATACCAAAACTGGTTGTAGTCAAAGTTAGCGCGATATTTGTCTCTCGTCGTGTAGTAGATGTTTTGCACATCAACGAAAATGGCAATTTTTTCCATGATTTGTCTTCTTAAGCAATAACGGTGTGACTCTATCAAATCAGCGCGATGATTACAGCTCTGTTTAACACGAGCAAAGCCATAGATAGTGACATTGTCACAATGGCGGGTATTGCGTCTTTGAAGCCATCGAATCGCAAATGAAAGTAGATCGCCCCTAAAGACGTGAGCAAAATTGCCACCGCCCCGACAGATTGCCAAGTGCTCTGCCCTGTCAACAACGCTGTCGCCAAGGCCAGAGACGCCAACAGTTCAATAACTCCCACTGCAAACATTGCCGCCCGATTTAAACCGTATTTAACAAAAAACTTAAGTTGGGTCTGAAAGATCATTTCCTGCCACCCAAATAGCTTTATCGAAGCCGCAAACGTAAAAAATACCATTAGAAGTACACTAATTATAACCACCCTCTATCTCCTCAATCGATATCTAAGGGGGACCAGCAAACTTGCCCCCTTACTACGGCAGTCAGTATATTCATTCCAATATGGTCAGATAAATGCTAAAAATTACCTTATTAAAATTCCAAAATGGAATAGATAAATGGACAAAGTAGATTGTATTCGAGTATTCGTTCGCGTTTCTCAACTCGGAAGTTTCACTCAAGTCGCCAATGAAATGGACACCAGCCAGAGCTCGATAAGCAAAAAAATGGCTTGGCTAGAAAAACAGATCGGTTTCACTTTACTGCACCGAACGTCTCGTCAAATCATGTTAACCACGCAGGGACAAGAGTATCTGAGCTATTCGCAACGCTTGCTTGATGAGATGGACGCCATGGAATCACGGCTTAAGTTAGAATTAAACGAAGTATCCGGAACACTTAAGCTTACTTGCCCTTCCGCATTTGCAACTCAACGTCTGGCGAAACCCGTTTCAAAGTTTATGGCTTTGCACCCTAGCTTAAGCGTTGAAGTGTCTGTAGAAGACAAGGTGATTAATCTACATCAAGCTGATGTCGACATCGCAATACGAGCTTCTCATCTTGATGACTCTAGCTTCAAGGCGAGAAAGATTATGCTCCATCAGATCTGTTACTTCGCTTCATCTCAATATGTTGCAACAATGGGTAAGCCTATAAGCCCTGTTGAGCTCAGCGATCACCGCTGCCTTGTTTATTCCCTAATGACACCTTCTAATGTTTGGCTAATCGACGGAGAACCAGTGCGAGTTAATAGCGTGTTTTCAAGCGACAGCCCTGACATGCTGGTACAAATGGCACGCTTAGGCACAGGGATTGCGGCAATGCCACGCTGGATGGTCGACAACGAGCTAAAAGAAGAGACTCTGGTTGAGCTGTTCCCTGATATGGAAAAAACCATGCTGCCTATGTACGCCGTGTATAAATCAACAGAATATCTGCCCTATCGAATCCGTGCCTTCATCGATTATCTAGTGGAGTATTACGCACAAGAACCTTTATGATGGTCCATAAAATTGGCTCGTGTCTAAACAACGCACATACAAAAACAGCGGCTCTTTTGCCGCTGTTTTTGTTTTATTGCTGCTCAGGTCTAAGCATTAAACCATTTAAGTTTATCGTGCAACGAAGTGACACTACCAACCACAATCAGCGCAGGGCTGAGCGCTTGCTTCGCCATATTTGGTAGGTCTTGCAACGCACCAGTAAATACTCTTTGTTCACGGCGGGTACCATTTTCGATAATGGCACACGACATGTTACTATCCATTCCGGTTTCTAACAGTTTCTCAGTGATGTAACCACTCTGTTTTAAGCCCATATAAAACACCAACGTATTGTTCGATTGAGCTAACGATTGCCATTCAATTTCGCGCCCATCTTTCTGCACATGACCAGTGATAAATTGCACACTTTGGGCATGCTCACGGTGTGTCAATGGAATCCCTGCGTAGGCGGTCGCCCCAGCAGCAGCGGTAATTCCGGGCACCACTTCAAAACAAATGCCATGTTCAGCAAGCTCTTCCAGTTCTTCTCCGCCACGGCCAAAAATGAACGAATCTCCACCTTTCAGACGGACGACCTTTTTGCCTTGCAGGGCTTTTTCTACCAAGATCTGGTTAATCTGATCTTGCGGAACGCAGTGAAAATCTAATTTTTTGCCCACATAGATCATTTCTGCATCGCAATTGGCTAGTGCCAAAATCTCCGGCGACACCAATCGGTCATACACAACCACTTCCGCTTGCTGAATGACTCGGTAGCCTTTCACAGTAAGTAAATCTGGGTCACCCGGCCCAGCACCAACTAATGATACAAAGCCAAGGTTTGATGAAGAGATGGGAGTCACGCTCATAGCTATGCCTATCAATGTAAATTTGGATATAAAAAGTAATACTCAACTCGCCACCTTATGGAGTGATTACTTTTTATATTCAAATCAATACTGTACGTGATGTTAATGGTTAGGAGCCCCACGCGACAACGTGGGGCTGTAAGTCATTATTTCGCTAGTGCTGGTTTCGCATTAACTTCTTCTTCGTCGTTTAGAGAAGGCGCTGTTTTTGCGTGAGTCAGGTAAAGCGGGATACATGTCATGATCAAACCACCAACAATGTTACCTAGGATGGTAGGGATAAGGTTGAAGTTCAACCAAGTTGCGATACCAAAGTCTGCGCCTAAGATCATACCTAGCGGGAATAGGAACATGTTCACCACTGTGTGCTCGAATACTAGCGCAAAGAAGATGAAGATTGGGAACCACATCATGGCCACACGACCCGCAACTGTACGAGCTGTCATGTTACCAATCACACCTAGGCAAACCATAAGGTTACAGAAGATACCGCGCACGAAACAGGTGATCCATCCGTCCATGCCCATAGCTTCAAAACCTGCACTACGAGCGGTTGAAACAGCGATGAATTTCTTCGCTACCGCGTTTAGCTCAAGTGAGAAGTTACCGGTTAGAGAAATTGCCACAAGGTAAGCAACAATCAGCGAACCAATAAGGTTACCAAGACCAACCAAACCCCAGCAGCGGAATACACGGTTCCAAGTAATACCCGGACGGCCTTCAAATTTAGCCAGCGGCGCTAGACCAAACACACCTGTCACTAAGTCATAACCCATGACAGAAAGGATAACAAAGCCCACAGGGAAGACTAACGCGCCAACCACGCCAACTCCAGTTTGGACAATGGTCGTAATCGCAACAACAACGGCTAAAGATAAGATGATACCCGCCATGGTTCCGCGAAGAACTAAGTCACGCGCGCTGGTTTTTGTTTTCGCTTCGCCAACATTGATCATTGTTTGCACGAATTCAGCAGGTTTAAAGTCTGTAGACATGAATGTGTCCTTATTCAAAATTGAAAGTTAAAAGTTGAAATTGAATAGTGAAAGGCTCGCTGTTTCTCTGTTCCCCAACTGAGAAACAGCAAACCTTTAAGCTATTTAATCTCCATAGCCTTCATCTTTATTGGCGATAAACGTTAATGGAAACGGATACTTAAGCCGCGATTTCGACTTTACCTTTGGCCACGCGTGCTTGGTAAGTTTTCACGTTCATACGTTCATCTTCCATACACACACCTGTCGATAAGTTGAAGCGCTGCTTCTTAAGTGGACTCGCCACCCAAAGCTGCTCGTCGTGTTCAACAACCAAGCCGCGCGACAGTACATTAGACTGGAAAAATGGGTCCATGTTGTTAATTGCATACACTTCTTCAGTTGCTCGAGGGCGGAAGATCGCAACTTGTTCACCATTCACTAACGCCACTACCCCCGTGCCTGGGATGATGTCCTCGATGTTACATACTTTTGTAAATGCCATGATGTCGTCTCCCTTTAAACTACTTCGACATGAAGGATGTCACCCTTCGCTTCTGGGTGTTTCTCAGTAAATGTCGCTGGACGGTGTTGACTACGGCCATCAGTCACGAACATAACGTTGTCGTCACGCTCATCTGAGTTAATGAAATGAGCAAAGCGTTTTAGCTGTGTTTCGTCGTTGATGGTATCTGTCCATTCACAATGGAACTCTTCTACTAGCTTGGCAATATCTGCTTCTAGTTGGTCATTGATGCCTAACTTGTCTTCGATGATCACTTCACGTAGGTAATCAATGCCACCTTCTAGGTTCTCAAACCATACAGAAGTACGTTGCAGCGGTGCAGCAGTACGGATGTAGAACATCATAAAGCGGTCGATGTATTTGATCAGAGTTTCTTGGTCTAGGTCGCCAGCAAGCAGTGTCGCGTGGCGCGGTTTCATACCACCATTACCACACACGTACATGTTCCAGCCTGCATCAGTCGCGATAATACCAAGGTCTTTACCTTGCGCCTCAGCACATTCACGGGTACAACCAGAGACACCAAACTTCATCTTGTGCGGAGTACGGATACCTTTGTAGCGGTTCTCGATCATCACACCAAGGCCAACTGAGTCCTGCACGCCGTAACGACACCAAGTTGAACCTACACAGGTCTTCGCCATACGCAGTGCTTTCGCGTACGCCTGACCAGTCTCGTAACCCGCGGCAACCAGTTTTTTCCAGATGGCTGGAAGATCGTCTTTTTGAGCGCCGAACAGGCCGATACGCTGTGCACCTGTGATCTTGGTGTAGAGGTTGTATTCTGCTGCTACATCAGCCAGTACTGCTAGCGCTTGAGGCGTTACTTCACCACCCGCCATACGTGGAATCACAGAGTAGGTACCATCTTTTTGCATGTTACCTAAGAAGTTATCGTTGGTATCGTGCAGTTTAACCAGAGATGGCTTCAGGATGTGGTCACCCCAGCAGGACGCAAGGATAGAGCCTGCAAGAGGCTTACACACTTCACAGCCGTAACCTTTACCGTGTTTCTCTAGCAATTCTTCATACGATTTGATTTCGCCAATACGGACAAGGTGGAAAAGCTCTTGGCGAGAGTAAGCAAAGTGCTCACATACATCCGCTTTAACTTCAACGCCTGCTTTTTCAAGCTCTGCATTAAGAACCGAAGTGACAAGTGGGATACAACCACCACAGCCCGTGCCTGCACCCGTTACCGCTTTGATGTCACCAATTGTGTGGTGACCTTGCGCGACGGCTTCAGCAATCTTGCCTTTAGTCACATCGAAACAAGAACAGATAACCGCTGAATCTGGCAATGCGTCAGCACCTAACGTCGGTTTCTCGGCACCAGCGTGCGCAGGTAAGATTAGTGCATCAGGGTGTTCAGGAAGGTCAATTTCATTGAGCATTAACTGAAGAAGATCGCCGTAATCAGAGGTATCACCAACCATTACCGCACCAAGCAGTTTTTTATTGTCTTCAGATACGATCAGGCGTTTGTACACTTCCTGCTCTTCATTTTGGTAGACGTAGCTCTTACAGCCCGGAGTACGACCGTTAGCATCACCGATAGAACCAACTTTCACGCCGAGTAATTTAAGCTTGGCTGACATGTCAGCACCTTCGAACTTGCTGTCGTTACCTACTAAGTGGTCAACAGCAACCGTTGCCATCTTGTAACCTGGGGCAACCAAGCCATAGAAGGTTTCATTCCAAGAAGCACACTCACCAATGGCGTAAATGTTTTCATCAGAAGTCTGACAGAAGTCATTGATTGCGATACCACCACGTGGAGCGACGTCTAGCTGCATATCGCGAGCCAGTTTATCTTGCGGGCGAATACCTGCTGAGAACACGATGAAGTCTGTTTCTAACTCTGTACCATCAGCAAAACGCATCACGTTACGAGCATTTTGGCCCTCAGGTGCGATTTCTAACGTATTCTTGCTAGTGTGGACCATCACACCCATACTTTCGATTTTTTGGCGTAGCTGGTTACCACCCGCTTGATCAAGTTGCTCAGCCATTAGCTTAGGGGCAAATTCAACCACATGAGTCTCTACACCCAGAGCTTTAAGTGCACCTGCAGCTTCAAGACCTAGAAGGCCACCACCGATAACGACACCGATTTTGCTCTTTTTCGCGCAAGCTTCTATCGATTTGAGATCTTCGATAGTACGGTAGACAAAACAATCTTTACTCTCACGACCCTTGATAGGCGGAACAAATGGGAATGAGCCAGTTGCCATGATCAGCTTGTCGTATTGAATTTCACGGCCGGTACTAGAATGCACAATACGCTTCTCACGGTTAACGTTGATCGCGCGCTCGCCAATCAGCATGTTCACACCGTGCTTGTCGTAGAAACCTTCTTTAACTAAAGATAACTCGTCTGCTGTATGGTGAGAAAAGTAAGAAGAAAGGTGGACACGGTCATATGCGACGCGCGGTTCTTCACAGAAAACAGTAATCTCGTACTGAGAGGCATCTGTCTTCTCTACTAAGTCTTCAATGTAACGGTGTCCTACCATACCGTTACCGATAACGACCAGCTTCAACTTGCTCATAATACTTCCTAAGGGTTAGGTTCTTTATCTGAGCCAATTGTCATTTGTGAAAGAAAATTAATACATGATGTAAATCAATTACAGATCCAAACTACCCTAAAGGGGTAGAAACAAAAAATAATCCCTCACATTTTGTAAATCTTTTACATTTTTGATTAATTGAGGCCAATATTGTGAAATATCTCGAACAACGCATCGCTGCTCGTTGAAATGTGTTGCGGTCGTGTTCTTGGAGAGTGCCCATTGTTTCGCAACAACGCACATAGAAAAGAAGAAAAAAGCGCCAATAAAAACACCTTTGGCGCTAGTAAGGTCGTTATGATGAGCAGCTGTAATGAGATACACCACCAGCTGCGAAATATTCCAGTGGCCTTAATTGGTCGTACTTCTCCTCGATTGAGTTGTCCTGATCTGCATATGGCTCTGCAAATACGCTTTGCAGTTCGTCAATCAACGCATAATTCCCCTGTTCGGCTTGCTCGTAAGCAGGCACGACAAGCCACTCTCGCCAAGTATACTTAGGATTAACAAGCTTCATTTGTGTTGAAATAAGCTTGTTATCAACCTCTGGGTTAAGTAATCCGCGCCACTGTTGCAACCACTCATCCCACGCTTGTGCCAGCTCGTCGGTTAATTGGGCGTAGAAACAAGCCGAAAGTTCGCTGACATCCTCAGGCATGTTTGATAAGGCTCGGAAAAAGATTGTGTAGTCGAGATGACTTTTCATCATCAAGGCTAATAGTGTGTTAAACAGCTCACTGTCAAAATGCTCTAGCCCCAGCTTCGACGCCCACATATTACTGAGCTTCTGCCGCATAAGTGGTGAGAAACCTTCCGCGATCTGTTCCAACGTTTCTAGCGCCTCAGGCTCACTTTGCAACAAGGGTTTTATCGCAGTGCAGAAGCTTTCAAAGTTTTTTTCTGCCGCTATTGGCTGGTTAAAGAACGCAAAATGACGTCCTCCTCCTGTCCAAGGTTGGAAGTAAGGCTCGAAATATTCGCAAAAACCAAACGGCCCATAATCAAGGGTAAAACCACCTAAAGCGCAGTTATCACTGTTAAAGTTGCCCTGACAATAGCCAACTCGCAGCCAATTGGTCACCAAATCAGTGAGACGTTCTCTAAATTCTCTGGCTAACAGCAGTAACTGGTCTGCAAGAGGAAGCTCAGCGTCTATCTGTTGCCTGTACTCGCGCTCAATAACATGTAGCGCCATCGCCTCTAGTTCAGCCATCGCTTCAGGGTGTTCATTAACACGCGCCCGACGGCCAAACAGTTCAAGCTGCCCTACTCGTAAAAATGATGACGCAACACGCGTTGTGATCGCGACTGGGTTCGCTACCATAATGTCTGGATTTTCAGAACGCGAGCCTTCGCTGTACCAAGGCCGGTCTACGGTTTCTGACTGGGAAGCAAACAAACTCAGTGAACGAGTGGTTGGCACACCTAAGGCGTGCATGTACTCTTGAGCAAGAAACTCTCGCACACTCGAACGCAATACAGCTCTTCCATCTGCACCGCGACAATACGGCGTCGGGCCGCCACCTTTGAGCTGCATTTCCCATCGCCGATGATTAAAAACCCCCTCGAAGACTGAGACAGCTCGCCCATCGCCATAACCATTACCCGTTTTGAATGGACACTGATCGGTATATTCATTACCAAAAATAGACAACGCGTAGCCGGTTGCCCACCCGCTTCTTCGCATCGGTTTCGGTAGCTGCGAAAGATCGCCAGAGAACATCCGCTTAAACGCTTCACTCGTTGCTGCCGCGTTATCAAGACCGAGCTCTTTGAACAACGCTTGGCTGTGGCTGACGTAGATAGGATCACTGATAGGCGTTGGCTGAACCGGCACATAATGGCCTGAGGTGACTTGTCTTGGTCGGTGATCGATACCGTCGGTTGTCGCCTCTGGATCTGGCTTGAGGGTATCGAGCAATGAATAATCGCAAGCGTTCGCTAGCTCTATCAAACCTTCCATTTGATCTGAAGATTGTTGCCCGGCCTGTTTGCTCATCACGATTTAACTCCGCGTATCAAATATTAACTTATTAGCAATGATACGTTTACATGACCCAAAATACATCAATGGCAATAAACAAGCGCTGAAATTTGCACCAATCGCTGTTTTAGACAAGCGTAAAAAAGCAGAGCGAGTTTTATCCCCCGCTCTGCTCGTTGTTACCTGCTGCCTTTATTCGTAATCTGACGCGTAGGTCTCTTCATAGGTGTGTGAGTAAAGCTCAAACAAGTTGCCAAATGGGTCTTCCATGTAAATCATTTGCGCAGGTTTACTATCGTCTTCCGGATGGTAGCGCATGATATCCATACGAGCTTTACCACCGAACTCTTCTACTCGCTGAATAACGCCTTCGAAGTCATCCGTTTGAAGACAGAAGTGGAAAATACCTAAGCGTGAAAAATCCACTTCGTGACGCTCTTGGCGCTCTTTCATCTCAAACAACTCAACACCGATGCCATCTGTCGTGACTAAGTGCGCAATGTTAAATCCTTTAAAGCCTTCGCCAAATACCGCGATACACATACGACCAATTGCAGACTCTCGCTCTTCGATCACTTTGGTATTGTTCATAACAATGCGTAAACCAAGCGCTTTAGTATAAAACTCAACCGCTTTGTCCATCTCGCCAACCATGATGCCTACGTGATTCATTTTCATATCTTGCTCCTAAAACTGTTTTCTAGTTTCGTAATTCGTTTCGATGTGAAGCAGTATAAACAGACCATATTAAATGAAAAATTATCATAAATTATACATTTGATAATTATTGGTTATCACTAAACCAAACTGGTTAGGCGTTACCGTCGAGCGCATCACAGATGTCTTCTCAATCCAACCGATAAATGCGGTTGGCGGGGTTATCCACCACTCTATATGTTGGCTTTAACATCAATACTCATTTTTGAATAAACATCTCTTTAATTGAGAAACAAGATGTAACGAACTCAAAGTTGCAACAACAGTTTGCATAAGATCATCAATTGTTGAGAATTATATAAACAATGAACATTAATTGACCTAGGTCATATATAGAGCTTTTGTACAAGGGGTAGCATTAAATTGTAAGTCAAAGAAATATTTCATTTTTTTGTTTCAAAATAACAATAAAGTCGTAAGACTGACCTTTGGAAAAACGTTAATAATGAATGACCAATCGCTCAACCGTGATTACTGCGCCACCTCGAACTTAATCTCTACCACAGATCCGTCTAGCTACATTACTCATGCAAATAAAGCATTTTGCGATATCGCAGGCTTCTCAAATGACGAACTGATCGGTAACCCACACAACATGGTGCGCCATAAAGACATGCCTAAGCAGGCATTCGCTCAAATGTGGACGTACTTGAAACAAGGCAAAAGCTGGATGGGACTGGTAAAAAACCAGTGTAACGATGAGAACCACTACTGGGTGTCGGCCTTTGTAACGCCCATCACAGATGCCAATGGCGAGATCACTGAATACCAATCCGTGCGTTCTAAACCAAGTAAAGAACAAGTCGCTCGAGCCGAAGCTTTATATCAAGATCTTCGCGCCAACAAACAGCCAAAACAGTTTCGCTTACCTCTTCACGGCTTTTCACTCGCGCTTTCTTCACTCACCGCATTGCTGGCAGCCGGTTCAGCAATATGGACGCAAAGCCTATTGGACGCAGGCATCGCCGCGGTCAGCATAGCCACCGGAATGAGCTTGTTCTACCAAGCTAAGCGTTTTAACGCGATTAGAACGTTGGCGAATGACGCTTACCTCAACCCGCTGATGGAAAAGCCTTACACCAACCATTTTGATGACTACTCACAAGTAGAACTTGCCCTGCTCATGAAAAAAGCGGAGCTACGCGCCGTGACTGCGCGAGCCAGTGAAACATCAGGTGAGATACTCATTTCTGCTGAAGACGAGTTTGGTACGATTCAGTCGATTGGCCAGAGCTTAGATCAGCAATGCATCGAGACTGAGCAAGTCGCTGCGGCGGTAGAGGAACTCAGCCACTCCATCAAAGAGGTCGCAGACGCTGCTTCAGCCGCCACCTTACTGGCAGAGCAAGCAGACCAAGAGTCCATTAACGGTCTAGACAGTATTCGCTCAACCATTCTAGAAGTGAACGCCCTTCGTGATGAGCTGAATCAAGCACAGGCGATTATTCTTCGCTTATCCCAAGATACGCAAAAGATAGACAGCATTCTCGAGGTTATTACTACCATTTCAGAGCAGACTAATTTACTTGCGCTTAACGCTGCTATCGAAGCCGCTCGTGCGGGAGAAGCCGGTCGAGGCTTTGCGGTTGTCGCTGATGAAGTACGTAACCTCGCATCCAAAACAGGTTCTTCCGCAAGCGAGATCCACACCATGATTCGTCAGCTCCAAGAAACGTCAGAAAGCGCAGTAGGCGCCATGGAAAAAGGCTTATCGCTATCCAACCAATGTAAAGAGCGTGCAGATCAAACAGGTAACGTGTTAAATACGATTTCTGAGAAGCTCAACCTTGTGACCGACAGCAGTATACAAATCGCCGCCGCTGTGGAGCAGCAAGCTAGCGTAACCCAAGAAATAAACCGCAACGTTGTGAACATTAAAACATTAGCCGATGACACATCAGTTACCTCTCAAACGTCGATCGAAAGAACCAGTCAACTCGTCGACCGATTAGAAGGATTAGAGCGCCTGATGAAGCAATTTCAATCGACATAAAGCGTCACCAGAATAGCGATTAATTTCCAGTGCTAAATTAATCGCTATTCTATAACTCATAAGAGGTAATTCGTTTCAAAGCGAAATAGTTCGCTCCTCACTCCGAATCGATACTCAGCCTCATACTACAAATGTCTATGTGGTCATAAAAGCGACGTTTCACGTTGGGATAATGTGATCTCGCTCCAATTACATCCTTGATTCCCGTAACGAAAAGCATACTATTGTCTGATATTCACACTTAAGCATATCTATGCGGGTAGCAGTCATGGAGCTAGACATTTTTAATCCTTCTCGGCAATTGCGTCGAGCTGTGCTCTTTTGGTTGAGTCTACTGCTGTCCTTTATCTCTTTAATCTTTCTCATTGTCAGTTGGTTGACAGGAGCAACGCCGCTCGATATTTGGGTAATGATTGTCTTTTGTGTCACCTCTGTTTTAGTCTGTTACAACACTTACCAGAAATCAGCAACACCGCAGATCACAATAACTTATGTATTTACGTTAGTAGCCGCCGTTGCCTATACGACCTTTGTCTACCCTTTAGAATATGGGATTTTTTCTTGGGCAGCGTTGTTTCCTGTGTTGTTTTACTTGATTCTCGGAAAGCGTCGCGGGATGCTCGCAACAGGGGCTGGATTTCTCACCATTTTGCTGACCGTATGCTACAAAATTTTTGTTTGCACCTTTATAGACAGCGCGCATCTGGCTGTAAATTTCTCTCTCACTTTCTTGTGCATCTGGCTAACGTCCCACATTCTTGAGGTAAAACGTAAGACATCCGAAGCATCACTTGGTCAACTGGCGTCGCGTGACTCGTTGACGGGGGTCTATAATCGCCATGCTTTAGTACACAATTTCAAACGTTACCACGATGAGAGCAATAAAGTTCCGCTGTCACTACTGATCCTCGACTTAGATTATTTCAAACAGGTGAACGACCAATATGGTCATGATGTCGGTGACAAAGTGCTGATAGAAACGGCTGCCCTACTTGATGCACTAAGTGACGAGCACTTGGTATACCGCATCGGTGGTGAAGAGTTTTGTATCGCGCTTCACGATTGTGACCTGCAACATGCTAGACACAAGGCGGAGCTGATTCGTCACACTATAGAGCGCTATGAGTTCAGCGGAGGCGAAGAGGCCATTAAGCTAACCGCAAGCATCGGCGTCTACCAGTGCCATCATTTCGACAGCTTAGAGTCGGTATTAAAAGAAGCGGATAAAGAACTCTACCGGGCTAAAAAGAACGGTCGAAACCAAGTGATGGTTTGCAACGAGCAAGCATGCTCTGTAGTAAGCTGAAACCTTAATACGTGCGTTAAAGCACTTTTCTTCGCTAGATTAAGCAAAAACACAAGGAAGTTAACTATCGACTGTGCTAGGTTTTCTATATCGATTCTATAAATGATGGATATGGATGGACCCATTAGCCTTTGCTACTGACTCGACCTATGGGGTAGTAATTCATCGAAATTTCCGCCCGCTTTACGTCGATGAGAAATATGCGCACATCTATGGTTTTCAGAGCGCAGAGCAAATCATGCAGCTCGACTCCTTGTTCGAAATCATCGACTCCGACTTTCACATTGCTGCGCAGCAAGCCTATGACGACGTAATGTCTGGCGTCGCTGTACCTGGCGTTCGTTCTTACGTCAACCAAGATATTCAAGGCCGACACTTTACGGTACTCACCGTTGAACATATCGTCGATTTTCAAGGCGAACCCGCAATGCAAATCACGGTAATCGATATGTCTAGCTTAGACAAAGCCAACGCACTGGTGCGAGAAAATGAGCGCAAGTATCGGGAGCTTATCGCCAACTCTTATCAAGGCATTATCGTCCATCGTGATTTCAAGCCCTTAATGGTCAATCAAGCCTTTGTCGATATGACCCGAGCACCCTCCATCGAAAGCCTCCTAGCCTGCCCAGACATACTGCCACTCATCCCAGAATCTCGCAGGCTCCAAGTTAAGGAGAAATACAAAAAGCTGATTTCCGGTGACATTAAAGGCTTTAGTTCAGAAGTTGAAAACCAGTGCTTTGATGGCAGTAATCGGATATTCCAGTTGTACGAAAATGGCATCGATTGGGATGGTGAGCCAGCAGTACAGTGTGTCATGGTTGATATAACGGACAAATACCGCCTCCAGCAAAAGCTTGCATTTCGCGCGAAACACGATGACCTTACTGGCGTCTTAAAGCGCAATGCACTCTACGATTACTATGAACGATTAGTGAAACCGCTTGAGTCTTGCGCATGTGTCATGCTCGACATCGACAATTTTAAGCAGGTCAATGATAAGCACGGCCACCTCGTTGGTGACCAAGTCATCGTGCATGTTGCTTCTTTATGCCAAAGTGCCATGGAAGGGATCGGCGCCGTCGCACGCTGGGGCGGTGAAGAATTTCTAATTTTACTTCCCAACATATCAAAGGAGCGAGCAAACCTAATCGCCTCCAGTCTGGTCCAGCAATTAGAACAATATCGATTTCAAACAGAAGTCAATGAGATGTCAGTGACCATGAGTGCTGGGCTGATTTATTTTACTCATTGTGACTTAGAGCTAGACAAGCAAGTAAGCCTTGCCGATATCAACTTGTACAAAGCCAAAGCAGAAGGGAAAAATCGCTTGGTCAGCTCTTCTTTCACTGCACATTATTCCGATTCTTCTTCAAAAACAACATTGTAATTTTCCGTATAGGTACAATGAGGTTGTCGGCTACACGTAAAGAAACGACGCCCTTTGTGCTCTCCTTGGCTGGCGACTTTGATATTCATCGGGCTTCCGCAACGCTTACAAAAGCGGACTTCTTTTTCTGGCTCGATAAGATCAATATGAGCAGCGAGTAAACGACGTAAGCGCCCTACTTGATAGCTGTGTTTTATACTGGCACCGATCAGGGGAATGGACGCTGATTTACATACATGCATCAGCAATTTTTGACGCTCAACCTTGCCTTTATCGAGCTCTTTACCGTTATCGAGCTCAATGACGACGCGAGGATGGAGTGTTCTAGGATCGCACACGACAAAATCAAAATAGCTTTTTGCGATACGATTATTGGCGATGAACCAAGCTTTCTTATCGGTTGCTAATGGTGCAACAGCGTTAGCCATGCTGACTTTAGCCAGTACCAAACCATGGTTACCCACCGCAGTCACCAACGCGTTGTAGAACGCGGACTCTTGCATGTTAAGCAAAGGCCCTTTCTTTTTGTAGGCACTGTCTTTGAGTTCGTCAGGTTTCAAGTATCGGCGTTGAACGACTAAAAAGAACACCACCAATATGACAACAACTATAAAAACACTTTCCATTTGCTACCTGACTTACTCACATAGGTTATTTACTTTATTATTAGATTTTATACGCTTACGGCAACAAGCTGTTAGTTTTTTTGCGAAGGTGGCGTAGGTAAGCTGAGCTTAATGACGACCCTATCCTCTGGTTTAACCACATCAAAGGTTCTTCCCCAATGCTTAGTCACCAAGGATTCAAGCAAACCACTTTGCAGAGCTTTGCGCAGCGACTCTTGGATGGGGTCCTGATAATGGGCATATTGAGGTGAAAGATAAAAGAAGAAATCTCGTTCGTATTCCATCATTAAGTGCTTTTCAATCGACAGATGTGGGTTTAACTCCGCTTCTGCGAGGATTTCGTTTAGCCCTCTGGGAAAGTAATTCACCTCACCTTCACTGTCCAAACGCCAATAAAGCGAACGCCACTCACCGTCTTCAAGATAGACTGGAAGCTGATTAGTGCGCCACACGTCCACATCAAACCAGTTAACACCAAGACCAGCAACTAGACCGGACTGTTTCAGTTCATCCAGTGTATTGATGGCATTAAATCGCGTTTGTAACCTTGGAGGAATTAAGAGAATGCGTTTACCAATCAAGCCATTGGTTAGCGGGATATCGATAGGCACAAATCGTTCGTTACGTTCATTGGTTGATAGTAGCCAGGTTAAACTGAGCGCCCCTGACTCAACCATTTTAATCGCACGCTTTTGTGGAATGTGTTTACTGGGTGAACTGATCTCTACTTGGTAGCCATTTTGCGTCAGTGATTCATACAACAACTCGTGATAAAACGCATGGCCACCATCCACCTGCTTCTGCAATGAGAGAGAAATGGTTTGCTGTGCCATTGCTCCCGATGAGATGACAAACAAAATCAGCAAGCACAACTTCATGCATTCTCCTTAGAAATATTTACTCACTATGGTTTGATAAGTTGTGAGCCCAGAGGCCTGCCGCTCTACTTTTACTCGATCAATCCCAGTTTGCAGTTGCTTAACTACTTCATCTTTAACAGACAAATTAAAAGCGTAGTACAATTCTCCCTCTTCGAGTATATGCACCACTTGTAACTCTTCACTGGTAAGACCCTGTTTTTTGAGCCACCAGCGAGCCACGTTCTCTTCATAGGCCCAGACATCGATCCTATCTTTGGCGAACTGCTTAGCTAAAGTTTGAGGGACCGAGCTTTCAACCATGGAATCTCTTGGCACGCCCAGCCCTAATAGCAGCTGCTCACCAACGTCATCGCGGATAACCCCGATTCGATATTGAGCCATATCCATAGGGTGATTGACCTCTATATTCTTAGAGCGCTTGGCCAAAATCACGATTCGCGTCTGTATGATAGGCCCTGCCCACTTGAACAGCATTTCTCGCGCTTCTGTTCTGGTTGTGGCAAAAAGTACCGTATTGGGGCGAATCAAAGCACTGCGGTAAGCCCTAGGCCAAGGTTGCACTTTGATATCACTACGATTGACTTCATGGCCAACCGCCTTGCTGGCCGCGAGAAGCAAGTCAACAGAAATACCTGTCACGGACTGCTGCTCAGAATAATTAAATGGTGGGTACTCTTCGGTGAGGTATTGGAGGTTAGCGAATGTCGTTGCCTGCGTATGACCAACCGTAAGCCAGATTAGACTGAGAGTGAAAATAAGATATCGCATAGACAACCTCATAAGTGTTGAGCGTCTACTAATACTTTAGAGGTCGTTATGCTTTACGTCTAGAAATTGACTGGCAGGTCTATTTCGACATGGCTTTCTTGTAGCTGCGTTCAGGGCGCCCTACCGAGCCATAATTGAGATCCGCTTCCAGCTCGCCACTACTAATAAGGTATTCAAGGTAACGCCTTGCCGTGGTTCGGCTTGCTCCAATTTTTTCTCCCGCCTCATCAGCGGTTAAGGAAACGGGCTCCGTAAATAACGCTTTGATTTTATCGAGCGTCACCGCATCAATTCCCTTGGGCAGTCGGTTAACGGCTGGTTCATTAGAGTTTGTCGATTGAAGCATTTTGTCGACAATGGCTTGGTCAAGGTCGCTCGTGTGTGTCAGTTGACGTTTCTGCGCAACGTATTTGGTTAAGGCAGCCTCTAAACGAGGGAACATCACTGGCTTTAACAGGTAATCGACTACGCCACCCCGCATCGCCTGCTGTAGCGTATCGACATCTCGCGCGGCGGTGATCAGGATGACATCACAGCCTAAGTTTTTGCCCCTTAGCTCATTAAGAATATCTAGCCCCGAACCGTCGGGTAAATGGACATCCAGTAACAATAGTTCAGGCTCTAGAACATCAAATTGCAGATTCGCTTCCATCTTTGTGGTCGCAATACCAATCACTTCATAGCCCCCGAGTTGCTCAAGGTACTTCTGATGCAATTGCGCGATAGCAATGTCATCTTCAATGATCATCACTTTGGTGCTCATACCACGTCACCCTTTGGTAAATATACGGTCATCCTTGCTCCATTCTCCTTGTTATTGGCCATTTCTAACTCACCTTGATACCGCAGTGCGAGTTCATTAACTAAATGCAATCCTACACCACGCGTATGAGTGTCTTTGGTCGATACGCCTCGTCGCACTAGTGTTGCTGCGCTAAGGTTTTCAGGTAAACCGCAGCCTTGATCGAGAACTTCAAGTATCAATTCATTTCCATAGTCACTGATAGACACTTCTATACGGCGTCTATCCGGAGTAAAACTTGGCTCTCGGTTAATTGCGTCTCGTGTCGCATCAAATGCGTTATCTATTAGGTTACCGACTATTGTAACGACATCTTCGGCGTTAATGCGATCAGGCAAAGGTTGTAATCGTGAACCCTCTTCAACAATTAACTCAAGGCCCAGCTCTCTCGCTCGCTCTGTTTTACCAAGCAGCATTCCCGCAATTAGCGGCTCTTTGACTGTTTCGCGAAGAAATTCAATAAGCGCCTGATAATGTGCAGTTTCTTGACCAATCAAATGCTGAACCGCATCGAGTTCCCCCATTTGAACCATACCGCTTATCGTATTGAGTTTGTTGCGGTGCTCATGGGTTTGCGAACGCAAAAGATCGGCATATTCCTTCGTTTTGGCAAGTTGTTCAGTCAACTCGGTTAAATCGTCACGCAACCTAAAACTGGATACTGCTCCCACGACATTTCCATCAACAATAATGGGGCTGCGGTTTGCGATTAAGCGTTGCTGGTTAAGGTAGAGGTTGATGTCATGATCGGTGCGTGCAGTGGTCAATACCGTGTGTAAATCACTGTCGGGCAAGACTTCACTAAGTGGTTTATTCAAACATTGCTCTTTATTCAAGTTAAGAATCTGACACGCGCTGCGGTTAATTGAGCGCAAACGACCTTGGTCATCAATACTGAGAATGCCCTCTTTGAGCGTTTCTAAAGTGACATCTAGTTCTACGTAAAGTCGGCCGATTTCCTCAGGCTCAAAGCCAAGGATCGCACGTTGAAAACGCCGCGATGCATAACTCGAAACAACCGCATTCGCTGCAACCACAATTAACGCCATAATGATGAGATAAAGAAGAAACGGTTCGACGCGATCTTGTAACCTATCGAGTAAGTAACCCACCGAAACCACACCGATAATGTTACCGGCAGAATCAAACACCGCCGACTTACCGCGTACAGAGTAACCCAATGAACCTTGAGCGGTTGAGATGTATGACTCGCCATCGACTAAGGCACGCTTGTTGTCGCCTCCTTTCATTGGTAAACCAATTCGCTCGTCGACCGGGTGCACAATACGTACACCTTGTTTATCACCAATAACGATAAAAGCAGCACCAATGAGCTCAGTAAGATTGCGATAGCGCTGTTGGACATCAACCGAAGCGCCAGATTGAATGGTATCGATAACGAACGGTGAATTAGATAAGAACGACGCGACACCTAGGGCCTTTTGCCCCATTTCTTCTTCTTGAGAGTGCTTAACGTAAATAAACCCTGCGGCGACAAGCAGCATTAGCTCGATCAAACCGGATAAAGTCATGATAATCAGCATTCGTTTTCGAAAGCTGATACTGCTCCATTTCATACCTTCTCCTTGTTAGCAAACTAGGCTATCACTTTGTCTGAACGGCAACGAGCGGCATGTCTCTATTATGTGAATGAAGTGTAGATATAATTGAGTGATTCAATAGTAGTTATAACTTACTTTTATAAACTGTATATTTTTAGTTCAACCATCGGTTAAACCGAACCATCACTTGATTTAAATCAAAAAATAACGTGGTGTTTTTTTGAACTAATTACGCAATCCTCTTGTATAATTATTAAGCGCATAAAGAGCGTTCAACGTCATGGGTTAACGGCAAAAATAAAAAACTAAAGCCGTACAGTTTTGAGGGAAACACAATGAAAAGGGACATTTTTGGCATTTGCCTTTCACGTAACATGCTGTCGAGTAACTTATCCGGCACTTTCACACATGTCAGGGCTTATACCAAGGCTAACCTTGGGGAAGATGCAAAGGTAATGCATGCTTTTCCTCAGCTATCAGGCAAAGAAGTGTTAGCGAATATGGAGTCGGCACGATCTCTAGTCTGGCGTGCAGAGTTTGCTTGTTTAGAACCAAAGTAGTTATCCACTTTAGGCTGTTTAAAGTTACAAATAAGGGAAGCGACTTGCTTCCCTTTTTTGTTGTCTACTCAAAGTGCTTCTGTGAGCGTGAGGCTTCAACAACCTGCGTTAAGAACACCAACCAACTGTCTGTTTCAGTCGAAGGTTTTTTAGCATTGGCTTTGCGCGCAAACTCTAACGCCTCTGAATTGCGGCCCAGTTTATGTAGAACTTGAGCCCTGAGCAGCCACACCTCTACCTGCCCTAACTTAATCCGCTCTAACGCCGCCAATGCAGGTTGATATTCACCTTGCCGATAGTGAATCTGCGCGATGTTCAAATAATACTGTTCATCGGTTCGAGCAAGTTGCTGCCATACCTCAATCGCTTTATCCCACTCTTTCGCCTTTTGCCACAAATAAGCCTGTTGAATCCATTGTTCCTCAGTTAACGACTCAGACTGTGACAACTGGCTTGCGGCTCTTTCTGGAGCTCCTTGCTGTGAAAGTAGCTGTAAGTATGTCTGCAGCTCTTGGCTGGTAAGTTCAACAAGTTGTTGTGCAACCCCTAAGCTCGCGAGCGCCGCATTAGGCTTGTTTTGTCTCATTTGAACACTGACTAACTGCCGCCACCAGAGCGCGTTATCTGGTTGATGACCAAGCAAAGACTTTAAGCTGACCTCTGCGCCAGACCACCATTTTAGCTTTATCTGCGAAGCGAACATCAAAGTGAGAACTTCGATCTTCTGCTCTGTGGTACTAGGTTTGACACTTTTTGCAGCGTTAATGGCTTTTTGCCAATCTTCTAATTGGTAATGCGCTTTGGCCATTTTCAACCATAGCGTGTTTAACGACTCTCCTGTGGTCTGATTGACTAATGAATGATAGAGAGTGACAGAGGATAGGTACTGCTGCTGATTGAAATAGAGATCCGCAAGCATCATCTTAACTTGGTATAGCTCATCACCAGATAATGATCCGGTATTCAATGCCCGCTCTAACTCATTAACCGCCTTCGAAGCCTGGTTAGAGCGCCAATAGTAAACCCCTAAGCTGCGCGCCACTATCGCTTCATCGTATCGACGCAAATTGTCTAGTGGCTGCAATATTTCGATGGCACGTTTAAGCTCACCCTCAGCGTCCATCTGCTGAGCTTGATGTAATTTCTGGCTTGTATAGCGAGTCAGTTCTGCCGCAGAAACCGAACCGCAAAATAAGGCAAAAGCTAACGGGAGTATCTTAATCATTTGGGGTACTTAAACTCCAATTTCACGGTTTGGCCAATCTGGGTAATCGCTTTCCCCTGAGCCAACTTCGGCTGATATTTCCACTGCTTTAACGCCTTAAGTGCTTCACGTTCGAATAAACGCTTGGGTTTCGCTTCAATAACCTCCAACGCCACCGGAGAGCCGCTTTCATCAATGTTGAATCGAATAATAACGTAACCTTCAGCTCTTCTTTGACGTGCTTTGGCTGGATAAAAAGGCTCAACACGATAAAGTGGCATAGCTTGTTGTGATGAGGAAACCTGCACAGAAAGGTTAGCTTGTTGAGAATAATTAACCGGGGCGATATTCGCGACACTGACATTAGTGTTGGCCACCTCAACCTCTACGTTACCGATAGGCAGCGCTGAGAGCGCGCGATGGGGTTCGCTAACATGGCTTTTAGGCGACGTTAAGGTGTCACTCACCTGAGGCTCCGGTAGTGTTTCTTTTGGCTCAGGCAAGCTGCGCGTGCGTCTGACAAGCTGGTCTTCTTGCTCAGATACGATAAAGTCGACTGACTTTACGGCAACAGCCTCTGCCGTCATGCTTGGTGTACGAACCAACCATGCCATGGCGACAAACACGATAAACGACAGCAAAATAGCGATGGGAGTGACGACGATGAAGCGACGCATTATGGCTTCTCCGCTGCCAACGCAATCTGTGTAATCCCCGCCCCTCTTGCTGCGTCCATGACTTTTACTACCACGCCATTCAACGCCTTTTCGTCTGCCTGAATAACCAATGAACGACTGGTGCTATTGAGCAGCAACGCTTCCAGTCGGGCTTGCACTCTCTCCACATCGACACGTTGTTTGTCGAGAAAAATTTCATTGCTGGCGGTAATCGCGACAAAAATCCCCGCCTCTTTCTTGTTCACCACATGACTGGCCTGTGGGCGATCGACATCAATGCCTGATTCTCGAACAAAGGAGCTAGTAACAATGAAGAAAATCAACATGATAAATACAATGTCGAGCATTGGAGTCAGGTCTACTTGCGCTTCATCCTGCTTGGCTTGTCGTCTACCTAATCTCACCACTGCCTCCTAAGATTTTTTCCAATGTTTGCATCTTTCTATGACATGTTTTTTGTAGTCGAGCGTGAGTAAAAACGCCGACGAGAGCAGCCACCATACCCGCCATGGTGGGTAATGTCGCAAGTGCAATACCTGACGCCATCAATCTAGGATCGCCATTCCCTTGTATAGCCATGATATCAAACACCGAAATCATTCCGGTTACAGTACCTAGCAAGCCCAACATTGGGAACATCGTCACTAATAGCTTAATCAATGCCAGATTCTGACTTAGCTCTTGATTCGCGTGTGAAAGCCAACCCATTCGAATTGCATTGGCATACCAAGAAGAGCGTTCATGTCTCTCTCTCCAGCGCGATTGAATGGTTTGAACAGTGGAAGGAAATATCGCGAACAGGTAATAGATGCGCTCTACCACGAGTAGCCAAAACAGCGCCATGATAGAGAAAAGGCACCAGAGCACAATACCGCCTTGGCTCATAAATTTGTTAAATGATGCAAAAACTTCACCTTCAGGTAAAAGCCATTCCCATCCGTTAACAATCATATCTATCATAGGGGTTGCTCAGCCGGTTTTAATGATGCGCGCTCTGCTTGTTCTGCAACGATCGCCACACCCTGCTTTTCGAGAATATTGCGCAGCTTTTCCGCCTGTGTGGATAATAAGTTATGAGCCAATAGCAGTGGCATCGCTGCCACCAAACCCATTACGGTAGTGACCAGCGCCGTAGATATCCCTCCCGCCATGACTTTCGCATCACCACCACCAAATAGCGTAATGACTTGGAAGGTTTCAATCATTCCCGTTACTGTCCCTAATAGACCAAGCATCGGAGCTAATGCAGCCAGTAGCTTTAGCATGGAAAGGCCTTTTTCTAGATGAGACTGCTCATCCAAAATAACCTCGAGTAGCCTCAACTCTAGTGCCTCTGGTGTGCGATTAGGTTGCTCCTCCAACACCGACAATACCCGGCCTAGTGGATTGTCATTTGGTTGATTAGGAGATTTGAGCTGCTGGGCGATTTGTCGCTGAATCGAAAAAACCACGCCACCACGAACAATTGCGATCACCATACCGACGAGGAACAAAGCGACAATGGCCATCCCCACCACACCGCCAGACTCGACTCTTTCCATCAACGAAGGTTGTTTGGCTAACTGATCAAATACTTGACCATGAGTAGGGTCAAGTGAAACAGAAACAAACTCGCCCGGAGATTGCGCCGTTAAAAAGTCAAACGTTGGAGCCTGCGAGGGTTGTTTTTGTAGAGGCTTAGCCAACTGAGAGTCTGGTTGCCAGTCGACAAAACCATCCTGCCCAATTAACGCAAACGCGCCAAGTTGAAATACAGGCTGCTCTGAGATTTGGCCCCCCTGCATCACTTGATCAACCTGGATCGCTTGGCTGCTCGACTGCTGGTGAATTTGTCGCTGCAAGATGTGCCAAAGACGGGTTAACTGAACCATATCAGGCATGCGATTGGTTTCGACTAGCTGATTTAACTCTTTAAGCGTGTCAGGCTGCCCTGCACCACTCACCGTAACGTTTAACCCTTCATTTAGCTCCTTGGCTGCTTGTTTGGCAACACCAAACACTTCCCCTAAGCTGCCTGTTTCTAATCTCAGATTTTGCTCTAGTTCAGCAAGTTGCAACTCATTGCTGGTAAAGGTTTCACTTAACTTGCTATTTGTTTGTTTAAGCCGATCATGCTCAGCCTGAAGCTTTTGCTTTACAGCGAGCAGCTCTGCCTCCTGATGTTCGAATTTTGCTTCTCGCTCTTGGTTATGCGCGATTTGAGACTTTTGTTGCAAAGAAACCTGCTCTACCAGATCCGAGGCTGACAACGCATGGAAAGAAAGCAAACAGCTCGCTACAGCAAAAATTTGAGCTAACTTCATCTTCATTTCCCCGTAGCTTGAATTTGTATTGGCAAGGTGATGAGTTCAGGAGCAATGCGCTGGCTGGCAACCTCATAAGCCCGATTTAGCGACTGAGTGTGGCTCGAATCGTAAGCCAACCATTGGTTATTGTTCTGATCCCAAAGCCAATAGAGCCCATTCTTTTCGCTACGAGCAATCAAAGCCAAACGGCCAAGATGCAACAATTGAACATCACGCAGAGTGCCCTCAATCTCAATTTGATCTTGATAGACACCTAACTTATTGCCGTATTCAAATTCAATCAGATACGCATCGAGTACAAGTCGGAATTTTTCCGCTTCGCTTACGTTAGATTGAGCCATTAACGCTTCTAAGTTCTCAATCCGAGTGATTCGCTGCTGTTGTTTGATCGGCATGCTTTCATCGCTGAAACGCTTTAGACCATCAATCATATGGTACATAAGCGGAACTAAGCCCTGCTTAGTCTGAGCCACATTGCTGAGTTGTTCGTTCAAGCTCGCAACTTCATCAGCCTGACTCTTTATTAATGCGTTCAAGTGACGTTGATAAACCTCGAGATCGGAATTTTGTCGTTTTAGCTGCTCAATTTCCTGGCGCAATTGACGAATTCGTTCATCACTCTCATCGATTCGTTGTTGAGTCGCGACTGAGGCCGAATCAGTTTGGCTTTGGATGGTCATCGCCTTATCGATGCCTGTTGCGGAGGCGGCGACACTCGCGAACAATGCACTGGTGACAATAGCAGGTTTGGTAAACTTCATGGGTTAGCTTTTATAAAGTGACAAAAATGTCGAATTTTCTCGTAGAAACACATAGTAAAGAGATCACACCAAACTTCAACTTTGCTCGCGAATCTCTTTCATCCACACTACTATAATCCCATAACCCGATAAAACACTGATAATTATGAAAACATTCTCTATTATTCTTGCCTTTATGGTTCTTGTCGGCTGTACTGCAAAACCTGACAACCTTGAAGCTGTTACCAATTTTGATGCCAACCGATACCTTGGGACTTGGTATGAAATTGCTCGACTCGACCATAGCTTTGAGCGTGGCTTATCAAATGTATCCGCGACTTACTCATTCAATGAAGATGGCTCAATCAAAGTCGTCAACCGAGGTTGGAACGAGGAAGAGCAACAATGGAGTGAAGCACTCGGTAAAGCGAAGTTTGTTCAAGATGAAAATATCGGCCACCTCAAAGTGTCGTTTTTTGGCCCATTCTACAGCAGCTATCTGATTTACTACCTTGAAGATGACTACTCTACCGCACTGGTTTCGGGCTATAACCGCGATTACTTTTGGATCTTGTCGCGCGAAACGCAATTGCCAGATTACAAACTGAACAAGTACTTGAGAATTGCCGAGCAAGCAGGGTTTGATACCGAAGGCTTAATCTTTCCGTTTAGCCAAACCAAATGACCAAATGGCGCCGACTAAACTACGTAGCTTTATCTTGGTGACTCGCCAGTGAGTTGAAGGCCTTCTTGGCGCTGTGTCTATGAGATGTTGATAGTGTGATTGAGTAAACTCGACTTCTCCACCATGGGCAACCAGCAATCGCGTTGGTTTCATGTCATAGACCCGTCCCACGGAGGCTTTATACTTATTGGGGTGAAAGATCGGAAAAGGGGCGATTAAACGGTTTTTGACCTCAACCATTAGATCCGCGACATACAGAGTGTCTTGCGCTTCATGGTACAGCGATAAGTCCCGATCGGTATGACCTGGCGTTTCGAGAATGCGCCAATCTTCAAATCCCGGCAACACATCCCCTTCTTTCAGAGTCATATCAGGGTACAGGTTACGTGAATACCATAACCTACGACGCGGCTTGCGTTTTCTCTTTGCTACCCAGCGCGCCAGCGCCACATCCGTTAAATGCATCAAGAACCCATCAATGCCGCAATACCATTGACGCTCTTTGTCTGCAGAGACGATTTGGCATCCCGTTATCGTGCGCAGTTTATGTGCTCCACCAGCATGATCAGGATGCATGTGCGTCACCACCACCAGCTTCAAGTCGCTCAAAGGTCGATTAAGTTGCTGCTTGATAAAGCGAGAAATATGAGGAATATCTGCGCGACTAGCACCATCGAGCAGCATCAATTTGTCTTGGTATTCTGCTAGATACATTTGCTGTATATAGCCGTCGATTACATGCAGTTTCATACAGGGCTTTTGATTAACAAATTATTTACATTTATTAATCTAGCCCTGTTGTCAGAAAAGAAAAGAGTAAACACTCTAAGATGTGAATTGGCTAACTGTTCCTCTACTCAGAGAAGCCGAGAACAATGGCTTACTTATCCAAACCTGTTTTTGCTGCGATTTGTGCCACCACTTCGTCTACATTATTCGCAATCTGTTTAAGTGTCGCCATTTCTTCTTCGGTAAACGGGTGGCTTAGTACCGCTTCAGCGCCATTTTTACCGACAACCGTTGGGACACTCAAGACCACATCATGCAATCCGTACTCGCCATTGAGCAGCGTCGCGATGGGCAACACAGAACGTTCGTTGATCATGATTGCTTGAATAATGCGAAATACACTCGCGGCAATACCGTGTGTCGTGTTTTGCTTGCGTTTAAAGATTTCATAGCCAGCTTGTTTAACCGACTCTAGCAACTCATCGGCACAAATTCGATCAATATGGTGGGTATCGCAGTAATAATCTGCGGGTTGACCGGCGATAGAAATTAAACTCTTAGGAGTAAAGCAGTTGCTTCCATGCTCACCCAACACGTAACCAAATACGTTTTTAGGATCCAGGTTGACTCGGTTAGCAACGATGCTCATCAATCTTGCGGTATCAATGACACAACCGCTACTGATGACTTTAGAACGAGGAAACTTAGTATTGGTCGCAATAAAATGTGCCACAATGTCACACGGATTACTCACCACGATCAACGTCGCATTAGGCGCAACTCGCTCGACTTCCTTAGCGATATCAACGCCTATCTGGCTGTTAATCTCCGCAAGATCTACACGAGTTTGCCCTTGTTTTATTTGCGCACCAGCCGTAATTACAACAATA
This sequence comes from Vibrio sinaloensis DSM 21326, assembly GCF_000189275.1. Classification (GTDB taxonomy): domain Bacteria; phylum Pseudomonadota; class Gammaproteobacteria; order Enterobacterales; family Vibrionaceae; genus Vibrio; species Vibrio sinaloensis. The sequence continues at coordinate 33,265 of NZ_AEVT01000061.1, read as the reverse complement.
TCAGCGCCAATTAACGTCAAGTAATCATCGGTTGGCACTAGATGCGTGTTCTTGGAAAAGGTCAAAGCAGCGGTATGACGAAAGTCGAACGCTTCACCTTCCGCTCGCTCTAGATTCTTATCGAGTAAAATTAACTCACTTACGCTGCCAAGCGTCAGCAAGTAATTGCAAACTCCTACTCCCACCGAGCCCGCGCCAATAACACCAATTTTCATTTATTCATCCCTGCTTTCAAATCAAGATAGATTACTAATATTGATATCAATTATAGCAATTTAATTTTAGCATCAAAATAATAAATGAACGATTTAACTGCTGCTAAGCCTCTTCTTAGCGTCGAATTCTAAACAACCGACCATCGGTCCGATAGAAGAGTAACGACAAGAGTATTAGGCTGCACCCTACGACTTTGTTGGTTGATAGCTGCTCTCCATACCAAATGATGCTCAGAATGACCGTCCAAATCGGCTCAAGCAACATAATCAGAGCGGCATTCGCAGGATTACAGCCTTTTTGCCCCAGTGTTTGCATCGCAAATCGTAGGCTGGTCGCCAGTATCGCGCTGGCAAGAAACCAACCCCATATTTCGTTATCGATGTGCTCTGGCATGGTTTCGACCAAGGAGGAAACCATAAGGGCTATCAAGCCAGTCACAAAAAGCTGAATACAAGTGAGGAGCAAAATCGGTAAGCTCTGAGCGAGTCTGCTATTGATATTGAAATGCAACGCAAGCAAACAGGCGTTGAATAAGAACCACAATTGCCCTGGTGAGCTTTGCCACCCTCCCTTAAGAGAAAGGAACGCCAATCCAGCAACCGCAATCGGCATCGCAAACCAGAATGCGCGTTTCGGTTTTTCTCTAAATAGCGTCCATGCCACGATCGGTACGATGATCATTGAAAGGCTGACGATAAACGCCCCTTCCCCCAAGGTATCGCTTATCGAAACGGCGTATACCCAAGCTAGCAAAGCTAACGCAAGTATTAACCCACCTCCCAAGGCTTGGCGAAATTGCACAAACGATATGCTTTTCAACGAGCCAAAACAAAATGGTAACAGGCACAGCGAGGCCAATAAAAATCGCAGTGCAATGAAACCAAAGGGCGGTAGACCTTGTATCGCCTCTTTCGAGAAAATCCAACCAAACCCAGCAAGCAATGTAGTGACGACCAATATACCGGCCGCTTTGCGTTCAGCGTTCAACTTAGAACCCCTGCATCATTATAATATTTATGTAATTTATCGATAATCGCAGATATTTTAAGCTTCACCAAGCAAACTCTAGTGACAAACGCTATTTAACGTTAATCTAAGCCAAATTCCTTAAGGTATAGAAACAATGATTGTTGTTGGACATCGCGGTGTCGCAGGTCACTACCCAGAAAATACCCGCATAAGTATAGAGGCCGCCATTCGGCTTGGTTTGGAATGGATTGAAGTTGATGTTCAACCCAGTAAAGATAATGTGCTGGTGGTGTGTCATGATCATACTGTGGATCGTTGTAGCAACGGTAGCGGTCGAGTAGATGAACTTAACTTAGCTCAGTTGAGAGCGCTCGATTTTGCTCAGAACCACAAGAAACGTTTCCCGCAACAAACCATAATGACGTTGGCTGAGCTACTTGATTTAGCCATCACCGAAAATGTTAAGTTGAACCTTGAAGTAAAAGTCGATCATCATGACCCGGAGCAAGTGGTCTCTTTGCTTACCGAGGCCATTGACGACTCACACATTCAATCTGACAACATATTGTTTTCAAGCTTTAACCACGATGTTCTTCGTCAATTGCGAATCCATTTTCCTTCTCATGCTATTGCAGTATTGTCTGAACGCCTGAGGAAAAAAGACCGATTACTTCTCGAAGAGATCTCTGCGGTTGGCTGCAACCTAAACCATTTGTGGACAACCAATCGTCAAATCAACCAGCTAAAGCAGCAGGGATATCAAGTCTGGTGCTATACGGTCAACAACCCCAACCGCCTTAAACACCTTAAAGGTTTAGACGGCATATTTAGCGACTTTCCTGAACGCTTTCTATAAGCCTCCTCCTCCACTCAATACCTACTTATACAGTAGTTTGCTAAAAACACTGTATAAGTCTGTGTGCTTTTAATCACATTTCATAGTGCTCGCACCCTGATCGCAAAACCCCTATTTGTTTATTAATATCAACAGGATAAAACAAAATTCCATATTCCCCACTTGCTCTTTGTTTAAAAAGAAAGCAAAAAAAGCTTGATCAGATACCACAATCAAACTACTGTATAAGCATACAGCATGTATGAAAGGACAGTATTATGATTCAGCTTCAAACACAAAATCGCCCAGTATCAAAATTCAATGTTCTCGCTCAACCAACACACCCGATGAACATTGATGACGCCACCTTGTACCAACTTGCTGGCTTGTCTCATCAAAAGCAATGGATTTTGTTTACATCAGAGTGCCCTCGTCCTGATTTTGAGCAATTCGCTTCATACAATGTTAGCTGTAAAAAAATTATTCAAATGAAAGCTTCTCAAACTCTATCTGAAGCAGAGATCGTCGCTAAGGCGATTAAATCTGGTAACGCAAGTGCAGTTGTCGCGTCGACACAAATTTCACCGTTCGATCAGTCCCTGCTGATTGACCTCGCTAGCCAATATCAGTGTGCCGTCTTTTTCGTTGAGGGCAGAACTTACAAGTACCACTAACAAGCTCAACACAAACACTGTCTTTTTGCCCCTCTTTCACGAGGGGCTTTTTATTTGTCGGATGATTTTCAATCAAAATTGAAAAACTTAAGCAAACGTTTGCTTTTTATCTGGCGAGACAAATTAGTTCTGGTATGATGCTGGGCAAAATGAAAGCTCGAATGATGCTTTCGCTCCCTTTTCGACCAAGATAGGAATGTCTCAATGAGTCTCGCTGATCAAGTTCTCGCCGTTAATGACGATCTTCCCATTCGCACTAACAAACCTGTTCACAGTGGTAAAGTTCGCTCTGTTTACTGGTTAACGGAGGAAGACAGTAAACGTCTAATCCAAGAGAAAGGTTACGATGTTGCACCTGACGCCCCACTTGCCATTATGGTTATCAGCGATCGCATATCAGCGTTTGACTGTATCTGGCATGCAGAAGGCGATTTACAAGGGGTTCCCGGTAAAGGTGCTGCACTCAATGCTATTTCCAATCATTGGTTTAAGTTATTCAAAGAAAACGGTTTGGCAGACAGCCATATTCTCGATATCCCCCACCCTCTCGTTTGGATAGTACAGAAAGCCAAACCCATCATGATTGAAGCGATTTGCCGTAAGTACATTACCGGCTCGATGTGGCGCGCATACGAGAAAGGTGAACGAGAGTTTTGCGGTATCCAGCTCCCGGAAGGACTAGAAAAAGACAAGCCTTTACCAGAGCTTCTGATGACACCATCCACTAAAGGGATTCTAAAAGGCATTCCTGGGGTTCCTGAAGCAGACGATGTAAACATCACCCGAGAGAACATCGAACAAAACTTCGCGGCATTTAACTTTTCAAAACAAGACGACATCGCCCAGTACGAGAAGTTGCTTAGTGAAGGTTTCGCGGTGATCAGTCAGGCACTCTCCGATGTTGAACAGATTTTTGTCGATACCAAGTTTGAATTTGGCTATGTCAACGACGCCGCTGGCAATGAAAAACTCATCTATATGGATGAAGTTGGTACACCTGACTCGTCACGAATTTGGGATGAAAAAGAGTACCAAGCAGGGAATATTGTTGAGAATTCAAAAGAGGGCTTCCGCCAGTTCTTACTTAATCACTTCCCTGATCCGGACATTTTGTTAAACAAAGAACGTATGCCAGAGCGCGAAGAACTAGCGCGCGACAATGCGTTGCCGCTGCAAGCTCTCCTTGATATCTCGAATACCTATACAGGTATTGCTGAAAAGATCACGGGTTCAGCCATTACACTCAGCGCGAACCCGAAGCAAGAAATTATCGATATCCTTGGTTCAGACTATGGCTTGATCGATTGATGCAAGATTCAGCGCCCTACCATGGGCGCTGTTTTACTTATCCTTACCACCTCTGTTGCCACCACCGCGATTGCCTTTCTCTTTGTTTCCTTTATCTCTACTTCCGCCTCGATTACTTTGTTGACGATTCTCTGAGGTTGTTTTCTTTTTATTTTCTAACAAGGTGCCTGTTCCATTGCCAGGGTTGGAATACTTCGCGTGAGCGGCGAGCTCCGCTTCACTAACGAATCCATCCTTATCTTTATCAAATGATGCAAAAGCACTCAATTGCGCCCCCTCTTCCTCCTCACCATCACTTAGGCCTTCTCGATAAACATCAAACTCTTCCTTTGACACTCGCCCATCGTCATCATTGTCCAGCAATGCCATTTCTGGGGGCGTCTTCGTCGAGTTATCCATTTCAGGTTCATCTTCACTAGCGATGGTATACGAGCTAACAGCAACAGCCGCTATCGTCATAAGTAGCGAATAAAATCTAAGCATCAGTGGATCCTCCACCACAATTTGACACTTAGTAAGTATAGTATTTACACATCACTCAATAATCTTTTGTAGCTTTGTTTTGAATAACACTTATATATAATAGGGTTATTCAGAGTCTATTGAAATTTCGTCATGGATTACATCGCCTTATCTCGAGTCAGCCTAAAGCATCTAACAACCTTGCACGTGCTGTTAAGCACACATAGCGTTACAGCCGCCTCTAAAGTACTGTGTGTAACGCCATCAAATGTCAGTAAAATATTGAGTCAACTTAGAGAGCAGCTTAATGATGAGCTCTTTTATCGCGATGGTGGACAACTGATCCCTACTCCTTTGGCGATCACCATAGGCCCTGAAGTTCACAAAATTTTGTCGAGTATGAATGGAATTCTTCATCAAGGGCAATTTGATCCAGCCAGCTTTCAAGGCTCGATCTCTTTGTCTATGCGCGAAAGTACCTTTGAACTCTTCTCGCCTTTGATTCGTTCAATAAGACAGCAGCTCACGCAAGCGCAACAGATTCAGATCTATTCTAAAGAGCAGATGAACTTCGAATCTCTATCTCGCGGTCAGGTCGATTTTATGATTCTTCCCCATGACATCAGCCAACCACCAACGAAGAGTCGTGGGCTAGTTTGGCGACAACTCTTAAAGGATGAGATGGTTTGCCTGATGGCTGGCAACCATCCGCTGGCACGGCAACAGACCATCACAATTCAAGACTACTTGGAGTACCAGCATATTGGTATTCTGGATAAAGATTTGTCTGAGCCTTACTTCGAACAAAACCTCACTCAGCAACACCAACCTCGCCGCCTTGCCATGTCTGTCGCGGATTTTGGCTCTGCCGCGCTGATGTGCCACCATTCAGATTTGCTGTTAACCAGTTCGAAAGCTTGGGCCGATTGCGCTATGCAAGCCAAAGGGTTGGTTCAAAAGCCCTTACCTTTTGAATATGGTCAAGTTGGATACAGTTTAGTCTGGAACGAAGTCAGCCTAAACAACCCATCGCTACGTTGGCTTCACACTCAGCTCACTGCAGGTTAAAGATAAACAGACGGCGTTACTATTGGGTTATCAATAATCGCAGCCAGATTCCGATGAAAGCCCTCCAACTGGGATTGGCTACATTTGGGCCAAGATAGCGCCTCTCCGCGAACACCGTGGTGTTGGAAAGCGTTTAAGCGCACGATCACGTCTTTCGGTAATGCGTATATTAGCCTAGCCACTTGACCTATTTCTTGGTCTAAATCGCTTCGGTTTGGGATATGAAGTAGGCGAAGCTCGTGCAGCTTTTTGTGCTTCCCTAGCCACTTAATCGACTCAATAACTCTATGGTTATCACGCCCAACAAGCCACTGATGCGTCTCTAAACTCCAGGCTTTCAAATCGATCATCGCGCCGTCTAAATATGGCAGCAGCTTGTTCCACCCATCCTTCGCGAGATAACCGTTGCTATCCACAAAGCACGTGAGGTGATTAAGCTCAGTCGACTGTTTAATACTTTTAAAAAGTTCAACAATAAAAGGAAGCTGCAATGTGGCTTCGCCTCCTGATACCGTTACTCCACTAATAAAGCCACTCTGTTTAGTAATGACTTCAATGAGATCAGTGACACTGTAATGAGAAACCTTAGGGCTAGCATGATGACGACACGCCTCTATACATCTGTCGCAATGGATGCAAAGGGATGCTTGCCAATCAACTTTACCCTCCTTGCCAAATTGCAAAGCTTGCGTCGGGCAACTTTCTACGCACTCCCCGCAGTGATTGCAGTGGTTGATCGTATGAGGGTTGTGGCAGCTGATACAGGTGAAATTGCACCCTTGCAAAAAGATGACCAGGCGGTTGCCTGGCCCATCAACGCAAGAAAAAGGCAAGATGCGACTGACTAACGCCTGTCTCTCGTTTCTCATTCTAACAGCGCCCTAGTCGTAGGTAGGTTGCATTTCCATGCTAACCACCCTTGGCTTTCTATCAAGAATACCCGTTTTCTCAGCCGCTTCTGCCCCCAAGAACGTCGTATTCTTACGTGAGCCTTGCTGCTTGAACTTAGCAATATCCGATAGCTTAACCATATACCCTGTTACTCGAACTAGATCATTGGAGGCAACATTAGCGGTAAACTCTCGATAACCTAAATTAAGTGCGCCTTTACACAAGTTGAACATGGCTTCTGGGTTAGATTTCACGGTTTCATCGATGGTTAGGATGTCGCTGATGCCAGAGGTATAATACTTGTGCTGAGCGGCTGTCGCCTGAACGTATGTGACTGGATCGGGCTCGGTTCCATAAGGAATGCGAACGCCTGGTGTCACTCCCTCATCTAAACTGATACCGCCTTGTGCATGCAGCAGCGCCTTACCCTCTAAGCCATACTTAACTGGGCTGATATCAACCAAATGAGCCAGCTTCTCTGAGATGGCTAGCGCGAGTCGGTTTGCTTGCTCACCATGGCCATACTGTTCATCGATACCTTCATTCGCAAGTAAGATGTTCACGGCTTCCGCCATCCCATAAATACCATACATAGGGGCAAAGCGGCTTTCATCAATCAGCTTTTCCGTCGTCAAGAAACCTTTAAAGAAGTTCGATTTTTCATGGAGAAAACTGCTGCGAGCATCCATCAGCTCAATCATCAATTTGCTATATGATGGCAGAACATAGTCAAGAAACTCGGTACGATTCGCCGACTTTTGAGCGACCGCTTTTAGGTTCATCCGCACCAAGGTGTTAGAGCCCCCCGCTAGAGGCAAAGAGTTATAACAACTAACAATGCCAAACTGTTTGTCTCCATAAGCAGCCGAGTGCATTGGGTAGTTAGCAATGTGCGGTTTACTGCACTCGCAAATATTACTGGTGGCTTGTCTCAGTAAGTCATCGGGCGTGACACTCGGGTCATACATGAACGTCAGGTTAGGCGCGATCTGTTTTAGCTCAGCATCAACTTTCAGTATGGTGCGGCAAATGATGTTGTCGCTAGGACCAATGTTAACGTGCATAAACGCATCCGGCAGAGTGCGATCCAGCATGATCCAGAAACGTTTCAACTTAGTGTAAATTTGCTCCTCTGTTAGGTCACCAATGTATGGCAATAGAACATCGTCCAACTGACCGAGGTAGACTGGGATATTAGTAACGGAAGGAACATGATGATAAATGATGGTGAGTAAATTGAGTGCATCGTCAAAATCTGCAGCCGGATCGAGCTCCAGATACTCCGACCCCTGACTAAGGAATTTTGCATAGTCTGGCAAAACATATCGCGGCTTAAAAGGTGCATGACCTTCAAACATATCGCAAAGCACACCTTGCTTTAAAGCCTCTGCGACAGCGTTAGAAATTGGCATATAAGGCAGGTGGGCCTCAGCTTCCAGTGCGAGGAATAGGTTTTTCTGTTTGGGGTTTAGCTGAGTATCGGTAACGATGTTTTGAATGCGTTGTTGGAAGGGCGTTAGTGAATTCGGCATGAATTTATCCTTATATTTTTTATGGATTTTAATCATGCCCAGTCATGTCGACAATTGAAAATATATTCATCTCATATTTCCATTTTGGAAACTTACCCACATCACATCTATGAGTAAGATATAAAAAAGCCCAGCATCTCTGCTGGGCTTTTCAGGAGTTAGAGTCACCGTTACAGTTTGAATCGATTAATCTCTTGCTCTAGTTCATGAGATAGCTCTGACAACTGAGCCGCTTGTGCAGCCGCATCGTGTGCTTCGTCTGCGAGATCGTTTGATACATCACGAATACCCACGGTGTTACGTGTGATCTCAGAAGTCACAGAAGCCTGCTCTTCAGCTGCTGACGCAATTTGCGTTGCCATATCGCTAATGCGTTCAACCGCAGTTTGGATTTGGGTCAGGCTCACGGCAGCAGAGTCAGCATCACCGACACTGGTATCGGCTAGCATACGGCTGTCGCCCATAATGCCAACAGCTTTACCCGTTGTGCCCTGCAAGGTTTCGATCATTTGTTGGATCTCTTGAGTTGACGCATGAGTACGTTGGCTCAATACGCGAACCTCATCTGCAACGACGGCAAAGCCTCGACCTTGTTCTCCTGCTCGTGCCGCTTCAATGGCAGCATTCAGTGCCAACAAGTTGGTTTGCTCAGCGATGTCTTGGATGGTCGATAAGATAGTACTAATGCTATTACCATGCGCTTCCAACTCTTGAATCACTTCCGTCGCGACTTGAACTTCTTGCGCAAGGTTCTGAATAGAGCTCTGAGTCTGAACAACCTGCTGCCCACCGTGAACACACGCCGACACAGCTTCAGATGAATTCTGCGCAGTATGATCAGCATTACCGGCGATCTCCTGCGTTGCGGCAGCCATTTCGTTAATTGCCGTCGCCACCATGTTGATCTCATCTTGTTGATGACGGATACGAGCGCTACGCTCTTCTGCGTGCTGAGCCGTTTGTTTCGCTTGCTCCGATAGCGACGCTGAAACCAAGCTCAGTTTAGACACCATGGTGTGCATATTGCCAACAAAGGTATTGAAGTTCGTCGCCAGTTGACCTACTTCATCGTCACTGCGCGGCTCTAAGCGTTGAGTCAGGTCCCCTTCCCCAGATGCAATCTCTTCCAGAGCGCGAGATACTCGACCTAAATCGCGGAATAGGAAGCTGACTAACCAAGAAACCAGCATTACGACAACCAAGGTAATCACAATCGCGGTAATGATCAGATCACGAAGAAGCTCCGTATGCGCTGCTTCTTCGGTTGCACGATCCATTTCAATTGCAAAAATCCACTGAGTGCCCGGCACTTGCTTAAAGAAGTAGAGTTTTTCCGCACCATTGCGCTCGATATTCTCGATAGCGCTGCTGCTCGCTGCTTCTTCAATCGCACGCAACGTAAATTTGTTCGATAACGTGGTGACTGGCTTCAATGTAAAATCTTTGTTCGGGTGAGCAAGGAAAGTACCATTTTGCGCATCAATCAACATCGCGTAAGCATTTTTACCCGCATCAAGATTGATGACGTCGTTGATCAACTGATCAATCAGTACATCAGCACCCACAATACCAACAAACTCACCATTGCGACGAACCGGTTCTGCAATCGTCACCAACAAGGCATTGGTAATTGCGTCTTGGTATGCTGTGGTAATGATCTGCTTACCTGCCGCATTGGCATCTTTGTACCAAGGGCGCGTACGCGGATCGTAGTCAGCGCGGTTGCGTTCAGGGTGCGAACGGTACATTCCTCCTTCAGGTGTACCTAGGAAGATATCATCGAACCCACCCGCTTTACGCGCTTGCTGCAAAAAAGGAACAACGTCAGCTTCCTGACTGTAATCATTAAATGCTGTCGAGATCTCTTTACGAATGGTAATCCAATCAGAAATTCCTTCTGAAGCGGCCATGGCTAGGCTTTCAGCTCTGGCATAGACACCGTTACGTGTTTGCTGAAACAGTTGGTCCGCAGATAGCCAAGTTAGCGCACTTGCCATTAACACCACGGCTAATAAACTTGCGCCAATCAATTTTTGTTTGAGTGACAATTTCATGGTTAATTTTTCGCTTGGAACAGTAGAAAGGAGCGCATATTAACGGCATTTATGAAAAGATGCACGAACAATTACCAACCAAACAAAACATTTAACTCATTGAAATTGCAAACAAAAAATTGACGCCATTTTTTTGTCTTACACCGTCATTGCGTTTATTTGTCACCCTGCCCCATATCGGGCTGCGAGTGCTCTTTAGGCAGCAGAGAGGCTTCAGTTCCATGTTCTGCGTAATAGCGATCGAGCAACTCTTTGCCATATATAACTTCTGTTTGCATATGTAAAACGAGCAATATCACGGCCGCTATTGCGGCAACAAAATTGAATCTACGCGTCACCCTTTTGCGCTTACTGGGTGAAAATATGGCAATTTGCAGTGCAACCAAAGCAAATGGATAGAGGATTAAGACAGCGAGAAGAGCTCCAAGGTAATTGGAAATTGCCATTGGTGTGTCTGCACCCATGGATTCGCCTCCTAGTGATGAAGAGGTCCTACTATAAACCAGTCAGTAATTCGCTCGCCAAAGAGAGATAGGTTTTGGGAACCACTATACAAAGAAAAACCCAACCAGTATTAAGCGAGTAAACAGATACAAAAAAAGCCGGGCACTAAGGCCCGGCTCTATTCAGTTTCTATCGCTTACTCTTCCGTGTCGCTATCAGCGGTTGGAGTTTGAGCATCTTCGGCGCTAGTTTCTGTCGTTGACTCGGCTGCTTCCGCTTCTTCACCTTCTGGTAATTCGGCTTCTTCAACTTCATCGATACGTTGCAGACCAACGACTGATTCGTCTTCTGCGGTGCGGATTAGCGTAACACCTTGTGTATTACGGCCAACTTGGCTTACTTCCGCTACACGTGTACGAACTAGAGTACCAGCGTCGGTGATCATCATCATCTCGTCGCCTTCTTCTACTTGTACAGCGCCAACAACCGGGCCATTTCGCTCAGAAACCTTGATCGATACAACACCTTGTGTCGCACGGCCTTTTGTTGGGTACTCAGCAAGTTCAGTACGCTTACCGTAGCCATTTTGTGTCACTGTTAGAATGTCACCTTCGTTAGAAGGAACAATCAATGATACAACTTGGTCTTCGTCAGCGAGCTTCATACCGCGTACACCTGCAGCAGTTCGGCCCATTGCACGTACTTTGTCTTCGTTGAATCGTACCACTTTACCCGCTTTCGAGAACAGCATGATGTCGCTGTCACCGTTTGTGATATCAACGCCAATCAGAGAGTCATCGTCACGCAGGTTCACCGCAATTAAGCCGTTTGAACGAACGTTCGCGAACTGATCGAGCGATGTCTTCTTAACTGTGCCGTCGCCTGTTGCCATGAAGATGAACTTCTCTGGTGAGAACTCATCAACAGGTAGAATCGCCGTAATACGCTCACCTTCTTCAAGTGGAAGAATGTTGACGATTGGCTTACCACGAGCGGTGCGGCTTGCTAGCGGCAGTTGATATACTTTCAGACGGTATGTTTTACCGCGAGTTGAGAAACATAAGATGTTGTCATGAGTATTCGCAACGAGAAGACGTTCGATGTAATCTTCATCTTTCATCTTAGTTGCACTCTTACCTTTACCACCACGACGCTGAGCTTCGTAATCGCTTAGGATTTGGTACTTAACGTAACCAGCATTTGAAAGCGTCACGACAACATCTTCACGAGCGATAAGCTCTTCCATGTCAATGTCATGGCTTGCTGCTGTAATTTCTGTACGGCGAGCATCACCAAATGCATCACGAACAGTTTCTAGCTCTTCACGGATCACTTCCATCAAGCGCTCAGTGCTTGCAAGAATGTGCATTAGCTCTGCGATTTCATCTAGCAGTGCTTTGTACTCATCAAGAATCTTCTCGTGTTCTAGACCCGTCAGTTTATGTAGACGTAGGTCAAGAATTGCTTGCGCTTGAGTTTCTGTCAGGAAGTACTGGCCGTCACGGATACCGTATTGAGCTTCTAGCCACTCTGGGCGAGCAGCGTCAGTACCTGCGCGTTCAAGCATTGCAGCGACATTACCTAGATCCCAACCACGAGCAACAAGGCCAGCTTTCGCTTCTGCCGGTGTTGGTGCTTTACGGATAAGGTCAATGATCTCATCGATGTTTGCTAGCGCTAGCGCGAGACCTTCAAGGATGTGCGCACGCTCACGAGCTTTGCGCAATTCGAAGATTGTACGACGAGTCACTACTTCACGGCGGTGATCAACGAAGCACTTAAGCATGTCTTTCAGATTGAATAGCTGCGGCTGACCATTGTTCAGCGCCACCATGTTGATACCGAATGTGGTTTGTAGCTGAGTGTTAGCGTACAGGTTGTTTAGTACTACTTCACCCACCGCGTCACGCTTACATTCGATAACAATACGCATACCGTCTTTATCAGACTCGTCACGTAGCGCACTAATGCCTTCAACTTTCTTATCTTTAACAAGCTCTGCGATCTTCTCAATCAAGCGAGCTTTGTTCACTTGGTATGGAATCTCAGTAACAATAATGGTTTCTTTACCATTCTTGTCTGCTTCAACTTCCGCCTTAGAGCGCATGTAAATTTTACCGCGGCCAGTCTTGTACGCGTCTACAATGCCTTTACGACCACTGATAAGTGCCGCTGTTGGGAAGTCAGGACCTGGAATGTAGTCCATAAGCTCATCAATAGTGATTTCTTCATTATTGATGTATGCAAGACAGCCATCAATCACCTCAGTCAAGTTGTGAGGAGGAATGTTGGTTGCCATACCTACTGCGATACCAGAAGCACCGTTTACCAATAGGTTAGGAATTTTGGTTGGAAGAACTGCTGGGATCTGCTCAGTACCATCATAGTTAGGTACGTAATCAACAGTTTCTTTGTCTAGATCTGCGAGAAGTTCGTGGGCAATTTTAGCCATGCGAACTTCGGTATAACGCATTGCCGCTGCTGAGTCGCCATCGATAGAGCCGAAGTTACCTTGGCCATCAACGAGCATGTAACGTAATGAGAACGGCTGAGCCATACGTACGATAGTGTCGTACACAGCACTATCACCGTGTGGGTGATATTTACCGATTACGTCGCCAACAACACGGGCAGATTTTTTGTATGGTTTATTCCAGTCATTACCTAGCACATTCATCGCGAACAAAACGCGGCGGTGTACAGGCTTTAGGCCATCACGCACATCTGGAAGAGCACGACCAACGATAACTGACATCGCATAGTCAAGGTATGAACCTCTAAGCTCATCTTCAATGTTTACGGGCGTGATCTCTTTAGCTAGATCGCTCATAGAGCCATTATCCCTCTATTTGTAGATCGTATGTACAATACGTTTAAGGTGCAAAAATATAACACACAAATCAACACTTCGGCATCACTTTCCCTCTCCTTTTATCAGGTTGTGAGCTTGGTTGTGAATCAAATGCTGAGAATTTGCACACTATGAATTTATCTTGCTGATTAATGGCTACATTTTCGCCACTATTGCATAAAAGTGACCCAGCCTATGGTTTGAGCAACTTTAACGGTTATAATGCCGTCTGTTTTAAGGAAGTTAGTTAACAACGAGTAGTTATGACCCAATCACAGAATGTTGATCCTATCGAGATCAAGAAGTTTGAAGACATGGCCTCACGCTGGTGGGATCTAGAAGGCGAATTCAAGCCACTTCATCAAATTAACCCACTTCGTCTAAACTATGTTTTGGATAATGCTCAGGGTCTATTTGGTAAGGTTGTGCTCGATGTCGGCTGTGGTGGTGGCATCCTTGCTGAGAGCATGGCAAAAGAAGGAGCCGTTGTGACTGGTCTAGACATGGGTAAGGAGCCATTAGAAGTTGCTCGCTTGCACGCCCTAGAAACCGGCACTAAGTTAACTTACATTCAAAGCACCATTGAAGATCATGCCGCTGAGAATGCAGGAAAATACGACGTAGTCACTTGTATGGAAATGCTAGAGCATGTCCCCGATCCACTTTCTGTTATTCGCTCATGCGCCGCTTTGGTTAAACCCGGTGGCCACGTCTTCTTCTCCACATTGAACCGCAATATCAAATCTTATCTGTTCGCGATTGTTGGGGCTGAGAAATTATTGAAGATTGTGCCTGAAGGTACCCACGACCACGAAAAGTTCATCCGCCCCTCTGAGCTCATCAAAATGATTGACCAGACCAATCTAACGGAAACTGGTATCACAGGGCTGCATTACAACCCATTGACGGATACCTACAAATTGGGCTCTAACGTAGATGTGAACTACATTGTCCATACTCAAAAGTTTTAACAACTCATTAAACACTACATTTAGTGATTAATTCTAAGGCGGTAGCACAGGTTTACCGCCTTTTTTAGTGCTTTTTTAATCAATTTTTGCTGGTCTGATTCCAAAACGACCATATCCAAAATGGCACCCAATTTAGCGTAAAGATCAAGAAATTTTTTTTTGTTTGTGGTTACTTATAAACCAGACGCCGAATCGTATTTTTGTTCATTATTGTCAGCCCTATCCTCATCAGTTAGTAGACACTTACAGTTTTTTTCAAATTTGTTAGTTATCCACAAGTCATCCCAGATCTGCTCCTTGAAAATTCAGATTGATAGCACTATCTTGTACCCGAAAACAGCAACACCCCTATATGTTGTGTTTTCCACTACAATATATAGATAGATTTTGATCACAAAGCCGGTACAAGTTTTACAACAATTACACAAAAATGCGGCTTTTATCAGTTTTGTTAGGGAAATGAAGCAGAATGAACCAACAACTTACCGTTACTAAGCGTAATGGTCGTAAAGAAACTATTGATCTTGAAAAGATCCACCGAGTGATTACCTGGGCTGCTGAAGGCCTAGATAACGTTTCTGTATCTCAAGTTGAACTGCGCGCTCACATTCAGTTCTACGATGGCATTACGACCACAGATATCCATGAAACTATCATCAAATCCGCAGCGGATCTGATCTCTGAAGAGACACCAGACTACCAATATCTGGCTGCTCGCCTGGCAGTATTCCACCTGCGCAAGAAAGCTTACGGCCAATATGAGCCGCCAACGTTGTACGATCACGTTGCTAAGCTGATCGATATGGGTAAGTACGACCAACACATTCTGGAAGACTATACGAAGGCAGAGCTAGACGAGCTAGATGCTTATCTTGACCACCGTCGTGACCTTGATTTCTCCTACGCAGCTGTTAAACAGCTAGAAGGCAAGTACTTCGTTCAGAACCGTGTTTCTGGCGAGATCTATGAAAGTGCTCAGTTCCTTTACATTCTTGTTGCTGCCTGTTTGTTCGCTAAATACCCACAAGAAACGCGCCTTAGCTACATCAAACGTTTCTATGATGCGACTTCAACATTTAAGATTTCTCTACCAACACCAATTATGTCTGGTGTTCGTACGCCTACTCGTCAGTTCAGCTCATGCGTACTGATCGAATGTGGTGATAGCCTAGATTCAATTAACGCAACAGCAAGCTCAATTGTACGTTACGTTTCTCAGCGCGCTGGTATTGGTATCAATGCTGGTCGCATCCGTGCACTGGGTTCAGAGATCCGTGGTGGTGAAGCATTCCACACCGGTTGTATCCCATTCTACAAATACTTCCAAACCGCTGTTAAGTGTTGTTCTCAAGGTGGTGTTCGTGGCGGTGCAGCGACAGTGTTCTACCCTCTATGGCACGGTGAATCACAAGCACTAATGGTGCTTAAGAACAACCGTGGTGTCGAAGAAAACCGTGTTCGTCACATGGACTACGGCGTTCAGCTAAACCGCTTGATGTATCAACGTTTGGTTGAAGGTGGCAACATTACTCTGTTCTCTCCTTCAGACGTACCAGGTCTGTATGACGCATTCTTCGAAAACCAAGATGAGTTTGAGCGTCTGTACGTTAAGTACGAAAACGATCCTTCTGTTAAGAAAGAAACGGTTAAAGCAATCGAGATGTTCTCTATCTTGATGCAAGAGCGAGCGTCAACCGGTCGTATCTACATTCAGAACGTTGACCACTGTAACACTCACAGTCCATTTGACTCTGAAGTCGCACCAGTACGCCAATCTAACCTATGTCTAGAAATCGCGCTGCCGACCAAGCCGCTAACTAACGTAGAAGATGACTCAGGTGAAATCGCGCTTTGTACGCTTTCTGCATTCAACTTAGGGGCAATTAAGTCTCTAGACGATTTCGAAGAGCTGTCCGATCTTGTCGTTCGTGCTCTAGATGCGCTTCTCGATTACCAAGACTACCCGCTTCCAGCGGCATACAAGTCGACAATGAATCGTCGTACGTTAGGTGTTGGTGTTATCAACTACGCTTACTACCTTGCTAAGAATGGCGTGAAATACTCTGATGGAAGCGCAAACGGTCTAACGCATCGTACTTTTGAAGCGATTCAATACTACTTGTTAAAAGCATCTGTTGCTCTGGCTAAAGAACAAGGTAAATGTCCTTCTTTCCACGAAACAAACTATGCGAAAGGTTTGTTACCAATCGACACTTACAAGAAAGATGTCGATTTGGTTTGTGAAGAAGCGCTGCATTACGACTGGGATGGCCTACGTGAAGAGATCATGACTCACGGTCTGCGTAACTCAACATTGACTGCGCTAATGCCTTCTGAAACCTCATCTCAGATTTCTAACGCAACGAACGGTATTGAGCCACCACGTGGTTATGTATCAGTGAAAGCGTCAAAAGATGGCATTTTGAAGCAAGTCGTACCTGAGTTCACTAAGTACAAAGATAACTATGAGCTGCTTTGGAACATTGGTTCGAACGATGGCTACCTACACCTAGTGGGTATTATGCAGAAGTTCGTTGACCAAGCCATCTCTGCAAACACCAACTACGACCCGACTCGTTTCGAGAGTGGTAAAGTACCAATGAAGAAACTGCTCCAGGATCTTCTAACTGCGTACAAGTATGGTGTGAAAACGCTTTACTACCATAACACACGCGATGGTGCGAGTGACGACCAGAAAGACGCTGTACAACCTCAAGATGACGATTGTGCAGGCGGCGGTTGTAAGATTTAATCCATAATCCTATCGTGGATTATTAGGTAATAAGAATTTATTCGCCCCTCTCAGTGAGGGGCATAAAAGGAATTGAGGCATCATGGCTTACAGTACTTTTAATCGAAAAAAGAATGACCAACTAAAAGAACCAATGTTCTTAGGTCAATCCGTTAACGTTGCACGTTACGACCAACAAAAATTTGAGATTTTTGAAAAGTTGATCGAGAAGCAGCTTTCGTTTTTCTGGCGTCCTGAAGAAGTGGATGTATCCAGCGACCGTATTGATTACAACAAGCTGCCAGATCATGAGAAACACATCTTCATCTCAAACCTAAAATACCAAACGTTATTGGATTCTATTCAGGGTCGCAGCCCTAACGTAGCTCTGCTACCACTAGTATCGCTTCCTGAAGTTGAAACGTGGATTGAGACATGGTCTTTCTCTGAGACTATCCACTCTCGCTCTTACACGCACATTATTCGTAATATCGTCAACGATCCGGGTATCGTATTTGATGACATTGTCGAAAACGAGCACATCCTTAAGCGCGCAGAAGATATCTCTCATTACTACGATGACTTGATTCAACTCACCAATGATTACCACCGTTACGGCGAAGGTACTCATACCATCAATGGTGAAGAAGTCTCGATTAAACTTCACGACCTGAAGAAGAAGTTGTACTTGTGTTTGATGTCAGTTAACGCTTTAGAAGCAATTCGTTTCTACGTCAGCTTCGCCTGTTCTTTCGCATTTGCCGAGCGTGAGCTGATGGAAGGTAACGCTAAAATTATCAAGCTAATCGCACGTGATGAAGCATTACACTTAACGGGTACACAGCACATGATTAACTTGCTGCGTAACGGTCAAGACGATTTCTCATTCATGCAAATTGCGGAAGAGTGTAAGCAAGAATGTTTCGACCTATTTAAAGAAGCAGCGGAGCAAGAAAAAGAGTGGGCAGAATACCTATTCAAAGACGGCTCTATGATTGGTCTTAACAAAGACATTCTTTGCCAATACGTTGAGTACATCACTAACATCCGCATGCAAGCAGTTGGACTAGGTGCAGCTTACCCAGAAGCAACCTCAAACCCAATTCCTTGGATTAATGCGTGGTTATCGTCAGACAACGTACAGGTCGCACCGCAAGAAGCTGAAATTTCATCTTACCTTGTCGGTCAGATCGACAGCGACGTCCGCGCTGATGACTTTAAGGACTTCGAACTATAATGCCGCGAATCAAAATCAACGGCGCTACTGCAATTCAATCTAATCCGTCAAACACTGTATTGGAAACAATGGAGAGTGCTGGGTTAGAGCCCGAGTACCATTGCCGAGATGGCCACTGCGGTGCCTGTCGCTGCAAGCTCGTATCGGGAGAGGTAGAATACGTTGGTTTTGCGATGGCTTACGTACAAGGCGACGAAATATTACCTTGTATTAGTAGAGCGAAGACAGATATTGAGTTGAATGAAGTCAACTACTCTATCAAAGAAAAACGCGCATAAATATGCAAAGAAATTTAAAGCCCAGCGCGAGTCGTTGGGCTTTTTTCCATTCTAAGCACGCATATTGGCTCCAGAGAGAAACTCATCAGCGGTAAGCATCGACACCGGTTTATCCGCGATTTCTCTGCCATCGTCATCAAACAACGACAGGCGATATCCCAGCGATGCCCCTTTCCCCTTCTCCTCTGGCGCCGTTAACCAAAGAGAAATCGCATCTAAGTTCTCTGAGCTAACCGCCTCTCCTAAAATGACTTTTTGGCTTGCAACCTTATACCAAACGAGAATTTTAGAGTGCTGGAACATAACGACCTCCCTGGATGAATTTAACGGCGAATGTTTAGTTTAAGATCTAATATCGCAATTGCACGTTGCAAATTAGAGACAAAATTCGCTTCTGTTAGAAATCATCAGCTTAGCCATTAGACAATTTGGTTATATAAAATCATTATGAAAGCATGCGAGTAATAAGAAGCATATTCATTCATTTATTACTGCATGCCACACGGATTTAAAGTGTTGTTTTCACTTTTACGCGACTTACAGCAAGCTTTGCGGTACAAACATTTCTCTGTCGCGCTTGAGAGAGCTGTAATTTGCAAACATCGGTTTCCCTGCAAGGTAGCGACGCAGCATGTCAGCCGCTACAGTAGTGATCAATAACACTTGATCGGCTTTGGTAAACTTGCGATTAAACGACAGCGTTTGACCCCATTCACCATCTCTCGTTGAAATCGCAACAGAAAAGCGTTGCTCGACCACTTTACCAGTGACGATCGCGATGTCAGTCGCGCACTTCTCTTTGGTCGCACCCGCTAAAGCTAATGCCGCCGCTAGCGAATCTTGATCGGCCTGACCAACATCGACTTTATTACCTAGTACCCATCCATGACCGCAGAACTCGGCGGCTTCTTCATTCGAATGTAACCAGTGCGATAAGCTGCCTTGCGTCGACTGCTCTGCCGTAGAGATAGACAACCTCTTTTCTAGAATCAAATGCCCGACATGCTGCTGCATAGACTCATCGACGCTAACCACATTGGGCTCAATTAACTTAAAAATTAGCTGTAGCAGTTTAACTCGGGTATCAACATCGCCCTTCGGGCCAAAAAGCTTCACCTCAATATACGGCAGATAAGAGCGATAACCGAGGAAGTAACCTTGCGGAAGCTGAATCTTATCTAAGCTGTCTGATAACGCAGACTCAGAAGTGCCAAAGGTATGAAGTTTACTGCAATCCATCCCTTGCACCTGAGGAAAGCTGTGTTTCAGGTCTGGCAGTATTTGAGTCTCGGCCATTAACTTGAACTCACTCGGTACGCCCGGAGTAAAGTAAAAATCACACTCGTTGATGCGAACTTTAAAACCACATGCGGTACCAATTGGATTGTCGATCAATGTCGCCCCCCTCGGCAACATTGCTTGCTTACGGTTGCTTTCGGGCATCATCATATGACGAGCCGCAAAGAATTTTTCCAGCCTTTCAACCCACTCCGGAAACTCGACCAATTCCGTTTCAGCGGCAATAGACGCCGCTTCCGCACTTAAATCATCGCTAGTAGGCCCTAGACCACCGTTTACGATTACGACATCACAGTTAAAGCTCAGCATAAGGAGTTCTTCCACCAGCGCTGAGTTCTCGTCCCCGACAGTGGAACGCTTGGTTAAAGAGTAGCCATTTTCAAAAAACAGCTGAGACAGCCAAGCAGCATTTGTATCGACAATGTCTCCATGCAAGACCTCTTCGCCTGTGCTT
This sequence comes from Vibrio sinaloensis DSM 21326, assembly GCF_000189275.1. GTDB lineage: Bacteria > Pseudomonadota > Gammaproteobacteria > Enterobacterales > Vibrionaceae > Vibrio > Vibrio sinaloensis. Next base: position 12,991 of record NZ_AEVT01000061.1, on the reverse strand, counting down.
AACATTGCAATTTTCAACATACATAGTCCTTACTTGTAAGCGTCACACATCGCCTTTATTAATTTGTTCTTTTCACAAGATTTAGAGTAAAAATTTGGCCAAATGTTTCATTAACACAAATTCTAGTTTCCATTCCTCTGACTTTATTGGATAATTGTGATTCTGATCATTAAAATCGCAGTGGAGTTTTCCGTGTTCAAAAAAAGCATTGCCGCTTTAATCTTGTCAACCTCTACCCTAGCTCACGCAAATCTGAGCAACTCTAACCAACATATTGAGTTTTCCTACACGGTTGATCAAGCTGAAAATTACACGTTGTACTCGTATTCAGATCAGTCGTATGCTTCTGCCCCATATCATCTAGGCCTCACTGAAACTGAGCTGAAGCTAGAAGAGCCCCCACTCCCTAAATACTTATCCATACAAAGTGAAAAAGACTGGGATTACCTTACTGGTCAAACCTACACAATTTTAGGTTTGAGTGTTGCAACTGTGGGTTTAATGACGCTACTGCCAGAATCCATTACTAAGTGGGATGCAGAAGACCGAAACCTAAGCGGCCTTGGCACGAAATGGAAAGATAATGTCACAGATGGTCCTGTATGGGACCGTGATGAGCATTTCCTTAACTACATTATGCACCCATACTTCGGTGGTGTTTACTATACAGCTGCTCGTCATGCTGGATTCAACGAATTCGAATCTTTCCTTTACTCCGCTACCATGTCGACATTTTTCTGGGAGTACGGCGTAGAGGCGTTTGCTGAAGTACCTTCATGGCAAGATATCTTTATCACACCATTTTTTGGTGCTGTTGTCGGTGAACTGATGTTTGAAGCAGAGCAGGATATCGTCGCGACCGGTGGTGAAGTCATGGGCTCTGAGACCATGGGTGATGTGACTCTGTTTTTCCTTAACCCAGTGGGTCACATCCATGGTTGGGTCAGTGATGCTTGGGGTGGCAGTGCCGAATTCCAGTACAGCAGCACACCTTGGTTCGGTAACCAAGATGCCGCGCAATTTGCAATGGATGCAGGCGCGAGTTACGACAAAGCATTCTATGGCGTAGAGATGAAAATTAGCTTCTAAGCTCACATCACTATTATTATGAAAAGCGACGCACTCCGTCGCTTTTTTTGTGCTCGGCGTAAAATAACCGTAATTTGAACAACGCATTAGGTAAAAATCTTGACCTGAGTCAAACCCAATACCGCCTCCCATTCTACACTCAAATTAGACCTTCCCTCTCATTGTGTTTCAGGAGGCCCAGTGTGAACACTACCTTTATCGCCAACTTCGTTGGTAAAGCAACACCCGCGACCATCAAGCAGTTAGCCGCAATCACACATGAAAATGGTGGGAAATGGTTAATCAGTAAAGTGAACTTTATCGAAGACCAAGTCGCTGCCGTCATAAAAGTTGATGTCCCTGTAGATAACGCACAAACCGTTCAAGACGCGTTCAAAGGACACCCCGATCTTATTGTGCAAATTGTTGACTCAGACGCTAAAGCACATAACGTTGATACCATTTACCAGTTGCGCTTAGACTCCAATGACCGAGCCGGTATCGTTAACGAAATCACCCACGTGTTAGACGGACAAGGCGTTAATATCTTAGATATGGATTGCCAACGTGTGTTTATTGCCGGAGGTGGCGGTGTCAGTTCGAGCCTATTCACGGCAAACATGGCGATACGCTTACCGAAAGAAATAAGCATTGACGACATCGCAAATGAACTGGAATCTTTGAGTGAAGATACTCGAGTGATGGTGGAAGCGTAAAACCATCCCCTAGTTGTTGGTGGCAACAACTAGGGGCAATCATTTATTAAAAACTAAACTTGTAGCTTCCTTTTAGCATCAAGTTGTTTTCCGTGATTTCATAGTCATACTCGGTTTGAGTAAACTGCAGGCCTAAAGCCCAGTGGTTGAAGTCTAAATCAGCACCCGCACCAAAAGACACACCTTTAATGTAATCGTCCTTAGCACCATCTAAGAACAGAACCTTGTAGCCCAACAAGCCATAAAGATCGACATTGAGTGCGCTACCAGCATCAATTCTCACGCCTAAAGGGATATTACCTGCAATTGAATATTGTTCCGTTGCGTTAGACTCTTTTTCAAAGTCACTGCTACCATATCCTGAAACCGCTAACTCGCCACCAACAATGAAGCGTTGATTGTATATATTCTTCGCACCAACGTGTGCACCGAAAGAAGCACCATTGTTATCCTCTAAGCTATACGAACTTAAATTACCACCTACGTACAACTCTTGTTTTAAATACTCTGGTTGCTCTTCAGCCATTACAGAAAAAGCAGCTGTCATCGACAGCAGTGCGACAAGTCCTTTATTCATTGTTGTTTCCTAAAAATAGACAATTGCGTGGCATTATAATCAACCGCCATGGTTATACAATAAACATATCCCTAAGTGTGATTAATACTTCCTATCAATCATTTAGTGATATTTTGTAACCATTGGTTCTGTTAGAATTCCAAACAATATAAGCTCTATTTCTAGGACAAATCGATCTCATGCATAAGACTAATTTAAGAAAGAGTACATTAGCAGTTGCATTACTTGCGATATTAATATTTGGCTGTAAGGGTGGAAGTGGTGGCAGTGATTTATCTGGAGACAATAGCAACAACAATACATCGTCGTCTGCTACTCCAGCACCTGGTCCAACGCCAACTCCAACCGCAAGTAAAATAAACCTAGCGAGCAGTGTTAATTATGCTGAACCTGTATCGGGAAGCGAAACAAAATACATTGAAGTGACATTAAGTGAAGCGTTAACAACCGACCTGACTCTTTATCTTACGACATCAGATATTAATGCAAGAAGCAGCGGCCAATTTAAGAACTACACAGCAAAAGTAGCGGAAGAATATACTGTCGCTGCTGGTCAAACGTCAGCGGACCTGCCATTAATAATCAGCAATAATAACTACTTTGAAGGTGATGTTACCCTCACTTACTCTATTTCTGCACCGTTGAACTCCGCGTATTCCATTGAGAATGGACAAGCCGTTGTGACGATTTCTGACAATGATGGTGAGCCAACAGTAAGCTTTGGAAAGATCAATCGGACATTACTCGAAGATGAGAGCGACTCATTCAATGTCCAGTTAAGCCATTACTCATCTCTCGATGTTTTATTAGAACTGACGCAAACCGGGTCGGTGAATGAAAACGACTTCACTGACAGCTTAAACAGCGACAAATCTATTGCAATAAACAAAGGCGAGTTGAGCGCGACTTTCTCTGTGACCGCGGTTAAAGATAACATCAGTGAAGGCGCTGAAAGTTTAATTTATACCTTATCCAACCCAACGGATGTCAACCTTGATTCTGATAGAAAGTCGCTTTCCATTTATATCCCAGGCGACAAGCGCTTTAACGATACCGGCTTTGTCACTCGATTTGATGGCACCGACTTCGACAGTACCGGTTCGCAAGCAGACTATCCAAACCAAGATGCGGATTTTGGCTCAGATATCGCACCATCTATGACGCACACAGATGGTCGCTATGGATTCAGCTACAGTAAATTCGACATGCACGGTAACTCATTACCACTAGATGCATTGCAGTACGCATGTATTCGCGATAATACCACGGGGTTGTACATAGAAAATAAACCCTCCGAAACTGTTATTTTACCTGCCAGCGAAGATGCAGTAGAAGCGGAGCAAGATGCACTAAGGGATGACCCAGACAACTACGTCTATCCGGCAGACTATCAATTCGCTTCATTAAATTGGCAAAACGACAGTTATACGTACACCTGGTACGAAGAAGATAATGATCTCAATGGTGGAACGTTAGGCGCGGAAAATATGACGATGCCAGAAAAAGTACCTGTTGATGTGACCTGCGCGATTGCAGAAAACTCTTCAGGCAACCGCCGCTGTGATACCTCTGGTTACCTAAGTCAGATGAATAGATTCGCTGTGTGTGGCTTCACTGATTGGCGTTTACCGACACCAACCGAAATGAAGTCGTTAATTAGCTTCAACGCGGATGACAACGACCAAAACAACCGCACCTTCTTGACGTTTATCCAAGATAAAACCTACTTCACTAGTGCTACAAACGCAGAACGGACGGGGGCAGCGTGGTGCGTTAATACCGTAACTGGGCAAGCAAAACTCTGTCTTAAAGGTTCACATAACTCGGTCATCGCTGTAAGCGGAGGAAAAGAATAATGAAAGCACAATACCTGTTAGCTGGCTTGATACTGGTGGCAAATTCAGCTTGGTCGCAAACCTGTGTTTCTAATCAACCTCTTTTCCAAGAAGCAGAGCAACTCGTCGATCTTGAAGATGGCACCATTCTTGATGTAAAAACCAACTTGCTTTGGTCAAAATGCACACTGGGCCAGAGCTATTTACCCGACTCCAATAGCTGCACCAATGATGGAGCAACCTCGTACTTGACTTGGCAAGACGCTCTCAAAGCGACTGAAGATCCTGCACTTACCACTATTGGCACTGTCACAGGTTTTCGATTGCCGAACATCAAGGAATTGACTTCTATTGTCAATTACCAATGTGTATTCCCAGCCATTGATGTCACCTACTTCCCAGCCACAGAGAACGAGCCTTACTGGACGAATACCCCGGATGCGCCTCGTAATGGAGCGCAAATTAACACGGGCTTAAATGGCCTCGTGATTAACTTTGCTACCGGTGAAGAGTTTATCGATCAGGACAGAGATCGTATTCTTATTCGACTGGTGAAGGATTACCAATAAATACGCCACAAACAAAAAGAGCAGCGAGTTAAACCGCTGCTCTTTTTAGAGATGATGGTGGTTAGCTAACCGACCACTGAGACAGTGAACGCTTAAAATCACTGTAATCAAACTCGTTCAGTTTTTGAATCTCACCATTTGAACGTTCGCAGTACACCGATGGCATACGTAGGCCATTAAACCAGTTTAGTTTCACCATAGTGTAACCCGCGCTGTCTAAAATATGCAGGCGCTGACCAATCTTGATTGGTTGTTCAAATTTGGCCTCACAGAATTGATCTCCTGCCAAACACGAGCAAGATCCAATCACATATTCGTGTTCACCCTCTTCTGAGGCTTCAAGAATCGAAGCTGGCTCATCGTAAATCAACGTATCCAAGCGATGAGCTTCTGTCGCGGAATCAACAATCGCCGTCTTCTTAACATTTTCGACGACATCGACCACTGTCACAACAAGATCGGTGGTTTTGGTAATGATCGCTTCACCGGGCTCTAAGTACATCTGGACGCCGTGTTTCTCTGAGAAGGCTTTCAATGCCAAACCGAGTTTTTCGATGTCATAACCTGGCCATGTGAAGAACACACCACCGCCCATGCTAACCCAATCCAATTTATCGAGATATTCACCAAACTGTTCTGAAATAGAATCGAGCAAGCCGATAAACGCATCTACGTCTTTATTCTCACAGTTCATGTGGAACATAACGCCGTCAATCTCGTCGAAAACCTCTGCGTCGATGTGGTCAGCCTGTACCCCAAGACGCGAAAACTGACGAGCTGGATTTGCTAAATCTTGACCGGCGTAGCTTACACCTGGGTTTAGACGCAAACCAATCGACGCTTTACCTTCAATTATGTGGCGGTAAGCGGCTAGCTGAGACTGAGAGTTAAAAATCATCTTGTCACAAATGTCAGCGACTTCACGCACATCGTCTTCGCTATAACCCACGCTATATGCATGAGTTTCACCGCCAAAAGTTTCATGGCCAAGTTTGACTTCAAACGGGCCTGAACTGGTTGTTCCGTCTAGGTAAGGCTTGATGATGTCGAATACTCCCCACGTCGAGAAGCATTTCAGTGCCAACACCAACTTCACACCCGAAATCTCTTTTAGCTGTTTGGCCTTCTCAAGGTTCTCAATCAACTTATCTTCGTTGATCATAAAGTATGGGGTTTTAAGTTCTTCTTTTTGAAATGTCATTTGATGTACTCAAACAGTATCTGTTAATGAAAAGGCCGATTAATAAGTAAATAACACCTTTCCTTAAAGACACTAATCACTAAAAAGGGAACACTCCATGTCCCCTTCAATCACAACAGTTAAGTTCTTATTTTTTCAGCTCGTGAATAACGGGTAGGCCCTGCCCTGCCTCAAGCTCCTGAACATGCCAATCCAGACCGATACTCGGCATCGTTTCTAAGAACGGATCCGGGTCAAGCTGCTCCATGTTGAACACACCTTTATCTGCCCACTTACCGCGGAAGAACTGCAGCGCAGCCGTGATCGCTGGAACACCTGTCGTGTAAGAAATTGCTTGGTGTTCTACATCTTCGTACGCGACTTCGTGATCCGCGTTGTTGTAGATAAATACGCTACGCTCTTTGCCATCTTTCTTACCTTGAACCCATGTGCCGATACACGTAAGGCCAGTGTAACCAGGAGCAAGTGACGTTGGATCTGGCAATAGTGCTTTCAGTACATGTAAAGGTTGAACCACAGTGCCGTCGTGCAACGTTAGCGGATCTGGGCTTAACAAGCCGATGTCACGCATCACGTTAAAGTAGTTTAGGTAACGATCACCGAAACCCATCCAGAACTCAATACGTTTTGCCGGAATGAACTCTTTCATTGAACGAACTTCATCGTGCGCCATTGAGTACACTTTATGTGAACCACAGTTCGGGAAATCAAACTCTAGCATGCGCGAGTGACAAGGCACTTGTTTCCACTCTTCGTTTTCCCAGTAGAATGAATCGCCTTGGATTTCTAGCATGTTGGTTTCTGGATCAAAGTTGGTCGCGAACTTCTTACCGTGGTCACCCGCGTTAACATCCATAACATCGATTGTGTCGATTTCATCAAAAAGGTGTTTCACGGCGTATGCTGCGAACACTGATACAACGCCAGGATCAAAGCCAGCTCCGAGAATGCCCGTGATACCTGCTTGTGCAAACTTTTCACGGTAGCCCCATTGCCAATCATAAGCTTCGGGTACTTGTTGGCCTTCAGAGCAAAGGTCAACGGCAACCGATGTATCTAGATAAGAGACTTTCGCTTGGTAACAGGCTTCCATAATGGTCATATTAACCCACGGAGGACCTGCGTTAATCACAAGGTCAGGCTTCACTTCATTAATCAGAGCAACTAAAGCATCAACGTCGTCAGCATTGACAGCACGTGCTTCTAGTTTCTTCGTTGCATCTTTTAGGTTGTTTTTCTTATTGATCGATTCAATGATTTTTTCACATTTACCAATCGTGCGAGAAGCGATGGTAATATCACCAAGTACATCGTTGTTCTGCGCAGCTTTATGCGCCACAACCCAACCAACACCACCTGCACCAATCTGTAGAATTGCCATAGTTTTCCGTTACCTTTATTAAACTAGCTCAGCCGCTAGCGTGTTAATTTTTGAAAGCAGTGAATCAAAATCCTCGTGAGAGAGACATGGATTTAGAATCGTGAATTTAAGTGCGGTTTTACCATCAACAATGGTTTCGCCGAGAACAGCGACTCCGCGAGTCAGCGCTTGAAGTCGCAAAGATTTATTCAGCTCGTCCAGATCGGCAGACTCATGAGTCACACGGAACAGTACCGTTGAAAGAGAAGGCTCTGCGAGTAGCTCAAAACTGTCATTGGCACGAATCATTTCCGCAACGTCTAAGGTTTGTGCAAGCAGATGATCGTACATGTCACCTAAAGCTTTAGGTCCAACACTCTGCATCGTCATAAAGACTTTAAGGGCATCAAAACGCTTCGTCGTTGCGATCGATTTATCGACCAAATTCGGTAATTCATCGTGTTCACGATTTAAATAATCCGCGTGATGAAGCAAGAACTTAAAGTTTGTTTGGTCATTGACCAACAATGCGCCGCAGCTGATCGTTTGGTAGAACAACTTATGGAAGTCGACACTGATCGAATGGGCGCGCTCTACCCCTTTCAGGCGAGATTTATGGCTGCTAAGAATTAACGCGCCACCGTAAGCACCATCAACATGCATCCACATGTCATGTTTGGCCGCCATATCGGCAATGAAGTCTAAATCGTCAATCGCACCATGATCAGTCGTGCCAGCCGTACCTACGATGGCAAATGGGATTAGGCCTTGTGCTTTCGCTTGTTCAATGGTCTGGTCAAGTTGTGTCACATCCATCGTACCATCAGAATTAGCAGCAACCGTCATCACCGCTTTTTCACCAAGCCCCATCCACGATGCCGACTTTTGCACCGTAAAGTGCGACTTTTTCGAACACACAATGCGTAACTTGTCTGCGTAATCAGGCAGACCTAGCTTTTGGATCGAGTGACTACTTAGCTTATCCGCTGCCCAGTCACGAGCTAACATCAAACCCATTTGGTTGCTTTGCGTACCACCACTGGTAAAAATCCCGTCTGCCTGCTGGCCGAGCTCGTATTTATCGCATAACCAATTAACGACCTTTTGCTCAACATAGGTGGCAGAGGAAGCTTGATCCCACGAATCCATCGATTGGTTAAGCGCAGCAATCATGGCTTCTGCGGCAACGGCAGGCATTAAAGGAGGTGTATGTAAGTGAGCGATACAATCTGGATGCTGCGTAAAGATAGCGTTTTTAGCCACCAGCTCAGCCGTATCATCAATCACGGCTTTGAGTGAGGCATTTTTGTTGTCAAGGTCAACCGCATTGATGGCCGTTTCTAACAACTTGGGATCCATTCCAGAATAAGGGGCATCGACTTGCTCGAAGACCGACTTCATCGCAGCCGTCGTATGATTCATAACAGAAGCGAACTCCGTGCTACCCATTTCGCCAGTATGAATGAAGTGCTTTTTCCACTCGTCTTGTGGTGCTGATTCTGCATAGCAACCACCGGCAGCGATAATGGCGTCTTCAATAACACGCAGGGCAAAATCGATCTGCTCAAACGTGATGATTAGAGGCGGTAAGAAGCGGATAACCGAACCATCACGGCCTCCCTTCTCTACCATCAAACCGCGCTCTAACGCTGCACGTTGAATCGCTAAAGTTAAATCGCCGTCTGATAGTGGCTCACCAAACTTGTTGAGCTGTCCATTGGGGTTCTTGATTTCAACGCCAAGCATCAGTCCTTTACCGCGAACTTCCGCGATACAGTTAACACGCTTTTGGATCTTTTCGAGTCCAAATCGCAGGTATTGGCCTGCAACGTTCGCGTGATCGACAAGGTTATCGCGTTGAATGATCTCAAGCGCTTTGGCACCCGACACCATGGCAAGCTGATTACCACGGAATGTTCCGGTGTGCTCACCTGGCTTCCACGTATCATGCTGCTTGTTGATGACCAAAAGAGACATCGGCATACCGCCGCCAATCGCCTTCGACAAACAAAGAATGTCTGGAACAATACCCGCTTCTTCAAATGCAAAGTTGTAACCCGTTTTACCAACACCACATTGAATTTCATCAAAAATCAATAAGATGCCGTGTTCGTCACAGATACGACGAAGTTCACGCAACCAAAATGCCGGAGCCGGAACAACACCGCCTTCACCTTGAACAGGTTCCACGATGATCGCAGCAGGTTTCATAATGCCCGCTTCGTCATCGTGCAGGAGCCTCTCGATATAACGGATGCTGGCTTTAGCGCCTTCGTCTCCACCGAGTCCAAATGGGCAGCGCAAATTGTATGGAAAAGGCATAAAGTGAACATCAGACATCAAGCCAGTACGGCGTGCCTTAGTTCCCAAGTTGCCCATCATGCCCATCGTTCCGTTGGTCATTCCGTGATAGGCACCGCGGAAAGCGAACATGGTGTTACGACCCGTTGTTTGTTTGGCTAACTTAATCGCCGCTTCGACAGCATCAGCACCAGACGGACCACAAAATTGGATAACGCAATTATCGCTCAGCTCTTGCGGAAGAAAGCCCTTCACCGATTGGATGAAATGGGTTTTCGCGCTAGTCGCGATATCGAGTGTCTGATAAGGAAGACCAGAATCAAGCTGCTCTTTTAGGGCTTGATTGATCTCTGGGTGATTGTAGCCAAGCGCTAATGTTCCCGCGCCCGCTAAACAATCTAAAAAGAGTTGCCCACGCGTGTCTTCTACCAAGGCGCCATAGGCTTGTTTGATGGCAATGGGTAGACGTCGTGGATAAGAACGTACTTCAGATTCATGCTGCTCTTGTTCGAGTAAAACTGCGTCTGGAGTGAGATCATAGAGACCGTCCAAAACTGGAATCTGAGTTGAAAAAGGTGTTGCGATACCCGTGTTAGTCACTGAGTGATCGACTTCAAAGGCTGTGCTCATGATTTAATCCCTTGAATGTAATTTGTCCCTCTAACGACATATAAGACGAATACGAGGTACAGCAGATCGTTCCGCGCAAACAGTTAAATCGCGCGTACAAAAAATCGCTCCATCAAACTGATGGACTACATAAAAGAAACGAGATCAAGGTTCAGTAATGCAACTGTCCTGTAGAACAGGGCATTGAGGGAGAACTAAGCTGATTAGAGTGTGTTTATTAAGTGAGTTCAATGTTGGGTTTCCCATTCACATGCCGCTCCGCGACATTAGTATCCCGTCTATCGACAAAAGAACTTGCCGATACCTACCCTACGTGATGCTCACTCAGCCCGAATGAACATCTCGCGTATCCCCCAGAATGTCTTAATTGAGAATCACTACCGAGATTGCGCGCGAAGTTATCATAGAACAAAATATTCTGGCAACATTTTTTCACTTTTGATTGCCAAATTATTTATTCATCTATCAAAAAAGCAGCGGGCGTAAATGCCAGCTGCTTTTTGTGCCTCGTGTAGGGATTATCCGTTAAGCTGCATCTGTCTTCAGAACTTGAGTCAACATCTCCAACTCATCTGTGATTGCATTGTTCTCTATCAGTCCAGCCTCAGCAAAACTATCGTAAGCGCCTTCGAGGATGATGGTTTGCTCACGTCCTTCATCGGATACGGTCATAATAACGTCGTCTTCAGAGACAGCGACTTCAATTTGGTCAATCAAATCCCCTACTTCTACGTTGTCATCATCTTGGAGTATTTCTCTCAGGTCGATGAGATCGCTACCCAGCTCGAAGTTGTCGACAACGTCTGTTCCGGTATCTAGCGTTGTGTCTAGCCAGGTAAAGACATTATCCGTATCGTCACCAAGCATCATTTGATTACCTAGTTGCGCCGTGAGATCATCGCCTTCTTGCGCAGATAATACGGTGTATTCTGGCGAATCAGAAACATCTATCGAGACCGTTGCTTCATTACTCACCGCTAAGTCTGAGTCAACCGCAACGTAATCAAACGTAACCTCTTCGGTAATATCTTGCGTACCTTGCAAGTATCGGAACTCCCAGTTACTACCCGTAGAACTTAGCTCCATCATTGTGATCGGGTTGTCTGGTGAAGAGTAGCTAAATTCATACAGCAATTGCTCGTTTCCAATGTCACCGTCATCTTTATGATATTGCTCAACGTGGGTCGTTCCATCGGCAAAGGTATACGTTACTTCCACATAAACATTACTGTTGTTATTGAAGCCAGCTCCCATACCGTCAAGACCAAAGGTCACCACGCCGAGAGGATTATCCGTCAAATCAACGATTAACGTTTCTTGAGCATTGAGACCATTACCATCTGTATCGCCAATACCATAACCGACATGGTCAGCTTCTCCAGCGTACTGTTTAAGCGGCTTGTCGTTATTGTCATCTAAACGAATGCCTATGGTATTACCATTTTCTAGTGTGATTAAACGCTCGGTGTCACTGACATATTCGCCCCAATTGTAGAATCCATCTTCATCAAGCACGATATCTTCCGGGTCTCCGCTATAGCCGATTTCAAATGAATCACCCACACCTGGAACATAGCTGATGTTGTCGGGATTAAACAGTTTACTAGGGTCGATGTCTTCGCCTAAAACGTGTAAATCTGCAGCAGTGATCACTCGAGTATCACCAAAATCATCGGTGTAGAGCAAAGTGCCGTATTCCGGTAGTGCAGTAATCATAACGTTAAGCTGGACACCATTAAAATCATCGTCTTCGTCTGAGATATGATCCTGTTCTTCCACGTCTGAATCAAAAACAATAGGAACAACGATGGCATCACCGGCATCAACATCAAAGTCTTCCGCAACTGGTAATTCATTGACATTCAACTCTGTTAACACCACGTCTATCTCTGTCGACTTTTGAATACCAAAACCATCAACTTCCGTCGCAGCAACCACTAAGGTATGAACATTTGCCAACGCTTCAAAGTTGTTGGTAAATGCAAGGACACCTGCGGCGGTAAGCGTGATGGAGCCATTTGATGGATGGATAGCAAACAGAGGTTCATTGCTGTCGTTAACAACGTTTTCTTCGATGCTGTATGTGACAGCTTCTCCATCGGCATCCGTTGCCGAGACCTGACCGATGACATAGTCATCACTGTTGTTCTCAGCGTAAGAGAAAGAGTACTGTTCACCATCATTCGCGTCGAAGACTGGTGCATTATCGTCTAGGTTTATCTCCTCAAGCGATACATTGATATCAGTTGCTTTAACGTCTCCCAGTCCGTCCACCTCAGTGGCCGTAACGACAATGTTGTGCAGATTATCCTGAAGCTCAAAATCGTTTGTAAAGGCGATGACGCCTGCAACCGTCAGGCTGATTTGCCCATTGCTTGGATCGATTTCAAACAACTCTTGGTCCAAATCATTGGTTACATTGCTTGTAATACTGTACGTGACAGCCTCTCCGTCAGCATCAATCGCCAACACCGTTCCAATCACATAGTCTTCTGCTGAGTTCTCGTTGTACTCAAACGCATAGCTTTCAACCGGCTCATCATCTTCGTAGAAGATCGGCGCATTGTCATCGAGGTTAAGTTCGGTCAACTCGACATCAATCGAGGTCGTTTTAACGTCACCTAAACCTTCGTCTTCCGTCGCCATCACGGTGATGTTGTGAACATTCGCCGCTAGCTCATAGTCATTGGTAAATGCCGCTACACCCGCTGCAGTTAAGCTGATTTCACCACTT
>NZ_AEVT01000062.1 GCF_000189275.1 Vibrio sinaloensis DSM 21326 | reverse complement strand
GATACACTCTCAAAGCGGACGGTCATTCTATCGAGATAACATTGAGTGTCAATCACTTTTTTGTTATTTCTCTTAAAGTTAACTGCTTAACTTTCTAACCGTTAGTTGCCGTGGTTTCCCGTGACAACGGAGGCGCATTATAGGGAGTTATTGAAATAGCACAAGAGCAATTTGGAAAAAAACTTATACTTTTGAGTTGTTCGGTCACAAATCATCCAAAGCGAGTCAAATACCATCAAAAAAGGCCCTAAAGGGCCTTTTCTGAGTCAACGATTATTGGTGTGCGATGATTTGATCATTGTTTACCAGCAATTTAACAGCTTTATCTGGAATCACTTTCCCAGCTAAGATTGCTTTAGCTAACGGGTTTTCAACGCTTTGTTGAATGGCACGCTTCAATGGTCGCGCACCAAACACCGGATCGAAGCCAACTTGTGCAATCAAATCGAGCGCTTTTTCCGAAACTTCTAGTGAATAGCCTTTCTCTTCCATTCTTTCCGAAAGGCGTTTGAGCTGAATCGACGCAATGGACTTAATATGCTCTTGAGCCAATGGGTGGAACACCACGCTTTCATCAACACGGTTCAGAAACTCTGGACGGAAATGCTTACTGACCACTTCCATAACTTGCTGCTTCATTCCCTCATAATCCAAAGCACCAAAATTTTCTTGAATTCGGGAAGAGCCGAGATTCGAAGTCATGATCACGACTGTGTTACGAAAATCTACCGTTCTACCTTGCCCATCAGTTAAACGTCCATCGTCGAGTACTTGTAAAAGAATATTGAACACATCTGGGTGCGCTTTTTCCACCTCATCCAGAAGGATGACCGAATAAGGCTTCCGACGAACAGCTTCTGTTAAGTATCCTCCCTCTTCATAACCGACGTAGCCAGGAGGAGCACCAACTAACCGTGCCACTGAATGTTTTTCCATAAACTCAGACATATCGATGCGTACCATGGCATCTTCACTGTCAAACATAAAGTTAGCGAGCGTCTTACATAGCTCTGTTTTCCCCACTCCCGTAGGTCCAAGGAACAAGAAAGAACCAATTGGTTTGTTTGGATCAGAAAGTCCAGCTCTACTACGACGAATAGCATTTGCGACAACTTCTACAGCTTCCGTCTGACCAATTACTCTCTTATGAAGAAACTGTTCCATTTGTAGCAGCTTCTCTTTCTCCGCTTCTAGCATCTTAGAAACCGGAATCCCCGTTTGCTTAGAAAGTACTTCTGCAATTTCGTTATCACTCACCTTATTACGCAAGAGCGTCATTTCTTGCATCTCAGCTTGTGTCGCCAGATCTAATTGCTTCTCTAACTCCGGAATGCGTCCGTATTGAAGCTCAGACATGCGGTTTAAATCTCCCGCGCGGCGTGCAAACTCCATATCCATACGAGCTTGTTCAAGTTCAGATTTAATATGTTGTGTTCCTGACAGCGCCGCTTTTTCCGCATTCCAAACTTCTTCCAGTTCAGCAAACTCTCGTTCTTTTTCGCTTAGTTCTTCATTAAGAATATTGAGACGCTTTTCACTGGCTTCATCGTGCTCATTAGTTAACGCTTGCTGCTCTATCTTAAGCTGAATGATCTTGCGTTCTAGCTTATCGAGAGATTCAGGTTTGGAATCAATTTGCATGCGAATACTAGAAGCGGCTTCATCAATCAAATCGATCGCTTTATCTGGTAATTGGCGATCAGAAACATACCGATGTGACAAGCTCGCAGCAGCGACAATCGCTGGGTCGGTAATTTCTACATGATGATGCAGTTCGTAACGCTCTTTCAAGCCACGTAAAATAGCCACGGTGTCTTCAACAGAAGGCTCATCCACCAGCACTTTTTGGAATCGACGTTCTAGAGCTGGATCTTTCTCTATGTACTGGCGGTATTCGTCCAAAGTCGTCGCCCCAACACAGTGGAGCTCACCTCGCGCAAGAGCTGGCTTAAGCATATTGCCGGCGTCCATCGAACCTTCTCCTTTACCTGCGCCAACCATAGTATGGATTTCGTCGATAAAAAGGATGATGTTACCTTCTTCTTTAGAGAGCTCATTAAGAACGGATTTTAATCTTTCTTCAAATTCACCACGATATTTTGCCCCAGCAACCAGAGCACCCATATCAAGTGAAAGCACTCGGCGGCCACGCAAACCTTCAGGCACTTCATTGTTGATAATTCGTTGAGCTAACCCCTCTACAATGGCCGTTTTACCTACCCCAGGTTCACCAATAATAACTGGATTGTTTTTTGTTCGGCGTTGTAGAACTTGAATGGTACGGCGAATCTCATCGTCACGACCAATAACCGGGTCAAGTTTTCCTTGCTCCGCTCGCTCAGTGAGGTCAATGGTAAACTTCTCCAAAGCCTGGCGAAGCTCTTCGGCATTTTGGTCGTTGACCTTTTGACCACCACGAACTTTATCGATCGCTTCAGCTACATTTGCTTCAGTGAGCCCTTGCTCTTTTAATAGCGCCCCGAGAGCACCTCGGTCTTCAATCGCTGCTAAAAGGAAAACTTCGGAAGAGATATAGGCATCTTGACGCTTTTGAGCCACCTTGTCGCACAAGTTAAACATGGTGCCCATCGCACTAGATAACTGCACATCACCACCAATGCCACTCACTTTTGGTAGGCGATCCAAAATCTCACTCAACTTAGAACGCAGGTGAGTAACATCCACATTTAACATAGTTAATAGAGGGCGAATGGGGCTGCCGTCCTGATCCATTAAAGCGACCATTAAGTGGACTGGCTCTATGTACTGGTGATCACGGCCCAACGCCAACGATTGTGCGTCAGATATCGCGATTTGAAATTTGCTAGTGAATCTGTCAAGACGCATAACTACCTTCCTAACCTCAACTGAGAAGAAATCATTAATCAGTATGAAAGATGGCTACACGAAGACAGATTTTCAAGGGAGGAAAGAAGATAAAATCATCTTCATGAATAGGGAGTTAGCTTTCTATCCAAATGAAACTAGCTTGACGACCAGTCGTACCATCTCGACGATAAGAGTAAAACTGTTGGGGATTTTGATAAGTGCACAGGTCACTGTAATAGATCTGTTCGACACCCACACTATTCAAGCGTTGAGTCACTAACAAGTTCATATCAGCAAGATATTTCGTAGGTTGGGGTTTGGCTTTAAATGCACTAATAGCTTTTGGGTCTGCGGCACAAAAGATATCAACGACCTCTTGACCGACTTCAAACGCTTGAGTGCCAATCGCAGGGCCTATCCACGCCATCACCGGTGAGTCAAACTGGCTGATAGCGTTTTCAATAATGCCATCAGCAAGGCCTCGCCACCCAGCATGAACGGCAGCGACTTGACTTCCATCTAGGTTGGTAAGCAAAACAGGCAAGCAGTCTGCGGTCATTGCACTACAGACAACCCCTTTTGCACGCGTAAAAACACCATCACAATCCAACGCAACGTCGCTAGGCGCAACAGCCTCAAACACTCGTGTAGAATGTGTTTGGTTTAACCAAACCGGAGCGGAAGGCATCTCGGCTTGCTCGGCTAACCACTGCCGATTGTGCTGAACGGTGATGATATCATCCCCAACATGAGTCCCTAAATTCAGCCCTTGGTAAACACCACAAGACTGACCACCAAGCCGCGTTGATGCAAATGCTTTGATATTTTTAGGTGCTGGCCAGTTGGGAATAATCATATCCATCGATTAAAACTCGTCTTCTAAGCCATGCTCTTGAGTATCTTGACGAAGAGCTTCGGCCATTTCGACCATATCGTCCGGCACTGGAGCATGGAACTCTACTTCTTCACCAGTGATTGGATGTTCAAACTTCAACATAACCGCATGCAGAGCTTGACGATCGAAGCCACGAATCTTCTCAGCTAGCTCGTTGGAAGCTCCACTTGGAATACGAGCACGACCACCATAAGCACTATCACCTAACAGCGGATGCTGAAGATAAGACATATGAACACGAATCTGGTGAGTACGGCCAGTTTCTAGACGTAATCGAATACGAGTATGTTCACGGAAATGTTCAGCAACACGATAATGAGTAATCGCTGGTTTCCCCATAGGGCTGACCGCCATCAAAGTGCGCTTAGTTGAATGGCGACCAATAGGTTGCTCAACTCGACCACCAGCAGTCATACGACCTATCGCAATCGCTTCATACTCACGAACAAAGTTGCGCTTTTTCTGCAAAGCTCGAACTAGGCGAGTTTGTGCCGGGACAGTCTTAGCAACGACCATCAAACCAGTGGTGTCTTTATCAAGACGATGAACAATACCAGCTCGCGGTACTTCTGCGATGCTCGGATAGTGGTGAAGCAGCGCATTAAGCACTGTACCATCAGGCGTACCTGCTCCCGGGTGAACAACGAAACCACGCGGCTTGTTAATCACCAAGATATCATCATCTTCATAAACGATATCGAGAGGAATGTCTTGCGCTTCCCAGCGCTCTTCATCTTCAAGTTCCGCTTGCAGAATAATTTCTTCACCACCCATGACCTTAGTACGAGGTTTAGTCACAACCTCTCCGTTAACTTGCACTTTACCGGCAAGTAACCACTCTTTAAGTCGCGAGCGTGAAAAATCGGCGAATAATTCGGCGATAGCTTGGTCAAGACGTTGACCTAATTGGCTATCTTTTACTGTATTGGTTAATTCAATCTGCTGAGCCATATCGAACTTTTTTAAAAACTGTGGGACTAATTGTCACTACTGTGGAAAAATAGGCTACTCACCACAACTCAATTGACCGAGTTGATCGGGTATAATTGGACATTGTATCCGTTACTGTCCAGAAAGTAACGGAAGCAGCAGAAATAATTATCTCAAGGAATCGAATCCTGACATGAAAAAGCATACTTTATCTGGCTTATTGGCGTTATCTGTACTGGTTGGCTGTTCAAGCAGCGAAGAGATTGTGCCAGATGTGCCACCGTCTGAACTGTACTCAGAAGCCCAGATTTCGCTTCAAAGCGGTAACTGGCTCTCTGCCATCAGTCAGTTGGAAGCCTTGGACTCTCGTTACCCATTCGGGGCTTACTCAGAGCAAGTACAGCTGGATTTGATTTACGCTTACTATAAAAACGATGACCTAGCGCTAGGCTTGGCGACCATTGAGCGTTTCACTCGTCTTAACCCTACTCATGAAAAATTGGATTGGGTGCTATACATGCGTGGACTGACCCACATGGCGCAAGATCGTAACTTTATGCACGACCTCTTTAACGTTGATCGTAGTGATCGCGATCCAGAGCCAGTAAAGAAAGCCTTTGCAGATTTTAAACGTCTGCTAGAACGCTATCCTACAAGCCCATACGCAGAAGATGCACAGAAACGCATGCTCGCGTTGAAAAACCGTCTTGCTGAATATGACCTCGCTACGGCTGATTTTTATCTACGTCGTGAAGCATGGATCGCAGCCATCAATCGTACACAAGAGTTGCAAAAAACCTATCCCGATACCGTTGCGGCTCGTGAATCACTGCAAATACAGCTTGAAGCTTATAAAGCACTTGGCCTAGAAGACGCTATTAAGCGCACTCAACAGCTGATTGAGCTCAACCCTCTCTAGTCTAGAGCCGCTTAAAATTAAACCGCTTCCTAATCGAAGCGGTTTTTTTATACTCAAAATTGGCTGAATGACGACACACAAGCTACTTTTAACTAATAAAGTTAAGAGGTTAGTGAATGTTTCGCGCTGTCTTATTCATTGTTCTATTGATCTTTTCAATGACCAAAGTTCAAGCTTTGTCCCTATCCCCATTACAGAAAGAGCCCTACTTTGGCGATCTTCCTGCGTTGGAGAAGAAAGGGGTAATTCGAGTCCTCGTTGCCGCGGACTTAGGTTTTTACTATGTTGAAGATGGTAAGCCAAAAGGGATCTTAGCTGAATTGCTTTACCACTTTGAAAAACAGCTCAAACAGCGTTCTTCGTATTTCAACCTTCAAGTCATCCCTGTGCACCGAGACGAATTGATCCCCTCGCTAGAGCAAGGTTATGGTGATTTAATCGTTGCTAACTTAACGATCACCCCATCAAGAGATAAGGGGATTGATTTCAGTATGCCAGTACTAAGAGACGTTAAGGAGTTGCTCGTCACTCACGCTTCAATACCCGCTTTTACTGACATAACGCAATTAAGTGGCAAAGAAGTCTGGGTTAGGGCCAGCTCAAGCTACTTTGAAAGCCTGCAGAAACTCAATCAATTACTTGATGAAAAGGATCGCCCTCCTGTTATCGTTCGCTTTGTCGAAGAAACATTGCAAGACATTGAATTAGTTGAACTAGTCAATCAAGGTCACATTCAAGCCACCATTTTGGATAGTCATAAAACCGAGCTCTGGCTCAAAGTGATGGAAAACATTCAAGTTCATGACATTATCCCTTTACGTGATAATGGTGAGATAGCGTGGGCAATGCGCGAGCAAAGCCCAAAATTGCAATCATTCGTCAACCAATACCTAAAAAGTGCGCGTTCGGGTACCTTGTTGGGCAATGTGATTTACGGGAAATATCTCGACGATACGCGTTGGTTAAAAAAAGTTCTCAACCCTAATCACATCAACCGCTTAGAAGCATTATCAGAAATCTTCTTACAATACTCAGAGCAATATCAGTTCGATCCGTTAATGATGTCCGCTCAAGGGTTCCAGGAGTCAGGGCTTGATCAAAGTAAAGTGTCCCACAAAGGTGCTGTTGGTGTAATGCAAGTTCTGCCCAGCACGGCGAAAGATCCCAATGTGAATATTCCTAACATCTACGAAGTGGATAACAACATTCACGCTGGTATCAAGTACATGCGTTTCTTAAAAGATCGTTATTTCAGTGACGATTCGATCAACAAAGATAATCAAGTTTACTTCTCATTAGCAGCTTACAACGCAGGCCCTGCCAACATCCGTAGAATGAGAAAACTGGCTTCCCAGCAAGGTTATGACCCAAATATATGGTTTAAAAACGTTGAAATCATGGCTCGACGACACATTGGGCGAGAGCCTGTCCATTATGTTGCCAATATCAATCGGTACTTCGTGATTTACAAACAACTCGCAGCTCTTAAAGCGTTAAGAGAGAATCGCTCTGCAAACAATCTGCCGTTGATGGGTTTTCCAGTCATCATTGAATAAAGACTTAAGAGCGTTAAGCTGGATAAATCGATAAGAAGGGGTTTTGGAAGAGAATTCACAAATATGGCATGGTCAATCTTTAGGCAGGCCTTTTCGTTAAGCCGAATAAGCTCCCTAAAAAGCGGATGATTTTTAGTACCTTACCCCTTCCAATCTAATGAGATTCTCTGCCGATACAAGCTTTTTCGTATCGAAATCCTCCTGCATTTTGAGATAGATCACGTTTAAATTCAGTGCTTAAAAACCCCAATCAAAAAGTGACATAGATCACGTTATTTTTACCTCGTAGCGGTAATCTGAACTCAACCCATGAGGGATGAAACAGAGGAAAACATCTATGAAAGTAAACATCACTGGTAAGAATATCGACATCACCTCTGCAATCCGCAATCATATTGAGAGCAAATTTAAGAAACTAGAAAAGTGGCAAGTAGACATTATTGGGTGCCAGGCAAGCTTCAGCGAGGAGCCGAACAAACAGAAGAAATTCGAAGCTGTCATCACCGTACCAAAAGGCCAACTGGTCGCGTCTGCAACCCATGAAGATTTATACGCTGCCGTTAACGAGGTAGAACAGAAACTAGAACGTCAGCTAAACAAACTGCGCCACAAACCTGAAGCTCGCCGAGCTGAGAAACCTGAGCTAGAAGAAATAGAGCTCGAAGCCGAATAAATCGTGTTGAATAAGGATTTAAAAAATAGCGCCGACTGGCGCTATTTTTTTGCTTGACGCTAAACGGGTGGTTGCTTATTGTGTTTGACGGTTTCAACAAAAAATTAAATGAATATATGCGTACACCAAACCTGTTCTTTTTTGACTTCTTTTTTCTCCACTAAGCTTGGAGGCTCTCTCGTTTTCGAAAGATAAGTCAAAAACGAACAGGAAGCCTCCCAAAGGGAGGCTTTTTTATTTTTAAGGAATACAGGATGACTGAACAAAAATACTCGCTCGAAGAAATTCGCTTAAGACTTAATGAGCTTGATGACCAACTACTCAAGTTATTGTCCGAGCGCCGACAAATGAGTATCGAAGTAGCAAAGAGTAAAGTTCAAACATCCAAGCCTGTTCGAGACGCTAGCCGTGAACAACAACTTCTCGTCAAATTAATCAATGCGGGCAAAGATAAATACCAGTTAGATGCGCAGTACATTACTAAGCTCTTCCATACAATTATTGAAGATTCAGTGTTGTTGCAGCAGTCATACTTGCAGAATCTGGCTAACCCAGAGCTCAGCCGTAAACCGCTTGCTCGTGTCGCATTTCTTGGTTCAAAGGGCTCTTATTCTCACCTCGCGAGCCGCGAGTATTTCAGTCGCAAAAATACCGAACTGATTGAGCTCAACTGTGAGCACTTCAGAGAAGTCGCCCATACCGTTGAATCTGGCCATGCCGATTTCGGCGTGTTACCAATAGAGAACACCAGCTCAGGCTCAATCAATGAAGTCTACGACCTGTTGCAACATACAACCTTATATATTGTCGGTGAGCTGACTTTGCCTATTGAACACTGCTTAGTTGCAACAACTGACATTCGTTTAGAGCAGCTAAAAACGCTCTACTCTCACCCACAACCGCATCAGCAATGCAGCGAGTTTTTGAGTAAGCTGAAAGGCGTTAAACTCGAATCTTGCGCGAGTACTGCAGATGCGATGCAGAAAGTGCAACAGATGAACCGCAGTGATGTGGCTGCAATCGGCAATGCTTCCAGTGGCAAACTCTATGGGTTGCAGCCTATTCAGAGTAACATCGCCAACCAAACAGAAAACCATACTCGCTTTATTGTTGTGGCACGAAAACCTGTTGAAGTATCGACCCAGATCCCAGCGAAGACAACTCTCATTATGTCTACATCTCAAGAAGCGGGCTCTCTGGTTGAGACGCTTTTGGTACTGCAGCGCTATGGCATTAACATGACTAAGCTCGAATCTCGTCCAATCATGGGCAATCCATGGGAGGAGATGTTTTATGTTGATCTGGCTTCCCATCTCGACTCAACTGAAATGCAACAAGCCATCAATGAGTTAACCAAGATCACAAAACATTTGAAAGTGCTTGGTTGTTACCCTACTGAAAATGTGAAACCAACACAGGTTAAGTTGCAGTAAATTAATCTACCTAGCTCAAATAATTTCATATAGAAGCTGGCACGATTTATTAATCTCCTTAGTATTCATATATTAAGTTGCATATTCGGATTGTGTCAGCCCACTGTACTGACTCTGATAAGCATGGATGGACTTTTCAGTTAAGGTTAGTAACCCAGTCAGTATGAGAGTATTCACCTCTTTCGTTATCATTTTAACCCTTTCGTTTTCAACCGTTGCCAAGGAAACTCCACTCAATGTATACCTCTGGGAAGATACCTTATCTCCACGAGTTGTAGACCTTTGGCAGGACACTCATTCGACCCCATTGCAACGCTCTCATTTTGACAATGATGATGAACGTAGCCTGTTGATGATGAAAAACATCCAGCTACCGTTTGATATTGTTGTGCTCGACAATGTGTCGGCCAATATTTATGGCAAGCTAGGTGGATTCGAAAACTTATCCAAACTCCCCAACCGAAAACACAATGCCTCAATGTGGAACCAAGCCTGCGGTGATTACGCGGTACCGTACTTTTGGGGCACTGTCGGTATCACTTATCGAAAAGACCTCGTCTCTACCCCACCTAACACTTGGCACGATTTCGTCAATCCCCCACAAGCACAATGGGGCAAGATCGGCATGATCAATGATACGGTGGAATCTTTCTTACCTTTATTTTATAGCCTAGGCGTATCACCAACGACGGAAAGTCGCGAAGAGATCCAGCAAGCTTATCCCGCTCTACAAGAGTTCAGTCAGCGAGTCTTATCATTTGAATACATTTTGAGTTACTTTCGCAGCCAATCCAACGCCGATGAGATGCAGCTCGCACTTGCTTACAGTGGGGATCAATATTCGCTAAACCGATTATTTGGCCGCGATGCTTGGGGATTTATCGTGCCTGAAGGCCAGCTTTATCTGTGGGTGGATTGCCTCGCGATCAGCAGCCATTCAAAGAACAAACGTGCGGCCAAAGCCTTTTTGAACTTCTTGTCCGATCCCAAGGTGGCTGCAATTAATGCAATGGATATCAAAGCTGCAACACCGAACTTAAGTGCACTAAAACAGATGCCAGATTGGTATCGAAATGATGCATCATTATTTCCAGAAGCAGAAAGAGTAGAAAGCGGTCAAATCGACGGAGAGCTTTCCGCAAAAAACATTAGCTTACGAACAAAAATACTCAACCGAATAGTTAAGAATCATGAAACTCAGTACTAGGGTTTTGTTGCTAGTTGCACCCGTTGTTATGCTCAGTGCAGCAATGTCTAGCTACAGTATCTATATCAACCAGAAAGACACCCTGATCAAAAGGGAAAATAGTTACTTGCAGCTCACTATGGAAAAGTTAGCAGGCCACTTTCGTCAATCGGTATCATTGATCAATAGCTACTCGTTAACGCTCATCAAAAGCGACATTATTCGTCATTATTTTAGCCAACCGGATAACCCATATCGAGAGATGCGGTTGATAGAAAATTTACAGACGACAATCGATAACCTACAACCAACGGGTGAAGATGATATTGCCGTTGCGATTGTCGATGGCAATCAGCAGGTTCGCTTTTATGCCGATAACCAGGCAGACCCCTTTGCGACTTTGGATGAGAATGTCCTTAAGTACGTTCGCTATATCTACAATCAAACCGGACAGCTTTCACATACTGGCTTTGCTAACAACTATCAAGGACAGAGCATCCTTATTCGTTATGATGTGCTCGACGACGACACCTTCACCTCTCCCTTAAGCTACAACAAAGAGCAGATTTTTTTCGTTGTTGTCTCACTTTCGTTAGAGAATTTTGATCAGCTTAAGCGACTGTTAGAGTTTGATAACGATAGCAGCATCTTTTTTGCGCCAGAGCCCGTTAAGAAGTCAGGATTAACTCAATCGGTTGAGCTAAAACCCAATCTCTACGCCGTTCTCGATCCCGCTCAATACTTATTGGATCAACAACTCAATAAAATCGAAAACAAACTCCTACTCGCGTTTGGTGCATCATCACTAGCGACAGTAATGATCTTGCTTTTCTTACTCTA
Source organism: Vibrio sinaloensis DSM 21326 (assembly GCF_000189275.1). GTDB lineage: Bacteria > Pseudomonadota > Gammaproteobacteria > Enterobacterales > Vibrionaceae > Vibrio > Vibrio sinaloensis. Next base: position 61,480 of record NZ_AEVT01000062.1, on the reverse strand, counting down.
CCGCCATGTGATTCAACCGATTACTCGTTTGGATCACCAGCTTCAAGAGGTCGAGCAAAGAAAGCGTTCCAACATTGAGCGCTTGAGCATCGATGATGAGATTGGTCGTCTGTCAGTTCGCTTTTACGACATGTACAAGGAGCTCAATTCTAGCTATCAGAAAACCAAAGCGATGGCAGAAAATGATCACCTAACGCAGTTGGCCAACCGCTATCAGTTCCAAATGTTTGTTGAAAGAACCATCGCTAACAAGCTGATGAATAGCCGAGCATGGATTCTGTACATCGACCTTGATAACTTTAAATATGTAAATGACAAATATGGTCATCAAATTGGTGATTCATTACTGGTTAATTTTGCCGAACATATTCGCCAGCGCTGCAATGAATACGAACATAAATACGGTGTAAAATGTCTCGCCGCACGCTTATCAGGGGATGAGTTTGCTGTCTTTATCTCGTCTTCTCATCCACACATTAGCTATGCACCGGAAATCGCAAAAGCCGTCTTGGACCCGATTCAAAACAGTGCGAACTCACCGCTTGGAAACTTCCCAATCACCGCCAGTATCGGGATTGCCTCTTACCCGGAAGATGGCCAGGACCTGACCAATCTCTTATCCAACGCTGATACGGCGATGTATCAAGCGAAACGTGCAGGCAAAAACCAAATCGCTCATTACTCCAAAGAACTGGATCAAATCGTTCGTCGTCGTTCTCAAATTGAGCGCGCTCTGCGAGCATGTAACCTTGATCAAGAGTTTGAACTACTTTACCAACCTTATTTTGATCGCAGTGGATTGGAAGTGAAAGGATTGGAGGCCCTTTTGCGATGGGAGTCGCCTAAACTTGGTACCGTTAACCCTAGCGAGTTCATCCCTATCTCAGAGCAAATCGGTTTATTTGGTACCATCGACCGCTGGGTAGTGAAACGAGCCTTTAGAGATTTTGCGACTATCCAAGCCTGCTTCGAGCACCCGATTCAATTGTCGATTAACTTATCATCGGCTGAACTCGATTCGTTACAGCTTGCGCAAGATATCAATTTATTAGCGCAGCAGTATACCGTTACCCCTGAACTGATTGATTTTGAAATCACGGAAACCTTCGCCTCTGACTCTCAGAGCTATTTATTACTGTACGAGCTTTCCCAAATGGGCTTTAAGCTGACCATTGACGACTTTGGTTCGGGTTATACTTCCATAACTCAATTGGTTGAATATCCGGTTCAGAAAATAAAATTTGACCGCGAGTTTCTTGAAGCCCTGACAAAAACCAACAATCAAACCGTCGTAAAACCTTTGGTTGACCTTTGCCACTCTCAGTCTATGCTAGTGACCGCTGAGGGGATTGAGTCCAAAGAGATGCATCAATGGCTTGCAAACAATCAATGTGATTACATGCAAGGGTATTACCTCTCGCCGCCTCTTTCTGTCGAGCAATTACAGCTCAACGCTAAAAATGCCCAAGGAGACCTTGATGTCAGTGAAGAAAGTTATTGTAGCTTCGCTTAACCCCGCCAAGATTAACGCTGTTGAGAGTGCGTTTAGAGCCGCATTCGCCGAGCAAGAGTTCGAGTTTATTGGTACGAGTGTTGCGAGTGGTGTGGCCGATCAACCCATGAGCAACGACGAAACCTACCAAGGTGCACTCAATCGTGTAGCGAATGCAAAATCCAGCACGCCAAGCGCTGATTTTTATGTCGGCTTGGAAGCTGGCATTGAAAATGGAGTCACCTTTGCTTGGATGGTGATTGAGTCAGAACGCCAACGCGGGCAATCTCGCTCGGCCAGTCTTATGCTGCCCCCTGTTGTGCAAGAAAAGCTGACGCAAGCTAATGAACTGGGCGATGTGATGGACGAAGTATTTGCCACTGACAACATCAAACAAAAAGGTGGAGCAATTGGCCTACTAACCAATAATTTACTCACTCGAAGCAGTGTGTACCACCAAGCGCTGATTTTGGCACTCATCCCTTTCACCAACCCTGAACACTTCCCAGACAATCTGGCGTAAAGCATAAGCATTAAAAAAAGGTGCCTCAGGAGGCACCTTTTTGTTTATTTGCAGTCATTCACGCGCAGATAATTAATTTAATTTTTCAGCAGCATCGCCAAGAGCTGTTTTTCCTGTTCACTTTTCGACTTAAGCTCATTCGAGCCGCGAGTGATGGTCGCAATACCCACCCCCAACATCTGACTAATTTGGCGTTGTGATAAATCGCCTTGTAACAACTCTCTGAAAATATTCACTCGAGCAATCAAGGCATCCCTTTCGTCAGAGGTCAGCAGCATAGTCAGCAACATTTCATGTTGACCACTTTCACTGCTGTCTTTAATCAAATCTAAGATCTGTTGCCAGTCGGTATACTCAGGTTGTGCTGCCATTTAATTTCACTGCCTTCTAGTACTTAGTCGCGATCTCATTTTGATTGAGGAAAGCACCATCTACACCAAGAAGGTCTCGATAATAGGTTTCGAACATCAAAATGTTTTGTACATACCCTCGCGTTTCTTTGAACGGAATCGCTTCTATAAACGCATAGGCATCTAATTTACCTTGGGTACGTCCGCGCCAAGTTTTCACTCTATGTGGTCCAGCATTATACGCAGCAAATGCGAAAATTCGATTGTTATCGTATTGCTCCAATAATCCTTTCAAGTAATGGCTGCCAATTTCTATGTTCTTGCCAACTTGATACAAGTCGTTGGAGCCTTGGTAGCTGAGCTGATATTTGCGAGCCGTGTATTTCGCGGTTGTCGGCATGATCTGCATAATACCGCGAGCTCCGACTGGCGAACGCGCTTCCACATCTAAGGCACTTTCCTGTCGAGCCAAAGACATCAAAGTGATCGGGTTAATACTGTGCTTCTCACCATAGAAATCAAACCACCAGCGATGAGCAACCGGGAAGCGCAGTCGCATGTTATCCCACATCTTCGCTTCAATGCTCGCCGTTACCGTTAGATTATGCCAACGCTTGTAAGACGCGTAAGCTGCCAGCATCTCTTTTTGCTTGGCATCTGCACGCCGTAGAAGCCAACGCCATTCACTTTTAGCCGCTGCAATTTTATCTCGCTCAACTAGCTCAGCAATACGATTCAATGACGGGTTAAATGCCGCAATCACCGTCTTATCGAGCTGTAAACTGGACACCGGATAGTTGATCGAGCGACGCACTTCTTTTGCTGCCGCTACGCTGTAGAAGTTCCGTTGACCAACCAATGTCTCCATTCTCTGTTGGCCCTTAGCTTTGTCACCTAACGCAATTTCACTGCGCCCCAGCCAATACTGCCAACGTAAGCTGGTTTGCTTGTCTTCGGATAAAAGGCCAATCCAGCGCTGAATTGCGGGCCAATCGGCATGTTGAATCGCCAAGCGAACACGACGCTCAATCAGAACATCACTGCTTGATGTTGCAATTTTACTATCTCGCCATTTGGCCAATGCGTCTGAGTCAGTATTGATTAAACGAAACGCTAAATAATCCGCCAACTGCTGCGCTTTCTCCGTGGAAAATTGCTGCGCTTTCACCACTTCAGCGTAGCGTTTCTGAGCTTGCTTTACATCTATTCTGGCCAGCTTTCTCAAACCTTGCTCAGCCTGTTGACGGTAAAAATCGGTGGCTGGATGAGATCGCGCAAATTGAGCAACTGTTTCAGGCTTGCTGAACAAAGCTTTCATTTCATTCGCTTGTTGTTTCGCTTTGTCAGAATCCACTTGCTTGATTAAGTAGTTCATTAATGAACCGTTTCTCGCTTCAAATGCCAGCTGCATTCGTTGCAATATCTGCTCATCCGTTCTTAATCCCGCCTTATCCCAAGCGCTGAATAACGGGTCACATGCTGATGAGATCGACTTACCTGAATGCCACAATTTTTCGGCACCAACAAAAGCACGTTTGCTATCACCTTGTTGGTACAAAGCGTTGTAGTAGTGACATTGATACGTTTCCCCGCGCGGCTCAACCTGCTGAAATTCAAGTAAGGTTTGCCAGTCTTTCTGTTTAGCCAAACTGTTTATGTACGGTGCACGAATACGTCCAGAAAATGGAAAGGTTTTATGTTCTGCGATGAACGCTTCTACTTGCGCAGGCGTTCTCTGACCAATATCGATAAGAAAGGCACGATAGTCGACGTACGGCGTTAGTGAGTAGTTAGCGATCTGATTGCGGATGGCTTGGAAACCAGCGACATCCTTTTTGTCTAATAAGCTCTGAGCTTGGTCGTAGATAGCCCTTTGTTGTGTTAAGTCGAGTGCCATTGCTGAAGAGGCATAACTTGCGCTGCAAACCATCGATGCTAGAGCGAGCAAAGATGAAGGAATGCGATGCAGCGGCTTGGAAAACGTCAGCATCATAGATTCTCTTCCCGTTGAGAATAGTCAATTAAGTTCCTAATTAAGGCTTATTCTACGCAGTCCTGTAAAGCTCCTAGATGTAAATAATAATAAATTCACACAACTGTGACGCTCCGCTTGCTTTGCACACAAGCTTGGTCAGTAAAGCATCAATAGAGAGGACCATTTTAATTGGAAGACGTTATAGGGAGTAACAAAGCGCCTCGTCTTGGTATAAAATAGCCATTTACGTGAATTGAAATTTTAGGAACGATCGGCAATGGCTGAATACGTATATACCATGTCGCGGGTGAGCAAGATTGTGCCACCTAAGCGTCAAATTCTGAAAGACATCTCTCTAAGCTTCTTCCCTGGCGCTAAAATCGGTGTTTTGGGTCTAAACGGTGCAGGTAAATCAACCCTACTGCGTATCATGGCGGGTATCGATACCGATATTGATGGCGAAGCGCGCCCACAACCGGGGTTAAACGTTGGTTACCTCCCTCAGGAGCCAGTGCTAGACGAATCCAAAACGGTTCGCGAGATTGTCGAAGAAGCCGTTTCTGACGTTGCAGGTGCAATGAAGCGTCTTGATGAAGTATATGCAGCCTACGCTGAACCTGACGCAGACTTTGATGCGTTAGCAAAAGAGCAAGGTGAGCTTGAAGCGCTAATCCAAGCTAAAGAAGGTCACAACCTAGAAAATGCTCTAGAGCGCGCTGCGGATGCATTGCGCCTACCAGAATGGGACCAGAAAATTGAACACCTATCTGGTGGTGAACGCCGCCGTGTAGCAATCTGTCGCCTGCTTCTTTCTAAACCAGATATGCTACTACTCGACGAACCAACCAACCACTTGGATGCTGAATCTGTTGCGTGGCTAGAACGTTTCCTTGTGGATTACACCGGTACTGTTGTGGCGATCACCCACGACCGTTATTTCCTAGATAACGCGGCAGGCTGGATTCTTGAACTTGACCGTGGTGAAGGTATCCCATGGCAAGGCAACTACACTTCTTGGCTCGAGCAAAAAGACGCGCGTCTGCAACAAGAAGCCTCTCAAGAAAAAGCTCGTCAGAAGACGATTGAGAAAGAACTTGAGTGGGTTCGTCAAAACCCTAAAGGTCGTCAGTCTAAGTCTAAAGCGCGTATGGCTCGTTTCGAAGAACTGCAAAGCGGTGATCGTCAGAAGCGTAACGAAACGAACGAACTGTTCATCCCACCTGGTGAGCGTCTAGGCGACAAGGTTATTGAAGTAAATAACCTCAGCAAGTCTTTCGACGGCCGCGTGCTAATCGATGACCTTTCATTCAGCATTCCTAAAGGTGCGATTGTCGGCATTATCGGTGCCAACGGTGCAGGTAAATCCACCCTATTCAAGATGCTAAGCGGTACTGAACAGCCTGATTCCGGTACAGTGGAAATGGGTGAGACGGTTAAGCTTGCCTCTGTGGATCAGTTCCGTGATTCTATGGATGACACGAAAACGGTATACCAAGAGATTTCTGAAGGTGCTGATATCATCAAGATCAACAACTTCGAAATTCCTGCTCGTGCCTACTGTTCACGCTTTAACTTCAAAGGCAGTGACCAACAAAAAGTGATTGGCGAGCTATCAGGTGGTGAACGTAACCGCGTACACCTTGCTAAGCTGCTAAAAGCTGGCGGTAACGTGCTGCTGCTCGATGAACCAACCAACGACCTTGATGTTGAAACACTGCGTGCACTAGAAGAAGCCCTACTAGAGTTCCCTGGTTGTGCGATGGTTATCTCACACGACCGTTGGTTCCTAGACCGTATCGCGACTCATATCATTGACTACCGTGACGAAGGCCAAGTGAACTTCTACGAAGGTAACTATACTGAGTACATGGAGTGGCTGAAGAAGACCTTAGGTCCTGAAGCAGCAGAGCCGCATCGCATCAAATACAAGCGTATTGCTAAGTAATTAGCTAAGTGTAAACACAAGCGCTTGAAATTTGCTCAAAGGCCGCTTAAATTAGCGGCCTTTATTATATAGCTCACAATACGGGTAATCGGCCTACTTTGAGAAGCTAAATAATGCGAACGACTCCGCATAGCTCGGCTATTAATTTTGGTACTCTGAGAGTTCGAATTAAGAGAGAAGACTATGATAGAACGCCGTCGTTTTTCGCGTATTGTTTATCGCGCCCAAGCAGTATTGAGTCAAGGTATGAGTGCCGTTGATGCCTCAATCAGTGACTTGTCCTTGCATGGCTTATTGATTGATTGCCAACAATCTGCCCTATTGGATGTGAATGAACAAGTTGATGTTGAGTTTACGCTTCCAGGAAGTGATGTCACGATCCAACTTACAGGGAATATTGTTGGACTTAATAACAATATGATTCGTCTAAGCATTGATCATATTGATATTGAGAGTATCGGACATCTGAAGCGATTAGTAGAATTGAATGTAGGTGATGATGAGTTGCTGCATCGAGATATCGAGCACTTATCTGACCTAGGTGAATACACCTGACGAAAGCAGTATGTCTAACAAAATAACCATTTCCATTCCAGCGTCTGCTGGGATGCAACACTTCCATGTATCAAGAAAAGCGCTTATTTGCTTGCTGAGTGCCATTCCTTTAGGCACCTTAGCGGCTGGAGCTTATTTCTATCATAACTGGCAACAAGATCTAACCAAACAGGCGCAATACAACCAGCTATTAGCTCAGTTGAGTGAAGCAGAACAGCAAAATGCTGAGTTGGAGCAGTTATACGCAGAGCAGATCAATGAAACTCATGCCGTAACTCAAGAGCTGGAAGATAAGAAGAATGAAATCACCCTACTGGGTAAACGTGTCTTCGATGTGGAATCGGTATTGGGCTTAGCGAATGAAGAGAGCTTAGGTGATTACAACCTAGAAGATCGCCTTGATGCGGCAGCTGTCGATTCTGCCGTGCGCGCAACCATGTTCCGCATGATTCCAAACGACAGTCCAATGCAATACCAACGTATCTCTTCCTCTTTTGGTCGTCGAACCAATCCGATTACTGGTAAGCGCCACACTCATTCGGGTATCGACCTTACCTGTAAGCGTGGCGAAGAGATCTATGCTCCCGCAGATGGGGTGGTAGAAACGGTACGACCTAGCTCCAAAGGCTACGGAAATTACCTGACAGTCCGACACTCTTTCGGTTTTATGAGCTCTTACGCTCACCTATCACGCTTTAAAGTTCGCAGTGGTCAGTTTGTCAGTAAAGGTGATTTGATTGCAACCTGCGGTAATTCAGGTAACTCGACGGGCCCTCACTTACATTACGAAGTGCGTTTCTTGGGCCGTCCTCTCAACCCTCAATACACTATGGACTGGAGCCCAGAGAATTTTAACTACCTGTTTGAAAAAGAGAAGAAAGTGAAGTGGGCACCATTGGTTAAGCTGATTGATAACACGGTTCGCTTACAAGTGAACTTAACGAACAAACCATATCAAGACAGCTCTGTCGACACGGTTAAAAATGACCAAGAACCATCAACCGATATTCTTACTGTTCAATAGATACTGCATCAATAACAAAAGAGCGACCTAATGGTCGCTCTTTTTTCATTGCTCATGTTTAGCCACGATGGATAGAATCATTCGCCTGTTTGAGTAAGTTCTGGCTTTCGTGCATAAATTGCTGTGAATAATCACCAAACCAGTCGCTCACTTTATTAAAGCTTTCAACAAAGGTTTGCTTGTCTTTACCATCCAGAATGTTTAGAGCCTCACCGAAACAACGGTGGAAGCGCTTGATCATCTCGATGTTTTCATCCGATGAAAGAATGATATCACCGTACAAATTTGGATCTTGACCAAACAAACGGCCAACCATGGCTAACTCCAATCGGTATATCGGAGAACTCAGCTGCAACAGCTTATCTATGCTTGGATTTTCTCGGCTTAGATGTAGACCATACGCAAATGACGTAAAGTGGCGCAGTGCTTGGATTAACGTCATACCATGATCGTGCTCTTTCGCATCTATCTGGCACAAGCTTGCTCCCCAGATAGAGAACTGCTTCAATAGCCATTGGTAACTTTCCTCACCACGTCCGTCACAGTACACGATAACTTGCTTGGCTAGACTTGGTACGTCGGGGCCAAACATAGGGTGCAAACCTACGACAGGGCCTTGGTGCACGTTTAACATGGCTTGCAGCGGTTTAGACTTAATCGAGGTTAAATCACACAAGATGCAATCTTCTGGTAACGAAGACAGCCGCTCAATCACGCCTTCAGTGAGGTGAATCGGCACCGTGACAACCACCATTCCAGCGTTATCCAGTATTTCGTCCGCCTTGTGCCAATCCTGACTGCCCAGCACTTTCACATCGTAGCCAGATAAGGTAAACATACGTCCGAACAAGCCACCGAGTTGACCTTTACCACCGACAATTACCACAGAGCGTAAATCAGGATTTAGGCATTTAAAGCCCGAGTCTTTTTCACTGGCATACGATTCGCGCATAGTACGGCGCAAAATATCCTCGATGAGCTGAGGCGGAACACCTTTTTTCTCAGCCTCTTCACGGCGAGAAGCCAGCATTGCCGCTTCGCGATCAGGCGCATAGATCGGCAACCCATGCTCGCTTTTCACTTCACCGACTTTCTCAACTAAAGAAAGTCTTTGTGCTAATAAATCCAGAATTTGTTTATCGACTGCGTCTATTTGGTCACGCAATTCATTCAATTCAACGGCCATTGATATTCCTTGTGCTCTTTAGGATCAGGCGATCCTATCTACCCTTTCAAGCGATTTTCTAGGAAAGGAACTAGCTCCTCGTGCGCATGACGTAATAGTGCCTCAGTTGTATCCCAATTGATACAGGCATCGGTAATAGAAACGCCGTATTGCATTTCATTGAGCGGTATATCTGACGGCTGATTGCCTTCGTTGATATGGCTTTCAATCATCAAACCGATAATCGATTTGTTACCTTCGCGAATTTGATGAATGACATCTTCTGCCACTAAAGGTTGACGACGGAAGTCTTTGCGTGAGTTGGCGTGGCTACAATCAACCATCAACGAAGCATCTAGGCCGTGTTTCGCCATGTCTTGCTCACATTCAGTAACAGAAACAGAATCGTAGTTTGTCTGTTTACCACCACGCAAGATCACGTGGCCATTAGGATTGCCTTGTGTTGTTAGAAGGGCAACTTGACCTTCACGGTTAATCCCCATAAAGCGGTGGCTAGATGAAGCGGCTTGCATCGCATTGATTGCTGTCGCTAAGCTGCCGTCAGTGCCGTTTTTGAAACCAATTGGCATTGAAAGGCCACTTGCCATTTCTCGGTGGGTTTGCGATTCAGTAGTACGAGCACCAATGGCTGCCCAACTAAATGTATCAGCAAGGTATTGGGGGCTGATTGGATCAAGAGCTTCTGTTGCCAGTGGGATCTCCATCTCTGCCAGTTCAACTAATAACTCGCGACCAACATGAAGGCCGTGCTCAATGTCGAAAGTCCCGTCGAGATGAGGGTCGTTAATGAGACCTTTCCAACCCACAGTGGTACGCGGCTTCTCAAAGTAAACACGCATAACAATGTACAGTTGATCACTCAATTGCTCTGACAGCTGTTTTAATCGCTTCGCATACTCTTTCGCAGCATCAAGGTCGTGAATAGAGCAAGGGCCACACACAACCAGTAAACGGTGATCTTTTTTATGAATAATATCGGCAATGGTTTGACGTGACTGTTGAATAAAGCGACGGGCATTATCACTCAGTGGCAACTTCGCTTTAAGTTCTTCTGGGGTAATCAGAACTTGTTCATCACTGATATTAATATTACTTAGTTCACTTTTCTGCATAACCATCAACCTGTAAATTTTGTTTTACACCCAATAATTCAATAGCATTGAGTGGTGAATAAGCACACATTAACAGGCTAAATTAATTTTTCAACCGTAAACTACAAAAAACACCAGTGTAAACTTATATTTACACTCCAATTAATTACTGTGTTTTCGACAGATCTGCAAGCTTAACCATACTTTCCGACAGAAAACTTCACTAGAATAAAGCAAAATCACTAGGCAAAGTTTATATGGATCTCATCCTCTCTCTACTGCAACAGATGTGCGTTTATCTGGTTCTTGCTTATATGCTCAGTAAAACCCCCATCTTTTTGCCATTGCTCAATGTCTCTAATCGCCTTAGCCATAAATTGAGTGTCTACGTGCTGTTTTCTCTATTTTGCATCATGGGGACCTACTTTGGATTGCAGATTAATGATGCAATCGCCAATACTCGTGCTATCGGAGCTGTCATGGGGGGCTTGTTTGGCGGACCTGTCGTGGGCTTTTTTGTTGGTTTAACAGGTGGCTTACATCGCTACTCTTTGGGCGGGTTTACCGACCTAGCCTGCGCGATATCGACAACCGCGGAAGGATTGATTGGTGGCCTATTCCACATCTACTTTGTACGTAAGAATAAATCTGACCAACTGTTTAATCCAAGTGTCGTATTTGCCATTACTTTGATCGCTGAAATTGTACAAATGCTGATCATTCTGATCGTAGCCAAACCTTTTGATCAAGCTTATGCGCTGGTCTCAGCAATCGCAGCTCCAATGATCATTGCCAATTCCGTGGGTGCTGCGCTGTTTATGAGCATACTGCAGGATCGCAAAACTATCTTCGAAGAGTACTCGGCAACATTTTCGCGTAGAGCGCTCAATATTGCCGAACGTTCCGTAGGCATCTTAGCCTCTGGTTTTAACGTGCAAAATGCAGAGAAAATTGCTCGTATCGTTTATGAGGAGACCAATGTGGGTGCGGTGTCTATTACCGATGATGAAAAGATACTCGCCTTTGTTGGTATTGGCGATGACCACCATAAACCCAACACCCCTATTTCCTCACAAAGTACTCTCGACGCTATCCAACAAGATGACATCATTTATCTCGATGGTGCAGAAAAACCTTATCAGTGCTCGATATCCGCGGAGTGTAAGCTTGGCTCTGCACTGATTATTCCGTTGCGGGCTGGGGATTCCGTCATTGGGACGATTAAACTGTATGAGCCCAAAAGAAAGCTGTTTTCCACCATCAATATGTCGATGGCTGAAGGCATTGCCCAGTTACTCTCTAGCCAAATACTGTTTGGTGATTATCAACAGAAACAAACGTTACTTTCCCAAGCAGAGATAAAGCTGTTGCACGCTCAGGTTAACCCGCATTTTCTGTTTAATGCTCTGAATACCATCAGTGCAGTGGTACGTCGTGACCCGACCAAAGCACGTGAGTTGATTCAACACTTATCGCGATTTTTCCGCAGTAACCTAAAACAAGATATTGAAACGGTTACACTAAAAGAAGAATTAGAGCATGTGAATGCGTATTTAACCATTGAAAAAGCGCGTTTCACTGACCGCTTAGAGGTCGATATTTGTATTGACGATACGTTACTCAATCGAAAACTGCCTAGCTTCACACTCCAGCCTTTAGTCGAGAACGCGATAAAGCATGGGATCTCCAATTTATTGCAAGGAGGTCAAGTTCGTATCTACAGTGAAAGAGTGGCACAAGGTGAAAAGGTGATAGTGGAAGACAATGCAGGGAGCTATACTGCGCCACCACAAGAGCACACGGGGCTGGGAATGCAGATTGTTGATAAACGCCTGACCAACAAATTCGGCCGCATTGCCGCTCTCAATATTGAAGCGGTAAATAATCAATACACGCGAATGACCTTTATCATTCCTGACGAACACACATATTAAGGTAACACCATGCTGTCTGCGCTCGTCATTGATGACGAACTTTTTGCTCGAGAAGAGCTTATGGAACTCTTAGCCGAAACTGGTGAAATAAGCGTTATTGGCGAGGCCAGTAACGCGATTGAAGGCCTGAAAAAGATTAACCAGCTAAAACCCGACGTGGTGTTTCTGGATATTCAGATGCCACAAGTGACCGGTATTGAACTGCTAGGGATGCTGGACCCAGATACAATGCCAAAAGTGGTGTTTGTTACCGCCTACGATGAATTTGCCATTCAAGCCTTTGAAGACAACGCTTTTGACTACTTGTTAAAGCCAGTCGATACCCAAAGGTTAGAAAAAACCGTTCAGCGTTTACTTAAGACTCAACCAAACGGCGATCAACAGATAGCAGCAATCGCACCACAATGCCTAGACCAAATCCCTTGTATTGGTCTTAACCGAATCGTGATTATTCCCACCGCTGATGTTGAATTCGCCTATACCGATATAAGCGGAGTACACGTACAAACCCACGAACAAAAAGCCACTTCGCAACTAACCTTAAAAGTGCTGGAAGAGAAAACGCCTTTAGTTCGCTGCCATCGTCAGTTTCTTATTAATGTTAAGGCCATCAAAGAGATCAAACTACTGGAAAATGGGTTAGCGGAAATTGTGACCACCAGTGATCACCCTATTCCAGTCAGTCGACGCTACCTTAAAACCCTGAAAGAAAGGTTAGGCTTCCATTAATAAGAGCCACATGATGTGGCTCTTGTTAGATTAGTTGTCGAGTATACGTTTCATTGCTTGTGAGGCTTGCTGCCACTGCTCACTTCTTTGCAGTTCTTGTAAACTAAAAGTTTGAGATTTCAACAAACGATCCGCTTGTGGCGTTTCCATAATGGGTAAATTGTCCAACACTTCAACTTGCGCATCTCGCTTATTGCATACCAACACCATGTCACAACCCGCAACTAACGCTTGATGCGCTCGCTCGGCCGGGCCACCCATGATCGATGCGCCTTCCATTGTTAAATCATCAGAGAAGACAATCCCTTTGAAACCCAATTGCTCACGTAATACTTGTTTTAGCCAATACGCTGAACCGCTGGCTGGTTGATCATCGTATCGAGGATACACGACATGTGCAGGCATCATGGCATCCAACATTCCAGCGTCCATCTGTGCCTTAAAAATAGCCATATCTTGCTCAAAAATATTGTCACGACCATCAAACGGCGTCTCTAAATGCGAGTCGGCAATCACGCCACCGTGACCAGGGAAGTGCTTACCCGTCGTTGCCATACCAACCGCTTTCATTCCTTTCATGTAAGCAAGACTATGGCGAAGAATTGTCTCGACATCTTGACCAAAAGCACGATTGCCTATCGCTTTACACTCATGCCCTTTATCAAGCACTGGTGCAAAGCTCAGGTCAATATCATGCGCGATAAGCTCAGCTGCCATTAACCAACCACCTTGCTCAGCCAACTGTTCACCATTGGCAAACTCTGCGTACCGTTGTGCCGCCGGGATCAATGAAAACCCTTCTCTGAATCGCTGAACCCGACCGCCTTCTTGATCGACACCAATCAGAATAGGACGGTTAGCTGCGTGACGAATCGACTTATTAAGCGCGAGTAGCTGCTCGCTGTCGTGATAGTTTCGGGCGAATAAAATCACCCCACCTACGGTTGGGTGCTCTAATATTTCTCTGTCTTCCGCCGTCAGTTCACAACCTTCGACGTCTAACCATAACGGTCCCATAATGATTCCTTACTGTTTTAAAGCCGCGACTGCGGATTTACTTTGTTCTATTAGTTGATCCGCGCCCTCTTCTTGCTGAGTCAAGGCGATGAACAGCAGATCAGTGATCAGCAACTGGCTATCCCGCGCGGTAATCGAAGAGCTGCGAATATGCTCCTCATCCGCCGCCGTCATCAGTTTGATATCGGCATACTTATCAAGTGGCGTTGGCGCCAATTGACTGATAGTAATAATTTTCGCCTTACGCCCTTTGGCAATTTGGGCAACGCGCAATATTTCACGACTGCGACCAGAATAAGATAAAGCGATCAACACATCGTTCTCATTCAATGCTGAAGCGTTAGCAATTTGGATGTGCGCGTCATGTTCACAATGCACCGCATGACCAATTTTCATTAGTTTGTAGCTCAGGTCTTTAGCCACCAGCGAAGACGCTCCAACTCCTGCGAGTTGAATCTTATTGGCTAAATGAAGCAAACGGGTTGCGTGCTCGAGATTGCCGCTGTCATTTAAGGCAATACTTCTTTCCAGTGATTGCTGCTTGCTGGCTAATAGTTTTGCCATCACCAGCGAAGTATCATCACTACGAGAGATACTGCCATGTATGGCTTTACGCGAGGTCGGCCGATAGGTTAGCTCACTTTCATATAGCTTGAGCTTCAACTCAGAAAAACCACTGTAGCCCACTTTTTGGCTGAACTTCACGATAGTAGATTGACCAACCCCCACCGCTTTAGCGAGCTCTGGAGAAGACATCACCTTAACTTGCTCCGGATAATCCAAAAGAAACCGAGCAATCATGGTGTCTGAAGGAGATAACTTTGGCAGCAATGCCTTGATTCTCGCCAACCCTTTCATTGTCGCATCTCCTATTCAATGCTCTCAGTGTACTCAGCTGTTCTTTGCGCTGGAATAGCTATTCCAAAAAACAATTCACCTCGGAATAGCTTCGACCTTGAGTTGGGATCCTAGTCATAGAAATTGACTGTTCACTATTCCACCAAGGAATAGATTTTTGATTCACTTATTCTCACTCACATACTGAGGAAAATAACAAACATAACCCCTACATAATTCATGCTATGGAGCTGCTATGAATTCATTATTTACCTCACTCGATTGGGCGGTTTTCGCATTGTACTTTGCGCTGATAGCCTACACCGGTTGGCACTTCAGTCGTGTCAAAATAACTTCAACAAAAGATTATTTTCTTGGTGGTAACAGCATGCCAATGTGGGTAGTCGCGGTGTCGGTACTGGCAACCTCTCAATCGGCGGCGACATTTCTTGGCGGCCCCGAATCTAGCTACCGCGGCAACCTAACCTACTTAGCAACCAATATCGGTGGAATACTCGGCGCATTATTTGTTGCTTGGGTTTTGATCCCAAAGTTTTACCAAAACAAAGTTTCAACCGTTTATGAACTGCTCAAGGTGCGTTTTGGAGAAAAAACCAAACAACGTGCAGGCTTGATGTATTTAATCGGCCGCGTTTTTGCGTCCGGCTCTCGGTTGTACATGGCCGCCATCGCGGTATCGATGATCCTATTTACCAACATTGAACCTTCTAGCGTGATCACTTCGGTAGTGATTTTAGTCGTGGTTGGCCTTGCCTACACGTATATGGGCGGAATTCGTTCGGTGATTTGGAGTGATTTGATTCAGTTGATTGTCTACGTGGGTGCCGCCATTGCGGTTATTGTTTACTTACTTGGTCAGATCCCAGCCGATTTGAACCAAATCGTTCACGCACTACAAAACCCCGGCAACGAACAACTGTCTAAGCTGACGTTGTTCGACTTCAGTCTCGATTTTTCTCCTGCTGGCACTTTCAGCTTTTGGGCTTGTATTACTGGATTCGTTCTTCTCAATATTGGCGCATTTGGCCTTGATCAAGACATGACTCAACGAGTACTGACTTGTAAGAATGCAAAGCAAGGCTCACAAGCTATGATCAATTCCATTGTGTTCTCTATCCCTGTTGTGCTGATTTTTATGACCATAGGCCTACTGCTGTACATCTTCTATCAAAGACCTGAGCTTATGGGCATCGAAGGTAAAGAAGTAGTGCAGAACTTTAATGGCGAGAACGTCACTATCTTTATGTACTACGTGCTCAACGAAATGCCGGCTGGCTTACGCGGCTTAGTCACGGTTGGCGTTGTTGCGGCAGCACTCTCGACACTAAACTCTGGTTTAAATTCCATGTCTTCGGTTGCCGTCCAAGATCTCTACCGCCCTTGGAAAGAAAAACGTCACGGGAAACAAGATGACTTTCACTATGTTAAAGCGGGTCGTTTCGGCATGGCGGTGGCGGCCATAGCATTAGGCAGTATGGGAATACTGTGCTTCTACTGGCAGCAATACACAGATATGCCTTTACTGTCTTTTGCTCTTAGTGTGATGGTGTTTGCCTACACAGGTCTACTCGGAGTTTATTTCACAGCGATCTTCACCCAGCGCGGTAGTGAGGCATCTGTAGCCATGGCTCTGCTCGCAGGCTTCTTGACGACCTTGCTGCTACAAGCGTATGTATGGGACAGTATTATGGCGGTACTCCACCCAGAGTGGGTTGGTGTGCAACTTGCATTCCCTTACCAGCTCTGCATTGGTACGTTCGTTTCCCTTTGCGTTTGCCTATGTGGAAAAGCCACACCTCAAGAGCAAGATCAATTACAAGCGACTTAATATGATTACACACCTTCTTGCTATCGATGGGGGCGGAAGTAAAACCGCCCTACGTCTAACGTCTCTGGAACCCCTAACGGCGGACCCGTTTTTCACCTTAACGCTTGGTCCGTCATCCTTAACTCAATATGGTCAGCAAGCAATAGAACTTCTAACCAAGGCCATTGCTGATTGCCTCAAACAACACCAACTGCACGCTAAACAGGTCTCGATTGTTATCGGTGTTGCGGGTGCGGGCAATTACGAGCTCAAACAACAGCTGCAAACCGCATTGACACGTTACCCACACTGTTTGATAACCAGCGACGCACACATCTCTTTGCTCGGCGCTAATCTAGGTAAACCGATAAATGTCATCGCCTTGGGGACGGGCTCTGTCGCCAGCCAATTACTTCCTAATGGAGAAAGCCGCACGTATGGCGGGTGGGGCTTTCCCATTGGCGATCAAGGTGGTGGTGCGTGGCTTGGACAGCAAGCGATTCGAGCCCTTATTAATGCTCTCGAAGGCCACAAGCTTTCCCCTTTAACAACCTACCTTCAAAATGAAGTGGGGAAAACACGCAGCCAGATCATCTCTTGGCTTAACAAGGCATCAGCAACAGAATTTGCCCAATTTGCTCCGGAGATTATTGGTTTCTCTAAACAGTCATGCCCTGACAGCCAAGCCATCTTGCATCAAGGCCGCTTAAACATTGATACTCTTATAACAAAATGCTGTGAAAATAATGAGTTAGATATCGCTTTTCTCGGCAGTTTGAGCGCATACTATCAAGCCAACTTGGCAGAGAAATGGCAGCCTAGAGTGATTCAAGCCAAAGGAGATGCACTTGATGGCGCGACTCTATTGGCCAAACAACAAGTGGATAATTGTAATGAGTAAAGAGCTGTATATTGGCCTGATGTCAGGCACGAGTCTCGATGGTATCGATACGGTTTTAGTTGAGATTGAGGATAACCAGGTTCGCTTGCTCGCCAGCCATGATCACCCAATCCCCACTTCCCTCAAACAGCGCCTGCTAAACGTCTGTTTAGGCCAGTCAACAAATCTGATCGAAATCGGCCAACTCGATCATTTGCTTGGCGAACTCTATGCTCAGGCAGTGCAGGCTTTATTGGACATTAGCGGTCATCAAGCGACACAAATTAAAGCGATCGGTAATCATGGTCAGACCGTTTTTCACCAACCAAGCGGTGACACACCGTTTACGATTCAACTGGGTGACGCCAATATTATTGCTGCAATCACTGGTATAGATACGATCGCAGATTTTAGGCGCAAAGATATTGCTCTGGGCGGCCAAGGCGCCCCACTGGTTCCCGCTTTTCACCAATCAATATTTCGCTCTATCGACTCAAGCATTGTGGTACTCAACATTGGTGGAATCGCCAATATTTCGGTATTAAGGCCTGATCAAACTGTCATAGGATATGATACTGGCCCCGGAAACATGTTGATGGATGCTTGGTGCAATAAACACCGTGGAAAGCCCTATGACCAAGGCGCTCAATTTGCTCGCCAAGGAAACATCGACCCGGCCTTGCTGGCAACCTTACTTGATGAGCCATACCTAGCACTCGGGGCACCCAAAAGTACCGGACGAGAGCTGTTTAATCTACCTTGGCTAGAGTCACTCCTCACGGGGTTCAACACCAGCCCTGAAGATGTTCAGCGTACACTGTGTGAGTTTACTGCCGTCACTATCAGCAATGAGGTCAAAAAATTCACTCAAGGCCCTCAGCCAGAGTTGTTAGTATGCGGTGGTGGTGGCTACAACCCACTATTAATGGCACGCCTTGCTCACCACCTCACTGACTGGCAAGTAATGCTGACAGACGATAAAGGGGTGGACAGCAATAATATGGAAGCGATGGCCTTTGCTTGGCTCGCCTATCGCCGTATACACAATTTGCCAAGCAATCTGCCTGAAGTCACCGGAGCCAGTAAATCGGTCTCGCTTGGTGTGATGTACTTCGCTGATAAATAAGGACAACTGATGACTAATGACGCGCTTATCGCTGCACTTTCACACCTAGTTTCTGAAGGGCGCAACCCTGAAACGATGGATATAGACCTATTGCCTTCTCTTGAAATTGTGCAACGAATCAATCAACAAGACCAACAGGTTCCACTCGCGGTTGAAAAAGTCTTGCCTGAAATAGCTCAAGCGGTCGACAAGATCACAGCAGCCTTTAAAGTCGGTGGCCGACTTATCTATATGGGCGCTGGAACCAGTGGCCGTTTGGGGGTGCTTGATGCTTCAGAGTGTCCTCCAACGTTTGGCGTGTCCGATCAAATGGTTATCGGCCTGATTGCGGGAGGCCCTGAAGCCATACTTAAAGCGAAAGAAGGCGCTGAAGACTCACCGGAGTTCGGAGTTGAAGACTTAAAATCGATTGATTTCAATGAAAATGACGTCGTCGTGGGAATTGCTGCCAGTGGCAGAACGCCTTACGTCATCGGCGCGTTGGAATACGCCAATGAAATTGGTGCTACCACGGTATCTCTTTCTTGTAATCCTGATTCCACCATCGCGGATATTGCTCAGATTGCGATTAGCCCGGTCGTGGGGCCGGAAGCCTTGACGGGGTCGACACGGTTAAAATCGGGGACGGCACAAAAGCTGGTGCTAAACATGCTGACGACAGCGAGTATGATCCGACTCGGCAAGAGTTATCAAAACCTGATGGTTGATGTTAAAGCCACCAACAAAAAGCTGGTTGCCCGCGCGGCTCGAATTGTCATGCAAGCAACCGAATGTGACCAATCTGAGGCTTTGGCCATGTTGGCTCAAACCGACTACGACGTGAAACTGGCGATCTTAATGATACTGACAGGTCTAGAGCTAGAGATAGCAAAACAGCAACTTCACCACCAAGATGGCTTCTTGCGCAAAGCGGTGCAAAAGCACCAAGAGCAGTAGCTATTAAAAAGGGAGAACAGATGTTCTCCCTTTTCGTATTAGCTTTCAACTAACCATGATTTAATCGCTTTACGCTTCTCTTTTTTGATTCGACGGTTAGCCTGATCTTTTAAGTATTCAGCATCAGTCAGCTTCTTTGCATCTTCCACTTTGTTTGCTAGCTTTTTACCGTCTGCTTTCGCTTGGTCAACTTTGTCTTGGTACTTAGCTTTCGCTTTTTCAGCTTTATCTTTCAGCTTACCTTCTGCTTTCAGCTTCTCTAACTTAGCGGCTTGTAGTTTTTGTTTCGCTTTATTTAGCTTGTTAGAGATTTGCTGTTTTTCAGCTTGGTACTTAGGGCTCGCTTCAACCGCGTCTTTTATTGGGGTAGCCGCGTTTGCCATAAGTGGCATTGCACATAGTGCAACCAGTAACATTTTTTTCATCTTACACTTCCTCGATTAACTTTGGCGCTAAGATAGCAACCCAATCTTCGTGAAGATGTAGGATTCAATAACAAAAATCTCTTATTTATGAGAACACATCACTACTGGTTATAATCGTTCCAACCACGTTGCCACTCCATACGAAATTTCTGACCATACTGTGTACCTTCGCACACACCTTCGTAATATTGCCCCGACAGACCGATTTGGTAGGCAAAGTTAGGATTGCAATATTCATCAACCCCTTGCAGGTAGCCTTCTTCATACTGACCGTATTTTGCCGCCCCCAGCTTAGCAAGATTCTTCACCGACCGTTGAGTATGTCCTGCAACGCCATCTTGATAACCTATTTGATACCAATCACCTTGCTTTGCGAGTTCCTCCATTGAGGCCGCACACGCAACTAACCCGCTAGCCAAAAGCACTATTATTAATTTTCTCATTGTTTTTCTTCACTTTTTATCTTGTCTTATTAACTAAACCACTAAACAGAACAAAATGCCACTTAGCAGAGTGAAAAACCGCTTAATCAGGTTAATAACCACTTATTAGCGCAAACGACCACTCACGAGAATAGCGAATGAGTATTGCCAAGCCTAGGCGTACTATTCACCGTGAGCTTAAATACTAAGGAACGAGTGTTATGTTGTGGTTTTTAACCTGTGTGGCGGCCCTAATCGGCGGTTACTTTATTTACGGTGCTTTTGTCGAGAAAGTGTTCGGAATTAATGAAAAACGTCAAACGCCAGCTCATACCAAGCAAGATGGTGTGGATTATGTGCCAATGTCGACTAAGAAAGTCTACTTGGTTCAGTTACTTAACATTGCTGGCGTTGGCCCAATATTTGGCCCGATAATGGGGGCATTATACGGCCCGGCGGCAATGCTTTGGATCGTGATCGGCTGTATCTTTGCGGGTGCTGTTCATGATTACTTCTCTGGCATGCTGTCCGTTCGTAACGGTGGTGCTTCGGTACCAACCATTACTGGTCGCTACTTAGGCAATGGCGCAAAACACTTTATGAATATCTTTGCCATCGTCCTACTGCTGCTTGTGGGTGTAGTTTTTGTCTCTGCACCAGCAGGTATGATCACCAACTTAATCAATGACCAAACCAGCTTAAGCGTGAGCATGACTACTATGGTTATCGCTATCTTCGCTTACTACATCATTGCGACAATTGTTCCCGTTGATAAAATCATCGGCCGCTTCTATCCATTGTTCGGTGCGCTGCTTATTTTCATGTCTGTAGGTTTAATGACGGCGGTGGCCTTCTCGAGCGAACATACAGTGATGGGCGACTTCCAAGTCAGCGATATGTTCACTAATTTAAACCCAAATGATATGCCGCTTTGGCCAGCGCTATTTATCACGATTGCTTGTGGTGCCATCTCTGGCTTCCATGCCACTCAATCACCATTGATGGCACGCTGTATGGAAAATGAGAAAAATGGTCGCTTCGTGTTTTACGGTGCAATGATCGGTGAAGGTGTTATCGCGCTTATCTGGTGTGCCATCGCTCTCTCTTTCTTCGGCAACCTAGACGCTCTATCTGAAGCAGTGAAAAACGGTGGCCCAGGCAACGTGGTATACAGCGCATCATTTGGTCTACTCGGTGTCTTTGGCGGTGTTATCGCTTTCCTAGGTGTGGTTATCCTACCAATCACGTCAGGTGACACGGCATTCCGCTCTAGCCGCCTCATCCTAGCTGAGTACTTCAACGTTGATCAAAAAGCACTCCGCAATCGTCTAATGATGGCAGTACCACTGTTTGTCATTGGTGGCATCTTAACTCAAGTAGATTTCGGCATTATTTGGCGCTACTTCGGTTTTGCTAACCAATCAACAGCGGTGATGATGTTATGGACTGCATCCGCTTACCTACTGCGTCACAACAAGATGCACTGGATCACAACAGTACCTGCGGTATTTATGACCACTGTTTGTGTCACCTTCATCCTAAATAACAGCTCGCTTGGCTTTGGCCTACCAATGCAAGTCTCAACCGTAGCAGGAATCCTGTTTGCCCTTGCGGTCGCTGGTTATGTTATCAAGACCTCGAAAGGGAAAGGTGAAACTGAACTGGCAGATGAAGAAAAACCACAAACAGCCACAGAAACTGCATAAGTCAATTTCACTTCGCTTGCATAATCAAAAGGCTCCCTCGGGAGCCTTTTTCATTTACGATATCTGAGCCGACAAAAAAGCCAGCAATCTGTGCTGGCTTTTCTCTCGTCTGGTACTGCACTTAATCAACCTGTTTGATTTGCAGCTCTTTCGGGACTTCAAAGAACATGTTCTCTTCACGCCCTTGAATTTCTTCTACCGTACGCGTGCCAACCAGCTCTTTGACTCGATCAAGAATTTGGTTAACGAGCTCTTCCGGCGCCGATGCTCCGGCAGTAACACCGACTTTTACTTTGCCGTCAAACCATTCAGGTTTAATGTCTTCTGGGCAATCAGTTAGATAGCCAGGCGTACCTAGCTTCTCAGCAAGCTCTTTCAAACGCGTAGAGTTAGAAGAGTTTTTCGAACCCACCACTACCACGACATCCACATCGGTTGCCATGTCTCGAACCGCATCTTGACGGTTTTGAGTTGCATAGCAAATATCGTCTTTACGTGGACCTTGAATATCAGGAAATACGCGGCGCAGCTCTTCGATAATATCCGCGGTCTCATCCACTGATAAGGTCGTTTGGCTTACGTAATGCAGATGACTCGGATCTTTCACCTTATCTTGTAGCTTAACCACATCAGCGGGCGTCTCAACCAGATACATGCCACCCTGCTCACTCGCATACTGGCCCATAGTACCTTCGACTTCAGGGTGTCCTGCGTGACCGATCAAGACCACTTCCATATGCTTACGGCTTGCACGCGCGACTTCCATATGAACTTTCGTCACTAGAGGACAGGTTGCATCAAAGACAGTCAAATCGCGCTCTTTGGCCTCTTTACGAACTGCTTGAGAGACACCATGAGCAGAGAAAATGACGATATTGTCATCAGGAACTTCATTCAGTTCTTCGACAAAAATAGCACCGCGCTGCTTAAGGCCTTCTACCACAAAACGGTTATGCACCACTTCATGACGCACGTAAATCGGAGGCTGATACATTTCTAATGCACGCTCAACGATACTGATCGCACGATCAACACCGGCACAAAAACCACGTGGGTTTGCTAACAGAATTTTCATTTCATTGCTCATGATGATTATATTTTCGCTTCGGTTCGCTATTCTACTGACAAAATCTCGACTTCAAAAGTCACATCTTGGCCGGCAAGGGGGTGGTTGAAATCGACCGTGACCGAGTCGCCTGCAATTTCAGTAATAATTCCGGGGATCTCCATTCCATCTCGACCTGAGAACGCCATAATCGTCCCGACTTCCACTTCCGCATCGCCAACAAACTTAGCGCGATCCATATGATGGATGTTATCAGGATTAGGCATACCAAATGCGTCTTGAGCCGCTAGCTCAATCGCCTTGTTGTCACCTTGCTCTAGTCCAATTAAACAGTTTTCAAAGTTTTCACTCAGGCTGCCATCACCGATAACCAGCTTGGCAGGTTTCCCCATGTTATGGGTGCTATCCGCAACCGAACCATCTTTCATTTTTATTGTGAAGTGCAGTGTTACTGCTGAATCTTGGGCAATTGTTGTCACGTTACTGCTTCCTTGAGGTCGTTATTATTTGTAGGTGTTTACCCTAAATAGTTGAAATTTCGATGCGACGATACATTGATTCAGACCGTTCAGCATCGCAGCGAACATCGCTACAACTTCAAATATGACGGGTATACTAAAAAGCGCCATCGGAATCAACCGACAGCGCTTAAGGTTATTCATCTTTCTCGCAGATCAAGCCGCAGCATCTTCTTTACGACGAAAGCCATCGAGAATGATCATGGCTGCACCAATACAGATGGTCGTATCCGCTAAGTTAAATGCTGGCCAGTGGTAATTACCCCAGAAAAAATCCAAGTAATCAACGACAAAACCATGCACAACACGGTCGAATACGTTACCAACGGCACCACCAATGATCATAGCGTAAGCGATGTTGTTCCATTTCTCTTTTGCTGGCAGCTTGCTCATCCAGTAAGTAAGAAGCGCTGTGACAACAAATGCGATACCGGTAAACAACCATCGCTGCCAGCCAGCTTGATCACTGAGAAAGCTAAATGCGGCGCCGTAGTTGTGGACATAAAGCAAGTTAAAGAAAGGCAAAACTTCAATACGATTCGCCCAGCCGTAACCCATGTTGTCCATTACAAACAGCTTGATACCGATATCAGCAAAGAAAATCACGATCGCTAACCACAGCCAGCGTACACCTGATTGTTTTAATGGAATGTTTGACATCTTTTACCCTAAAAATGGCTCGTAAAAATAACCCCAGTAAATACTGGGGCTATGTTATTTGAATAAAGTTCCGTTGGCGCTCGCTCTCAATTAAGCGAATTTACGCACTTCACCTTCACCATCAACGTTCGACACACAACGACCACAGATCTTCTCATGGCCTTCGATTGTGCCTACGTCAGGGGTGTGGTGCCAACAACGGTCACATTTCTCGTTTTCCGTTGCTTTCACTTCTACAAATAGACCTTCGACATCAGTGGCTTGAGCCGCGTCTGACTTGTCGCTTAGAGGCTTAACAACCGCCGCTGAAGTCAGTAGCGCAAAGCGTAGCTCGTCTTCAAGCTTACCAAGTTTCGCCGCTAGTGCTTCCTCAGCATAAAGTGTTACTTCCGCCTGCAGAGATCCACCAATTGTCTTGTCTTTACGCGCGTCTTCTAGCAGTTTGTTTACACCACCACGAACCGCTTGGATTTCAGCCCAGAATTCGTTGTTAAGCTCTTCGCCTTCCGCTAGACCGAACAGACCTTCATACCACTCACCAGTAAAGACAAACTTATCGCGTTCGCCCGGCATCTCGTTCCAGATCTCGTCAGCTGTGAATGACATGATTGGTGCCATCCAGCGAACAAGTGCTTCAACGATGTAGTAAAGCGCTGTCTGACAGCTACGTTGAGCGTGGCCGCCAAGTTTCGCTGTGTACTGACGGTCTTTAATCACGTCTAGGTAGAATGAGCCCATTTCGATAGAACAGAACTGCATTAGGCGTTGCGTTACTGCGTGAGTGTTGTACTCACCGTACGCTTTAACGATCTCTTCTTGCGCAGCCAGTGCACGACCTACCGCCCAGCGGTCTAGCGCAACCATCTCTTCAGCAGGAACAAGATCCGTTGCTGGGTTAAAGCCGCTTAAGTTAGCAAGGAAGAAGCGTGCTGTGTTGCGGATACGACGGTACGCGTCCGCAGAACGTTTTAGGATTTCATCAGAAACCGCAACTTCACCCGTGTAATCAGTCGAAGCAACCCATAGACGCAGGATATCGGCACCTAGTTTGTTAGTCACATCTTTTGGTGCAACAACGTTACCAATAGATTTCGACATCTTACGGCCTTGGCCATCCACAACGAAGCCATGCGTTAGCACTTGCTTGTATGGCGCTTCGTCTTTCATCGCGATAGATGAAATAAGCGAAGATTGGAACCAACCACGGTGTTGGTCAGAACCTTCTAGGTAAAGGTCTGCCGAGGCGCCGTTGTACTCTTCACGAGCGTCAACAACTGAGTAGTGAGTCACACCTGAATCGAACCATACGTCTAACGTATCAAGTACTTTCTCGTACTTGTCAGCTTCTTCACCTAGCAGGTCAGAGATCTCTAGATCCCACCATGCTTGAATGCCTTTTTCTTCAACTAGCTTTGCAACTTGCTCAACCAGTTCAATCGTATTCGGGTGAAGCTCTGCTGTCTCTTTGTGAACAAATAGAGCGATTGGCACACCCCAAGTACGTTGACGAGAGATACACCACTCAGGACGACCTTCAATCATACCTTCGATGCGGCTTTGACCCCACTCAGGCATCCACTCAACACCTTTAATTGACTCTAGTGCTTTTGCACGTAGGCCAGCTTGGTCCATAGAGACAAACCACTGTGGTGTTGCACGGAAGATGATTGGTGTTTTGTGTCTCCAACAATGTGGGTAGCTGTGCTCGTAAGCATGGTGATGTAGCAGCGCGCCTTTTTCTTTTAGCGTTTCAACAACCGCATCGTTGGCTTTGAATACGTGCTGACCAGCAAATAGCTCTGTATCAGGTAGGTAAACACCGTTTGAGCCCACTGGGTTCGCAACTTCAAGACCGTATTTGTTACCTACCGCGAAGTCTTCTTGACCGTGACCTGGTGCTGTGTGAACCACACCTGTACCAGAATCAGTGGTAACGTGGTCGCCAAGGATCGCTGGAACAGTAAAGTCGTAGAATGGGTGTTGGAACTGAGACAGTTCTAGATCGGCACCTTTTGCAAAACCAAGGTTATGGAAGTGCTCGATACCCGCGCGATCCATCACGTCTTTCGCGAGCTCAGACGCTACGATGATGCGCTCTTTCGACTCGCCCTCTACTTGGATAAGTACGTACTCTAGATCATCACGAAGACATACTGCGCGGTTTGCAGGCAGTGTCCATGGTGTTGTAGTCCAGATAACGATAGAGATATCGCCTTCACCTTCATGGCCTTCATTAAGGTCAAACTTAGACAGAAGTGCTGCTGCGTCGGCTGCCTTGAAGCGAACATCAATAGAAGGAGACACTTTATCTTTGTACTCTACTTCCGCTTCAGCAAGAGCTGAGCCACAGTCAGTACACCAATGAACTGGTTTGAAACCTTTCAGTAGGTGGCCGTTGTCAGCGATCTTACCTAGTGCACGGATAATGTTTGCTTCAGTAGTAAAATCCATAGTGCGGTAAGGCTTGTCCCACTCACCCATGATACCTAGGCGTTTGAAGCTCTCTTTTTGACCTTCAACCTGACCTGCCGCGTACTTACGACACTCTTCACGGAACTCAGCCGCAGAGATTTTTTGGCCTGGTTTGCCTTTTTTCTTTTCTACCATTAGTTCAATTGGTAGACCGTGACAGTCCCAACCCGGAATGTACGGTGCATCAAAACCAGAAAGTGTTTTGGATTTAATAATAATGTCTTTAAGAATCTTATTTAGTGCGTGACCAATATGAATGTCGCCATTCGCATATGGAGGGCCATCATGTAGAACGAAAGATTTTTTGCCTTTCTTCGCTTTACGGATTTCGCCGTAAAGGTCTTCTTTGTACCAACGCTTAAGCATCTCTGGCTCACGATTCGCCAGATTGCCACGCATCGGAAACCCTGTTTCAGGAAGGTTCAGGGTATCTTTATACTCACTCATCGATTCTTAATTCCGTTGTGTTGGGTGACAGTTAGACATTATGCCAAGCAGCGAACTAAACCGCTTGGGCTTTATACTGACGCAGCCACACCCTTGCTGCCTCAGCATCCAATTCAATTTGTTGTTTAAGCGCGTCGAACGATTCAAATTTATGTTCATCGCGAATTTTATCTAAAAGTACAATTTCTAGCTGTTTGCCATATAAATTGGCTTTAAAGTCAAATAAATGCACTTCTAGTTGTTGGCGTACACCATTGACCGTTGGTCGATTACCGATATTTGCAACCCCACCAATTGGCTCATCACCCAAGCCTAGAGCTTGAACGGTATACACACCTGATACGGGTGAGACGCAACGTTTTAGTGGGATATTGGCCGTCGGAAAACCTATGGTTCTGCCTAATTTTCGGCCATGGGATACTCGACCACTGATACTATAGTCACGCCCTAGCATTTCCGCAGCTTGCTCAAGCTTATCTTGCGCTAATGCTTCTCTGATCGCCGTACTACTGACCCGCAATTGCTGTAGACAAAAGCTTTGCGTGCTAACCACGTCAAAACCGTGCTTTTTACCCGCTTCTTGCAACATAGCAAAATTGCCTCTTCGGCCTTTGCCAAAGCAGAAGTCATCGCCTACGACCAGAAACTTAACACCCAATCGCTTCACCAACAAGTCACTAATAAACTCGTCCGCACTTTGGTTGGCGAATTGATGGTTAAAATTCACGCAAAGCAGTCGTTCAATATTCAATTTACTCAGTTGAACGAACTTGTCTCTCAGGCGAGTCAAACGTGCGGGCGCTTTATCCCGAGCAAACAACTCCAAAGGTTGAGGGTCAAAGGTCATTACGGTAGAAGGCAAACCAAGTTGCTTTGCCTTTTCAGACACTTGACGCAATACAGCTTGATGACCAAGGTGTACTCCATCAAAGTTACCGATCGTCAATACACACCCAGTATGGTGTGGTTGGATATTATGAATGCCTCGGATCAATTCCATTGGAAGCTGCTAGAAACCTGTATCTAAAAAATTGCATTACGTGAAACCGACGGATTATATACTAATCAACCTTACTCTGTCGCTGCTTTTACGTCTTTTAAACGTACACCAAGAGTAACTAAGCTAATTAAGTACACGACAGCCCCTAAGCCAATTAATGCAACCAGCCACAATACACGCTCCATAAAGCTCCACGTTAACCAAACCGTCATATCTTCTAGCTGCCAGATAATAGCCGCAACCATCAAACCACCAGCCACAACCAGCTTAGCGATAAAAACAAGCGTGGTCCGAGTTAGACGGTAGACACCAGCAAGGTGCAAGCCTCTATATAGAAGCAACATATTCACCAGCGCAGAAAGCGCCGTTGCAATGGCTAAACCGACATAGCCATAGAACCAAGCAAAGATTGCGTTAAACACCATGTTAGTCACCATAGCAATGATGCCGTATTTCACGGGTGTTTTGGTATCTTGGCGAGAGTAATAGCCCGGAGCTAGCACTTTGATTAGCATGAAGTTTAATAGCCCTGACGCATAAGCAACTAAAGACATCGACGCAAACTGAACATCTTGCGGCGAGAATTCACCTCGCATAAATAACACCATCAGCATTGGCTTCGCTAATACCATCAAGCCAAGCATGGCCGGAATACCTAATAGAGTGACCATTCTCACCCCCCAGTCCATGGTGTTGGCAAACCCGCTACTCTGCGCATCGACATGTTTACGTGACAATGCAGGTAAGATAACGGTCGCAATCGCAATACCAAACAAGCCTAGAGGGAACTCCAAAAGACGGTCTGAATAATAAAGCCAGCTAATAGACCCCGTTTGCAAGAAGCTTGCAATAAAGGTGTCAAACAGTAAGTTAATCTGACTGACTGAAACGCCAAATAGTGCAGGAATCATCAGAGTGCGAATTTTCACGACACCGGGATCTCGCCATCCCCATTTTGGTTTCACCATCACACCCGCTTTAATTAAAAACGGAATCTGGAATAGGAACTGTACCAAGCCACCAAGCAGCACCCCGATCGCTAATCCGATTTCAGGTTGCGCCAGTTGAGGGGCAATAAACCAAGCCGAAAAAATGATCATCACATTGAGAAACACTGGTGTAAAAGAAGACACCGCAAATTTACCCAATGTATTGAGGATCGCTCCCGACAAAGCCACGAAGGTGATGAACCACAAATAAGGGAACGTAATTTTCAGCATAAAGCTGGCTAACTCAAACTTCTCCGCGGCAGGACCTCCATTGAGCCAGTCGAGAAACCAGCCAAAACCAAACAGAGCGGTAACGACCCCTGAGCAAAGTACGCCGATCAAGGTGACGATGGAAACAATCACCCCAAGGGTACCCGCGGCACGAGCGATAAGCTGACGAGTCTTATCCATATCACCGCTGGCGTGGTATTCGGTCAAAACAGGGACAAAGGCTTGAGAAAAGGCGCCTTCAGCAAAGAGTCGGCGTAAAAAATTAGGAATTTTGTTAGCAAAGAAGAACACATCCGCACTGGCACCTGCGCCCATTAAATTTGCTACAACCACATCACGTACTAAACCCAGCACGCGAGAAATCAACGTCATCGCACTTACGATCATGCCCGACTTGAGGAGTCGTTTACTCACAGTTACCTCGGAAACTCACTGATACTAATCACAATGTTCCTGACTTATGCAGGAATAACTCGCTGAGAGTAGATTAGTATTAGCATTGAAAAAAAAATACTGATAGAATCCCCGCCATCTTAACCGTGAAGACCTATCTAATCCAAAACTTGTTTGGCTTCGATTGGTTTTTGCACAAATTATTTGACATTTAAGCGCAAATGAGGGATAGTCCTCGCCCTTAAATTGTCACTGAACTAAAGTTTTTGGGAGTTAGACCCTTGGCAAATAGTAAATCTGCTAAGAAGCGCGCTATCCAGGCTGAGAAACGTCGTCAGCACAACGCTAGCCGTCGCTCAATGATGCGTACTTACATGAAGAAAACTGTTGCTGCTATCGAAGCAGGCGACAAAGAAGCTGCAACTGCTGCATTCGCTGCAGTTACACCAATCCTAGACCGTATGGCGACTAAAGGCCTTATTCACAAGAATAAAGCAGCGCGTCATAAGTCTCGCTTCTCTGCTGCAATCAAAGCTCTTTAATAGAACTCTGATTACCAGTGAAGAAAAAACCGGCAATTTGCCGGTTTTTTTATATCTGCAAAAGAATAAAAAAAGAGGCTAACGCCTCTTTTTATTTTTGTTCACTGCAATACAAGCTATGCAGCAACTGAATCATCAGTTTTACCTCTTCACTGCTTAACGTGTAATACACCGTTTGCGCTTCTTTACGGGTATTCACTAAGCCATCTCGTCGTAACCAAGCTAAATGTTGAGACAAAGCCGATTGGCTCAGCTCCAACTTAGCACACAGTTCCCCCACGGATAACTCGTTGTTGTGTAATAGGCATAGTATCTGCAAACGTCTTTCATTCGCCATGGCTTTAAGCAACACGACTGCCTTCGCGGAATTCTGTTCCATCTCTTGTAAGTTCATCGGCTAACACCTCTTGAAGCCAAACTATATTTTGCCGATATCGGCTAATTCGCTGCCAAAAAGAACGGCTTAGGCAGCAATGGCGTGCTTTGGTTATCACGCTAAATTTAACATTGACGATAGTAATCGATCTGTAACAAGTAATCTAACAGTTATAAATCAAATCGCTACTTAAACAGTGATATAAAATCCGCATCACAAACGTTCTTCACGGCAGGGTGCTGGATCATACGTTCAGCAAAAATAACGTAATACTCTTCTTTCAGCTCTTCTATATGGCCTATTAGCTGAAGAGGTAAATCACTCTCAACTTCAGACAGATATAATGAAGGCGCTAAAAAGATGACATCGTGATGATATCGAGCAAAGGCTTTCATTAATGCGACATCATCAAATTCACCTAAAACGTTCGGTTGAAGGCCTTGTCGGTCAAACCATTGGAGAACTTTGCGTCCCATTGCCGTTCGACTGCCGGGAATTAACAACTTACGTTGCTCTAAAACGGCAGGAAACTTAACGTTGTCTACATTGCCCGAGCAGAAAAAACTCATATTACACTCGCCAAGTTTCTTGCTGTATAACCCTGGACTCTGGCTAGAGTCGACCGGACAATCCGATAGAATCATATCCAACTTATGCTGTGAGAGTTGCTCTAGCAGCATTTCGTGGGTTGATTCAAAACAGCGTAGATGAATGCTGCTATCCGGTGGTACCGTCGTCATCAAGATTTTACTGACTAAACGCTTGGAAAGAGCATCTGCGACTCCGACGTCAAACAGAATATTTGAATGTTGGCTGTAGTTGACGATATCCAACATCTCATAGCTTAAGCCAAACATTCGATCCGCATACTTAAATACCAATTGACCAAGTTCTGTCGGCTCAATGCTTCGACCATTACGTTTTGTGAGCTTGCCGTCCATGCGCTCTTCTAAAGCTTTAATCTGCCCTGTAACAGTTTGTGGTGTAAGAAAAAGAGCATCGGCAGCTTTGGTCACTGATCCTTGCTTGCACACCATCCAGAAATAATAGAGGTGATTGTAATTAAGATGAGACATATCGATAACTCGAGTAGCAAGTGAATGATACGGTTATAGCAAATGCGCTTGATGACAACAACTTTTCGGTAAAAACGAAATTAAATCGATTACACAATATTTTTACCGAATCCAAGAAATGCCTTTATGACACTGAACTGTCATATAAGGAAAAAAATTGCTCGATAACAAAGATTTTTTCATCAAATTGAGATCAGAAACTGGATTAAAAACAACAAAATAAATCAATAAAAATCAAATACTTAAACAAAGTGTACACGAGCAATTACAGCCCTTTTTTCTTACCTCCCGCAAAAAACGTTTTATTACACATAACTGTAATATTACTGAAATATTTCCTCTCTAACATCGCCCTCAGTTTCAACAACAGACCAAAATAAGACATAACGGTCCACGGAGAAAAATTATGAACCAAGCTACTACTACAGCAGCACCAATCTCGAGTACCGCTCGCTGGTTACGCTGGGCTAACTTGGCATTCATGTTGTACCTACTACTTCTAGCAGTATCTATGGTAGGTAGCGGTTTTAAATGGGCAACAGGCGATCAAGCGAAAGTTCTTTTCGAGTTTGCTTCTCACCCTGTAGCAGGCCTAATGATTGGCTTGGTTGCAACCGCACTTATTCAATCATCGAGCACAGTCACTTCTATCATCGTTGGCTTAGTTGCTGGCGGTCTACCGGTGGAAACTGCCATCCCTATGGTTATGGGGGCAAACATCGGTACTACCGTAACGAACACACTCGTCTCACTTGGTCACGTTCGTTGCAAAGAAGAGTTTAAACGTGCGTTTGCAAGTGCAACCATTCATGACTTCTTTAACCTTCTAGCGGTAGCGATCTTCCTACCTCTTGAGATGATGTTCGGTATTTTGGATAAGATCTCTCACTGGTTGGTGTCCCCATTCTTGGCGACAGGCGACATGAGCATTAAAGGTCTTAACTTCATCAAGCCAATCACTAAGCCAGTTGTCAGTGCCGTTAAAGAGCCACTAGCAACGTTTGGTGACCAAGTTGGTGGCATCATGCTCATCGCACTAGGTATTGCAACTATCTTCGTTGCTATCACAGTGATGGGCAAATTGATGAAGAGCCTAATGGTTGGTCGTGCACGTGAAATCTTGAAGAATGCAATTGGCCGTGGCCCAATCCACGGTATCGTCTCTGGTTCTGTTGTAACTGTACTTGTTCAGTCTTCTTCTACGACAACAAGTCTAATGGTTCCTCTAGTCGGCTCTGGTGTTCTTAAAGTACGTGACGTTTACCCGTTTACGCTTGGTGCAAACATCGGTACATGTATTACAGCACTACTTGCAGCGACGGCCGTATCAGGTGAGTTTGCAGTGTTCGCACTACAGATTGCCCTAGTGCACTTAGTGTTCAACATCATGGCTACAGTGTTCATCTACGGTATTCCATTCCTACGTGAACTTCCTGTGAAAGGCGCAGATATGATTTCTGACATGGCTGTGAAAAACAAAGCGGTTGTTGCTGGTTACCTATTAGCAGTGTTCGTTGCACTGCCAGGCACAATCCTAGCGCTGACAGCTTAAAATAAAGACCATCGCTTATTGAAAAGCCCGCAACTTAGGTTGCGGGCTTTTTGTTTAGTCATACTTAGGCGTGAATATACTTTCATTCTGCCTTTATCACCTCTAGAGCTGTCTGTTCTTTCTGCATCCAAACGTATTTAGCCGTAGTTTATCCAATAGACCACTCACCCAACACCAAGGCGCTGGCTCGTGCATCGTGTTGTCAATAACTCACCACGACGTATAAGATTAACTTCCGCGTCGCTGAAAAAATGACACTCTTTTAGACGCAAAAAAGCCGCCCAATAAGGCGGCTTTGAACATTATAACATTTGGCTAAACTGAGAACGGGTATTGAATTGGGTCATGATGCGCATAACCTTCAACCCAAAAATCATCCAGTGTTACCCAGGTCTCCAAGTCTTCTAGTGACTTAATGTTTGGGTTGATATGGAAAGTCGCCGCGTCTAATGGCTCACGTTTCAACTGTACATCACGCATCAGTTCAAGCTGATCTTCATAGATGTGTGCGTTAACAATTTTGTGGTACGCCTGACCCGCTTTCTTACCAGTAATCTGCGCCATAATGGCCAAGAACACATAGACTTGAACCATATTAAAGTTTAAGCCCAAAGGCACATCACACGAACGTTGAGTACTATTTAGATACAGCGTATCCCCTAACAGAGAGAAGTGATGACTGTACATGCAAGGGCGTAAACACCCCATGTGGAATTCACCAGGGTTATAGAAATTGAGGATTTCACCGCGGTCATCGACACCACGAGTTAAGTCATCCACGATTTTACGTAACTGGTCAATGTGGCCACCATCTGGCTTCGCCCACGCTCGACCTTGAACGCCGTAGACTCTCCCCATATCATCCTCACCTTTACGGTAAGGGTTATTGAGCCACGCCTCGTTCAGGTTTGCATTCGCATCCCATGTTTTCGTACCAAGCTTGCGAAAATCTTCCGCGTTGTCATAACCGCGAATATAGCCAAGTAACTCCGCTACCGCTGCTTTCCAAAAGCTTTTTCGTGTGGTGACTAAAGGAAACTGGTTGTTAGCGACATCGTAAGTTAGATCTGCATTAATGACCGTTAAGCAGCGCTTGCCTGTACGTTCATTTTCAACCCATTCACCCTGATCTACGATTCGCTGACAGAGGTCTAAATACTGTTTCACACCAATTCCTTACTTCGTCTGTTGTGGTAGTTCATCTTTATAGTGGCCGCGTTTGTACGCCCAAGCGACCATTAAGCCGCCGATAATCACCATAGGTAACGAAAGAATTTGTCCCATTGAGATAAATCCACCGAATAGACCCAAGTGAGCATCTGGCTCTCGTACATACTCCACTAAGAAACGGAATGTACCATATCCGGCTAGAAATAGCCCCGATACAGCCCCTAATGGGCGCGGTTTCTTAATAAACCAGTTCAAGATAAAGAAGAGAACGATCCCCTCTAAGAACATTTCGTACAGCTGTGAGGGATGACGCGGTAAAGGGCCACCATTAGGGAATACAAACGCCCATGGCACATCTGTAACTCGTCCCCAAAGTTCACTGTTCATAAAGTTACCAAGACGCCCCATTCCAAGACCAAATGGCACTAAAGGCGCGATAAAGTCAGCGACACCAAAGAAAGTGCGGCCATTTTTCTTGGCATACCAGAACATGGCGGTAATGACACCAAGCAACCCACCGTGGAAGGACATTCCTCCCGTCCACACTTTAAACAAATACAAAGGATCATCTAAGAAAAGTTCAAAGTTGTAGAACAGTACGTAGCCGACGCGACCACCGATGACAACCCCAAGGAAACCGGCAAATAGAAGGTCAGAAACTTGCTCACGAGTCCAGCCGCTATCAGGGCTGTCTGCGCGACGGTTTGCCAACCAAAGGGCAAATGCAAAACCAACGAGGTACATCAAACCGTACCAACGAATAGATAATGGACCAATAGCGATCAAGACAGGATCGATATTAGGAAATTCAAGATATCCCTGTGACATTGGATTAATACTCTTTTGAGGTGCTAATAATTAACGATGGGTATTAGATGAGAGTGCATCACAGTAACATAGTTCCAGCGACAAACATTAAAAATAGCGCAAAGATTTTTTTCAATGTTGCTGTCGGCATGGTCGACGCTAATCGAGCTCCTATGCGAGTCGTTAACATAGATGTCGAGGTGATGCCAATTAAGGCCGGTAAATAAACGTAGCCAAGACTATAAGCCGGTAGCGCCTCTGCTTTATAACCATGAAAAATAAAACCCAGCATGCCCGATAAAGCAATGAAACAACCGCACACAGAAGACGATCCCACCGCTTTACGCATTTCAATGCCATGACGATTAAGGAAAGGCACCGATAGCGAACCACCGCCGATTCCAGCCAAACTCGATATCATGCCAATACCTGTTCCAATCGACATCGTTGCACCGCTTCCTGGCATCTGACGTTGACTCTTACCACGGATTGAAAACAGCATCTGAACTGCCAAACACAGCACAATGACACCGAAGACTTTAGGTAAATACTGAGAAGGAATCCATTCCGCGACATTAGCGCCCAAGAAACCACCAATAACAACTCCTGGCATCAACCACTTAACCACGAACATATCAACATTGCCCAGTTTGAAGTGGTTATAAGCGGAAGAGCCGGAAGTCACGATGATGGAAGCAAGCGACGTTGCCAGCGCGATCTGCATGGCAATGCTCGGTTCAATACCAGCCATAGGCAACAAAAACATCAATGCAGGAACAACAATCAAGCCTCCGCCTATGCCTAATAATCCGGCCATAATGCCGACGACACTACCTAGCAGTAGCAAAAGCAGTAAAAATTCTATGTTCACTATTAATCCTATCGTTTACCTGCACGAATAAAGCCTGCAAATCCTTTCTCTTCCATAAAGGTTTGCATCATTGTGTATATATCATT
Source organism: Vibrio sinaloensis DSM 21326 (assembly GCF_000189275.1). Taxonomy (GTDB): domain Bacteria; phylum Pseudomonadota; class Gammaproteobacteria; order Enterobacterales; family Vibrionaceae; genus Vibrio; species Vibrio sinaloensis. Next base: position 25,243 of record NZ_AEVT01000062.1, on the reverse strand, counting down.
GCCATATGGCTGAACTAGAGCTTTATCAGCCAGTTGCTTAAGCTCAGCGCTGTCTGTATGTCTAAGTAAGTACTTAACCTTAGCAACGTTTGACGTGTTCATACTTAAACTTCGATAACCTAGACCGACCATAAGTAACGCACCAATCGGATCACCAGCCAACTCCCCACAAATACAGACAGGCAGGTTTAGCTGCTGACACATTTGTTGAATGTGATTCAAAGCCATAATCACCGCAGGGTGCATAGACTCATAAACATCCGAGACTCTGGCATTGTTACGATCAACCGCCAGAAGGTATTGAGTTAAGTCATTGGTGCCTATCGAGACAAAATCGACTTTCTCCGCAATCAGAGGCAATAGGTAAATCATCGAGGGCACTTCGATCATCACACCAATTTCTGGCATCTGAATCCGTTCATCCAGTTGTGAGACTTCTTGATACGCACGTTCAATCAAGTCAATGGCATCATCCAGCTCTTGCGCCCCTGAAACCATTGGCAACAATATGCTGAGATTCTGGCTTTCTGCACTTGCTCGCATCATAGCTCGTATCTGCATTAGAAAAATATCTGGGTGATCTAATGTAAATCGGATGCCGCGCCAACCTAAAAATGGATTATCTTCTTCAATCGGTAGATAAGGCAGAGCTTTGTCACCACCGACATCTAGGGTACGCATCACGACACGTTTGTCCGGATAGGTATTCAGCACCGCTTGATATTGCAGTGTTTGCTCGTCTTCTGACGGAAATCTATGTTGGAGTAAAAAAGAGATCTCGGTGCGATATAAACCAACACCATCGACCCCTTGGTTGACCGCAATGTTAGCGTCCGCACTCAAACCAGCGTTCAGCATGATCTCAATCCGCTGATCATCTCGGGTACAGGCTGGTTCTAAGATACGCTGGTTGACCATGGTAGCCAACTCGCGTTCTTCATTCACCAAAGACTTGTAAGCTCTAAGTAGCTGACGACTCGGAGAAACCAGAATCTTACCGCTGTAGCCATCAACCACACCACGCTTTCCGCTGATGTTTTTAAGATTAACGTTGGCTCCCATTACTGCAGGTATTCCCAATGCACGCGACAAGATAGCCGCATGAGAGTTAGCCGCACCTTCTAGGGATACAACCGCCAGTAACTTGTCTTTAGGAATGGACGCCAAGATTGTCGCCGTAAGCTCGCGGACAACCAATATCACTGGTTTATCGAGAGTGGGTTGTTCTTTCTCTGTATTATGGAGGAAATAAAGTAAGCGCTGACCTAGCTCACGAATATCTTGCGCCCGCTCGCGCAAATAGACATCGGACATCCGAGCAAAGCGATTGGAGTAGCTCTCAACGACCTGTCGCAGCGCCCAATCAGCACGATCACCTTTTTGGATCTGGGTTTTGAGGTCCTTGCGTAACATTGGGTCATTGAGCAAGTGAGTAAACAGGTCAAAAATGGCGAGTGCATCTTTATTGATCTCGCTGTCTAGTTTCTTACGCATACGGCGGAAATCACTTAACGCCGCTTCTATCGCAAGCACTAGCCATTCCTGCTCACGCTCAATATCTAACGTCGAGGCTGGGTAGACATCAGCAAGTTCAGGCTGAGTATCATCAAGCCAAAATTCGCCAATTGCCACACCACTAGATGCAGGTACACCGCGAATCGCGAGCTGTTTTTTCTCTAAACGCCAATGCCCTTGCGTCTGAGCATGAGCGATGATAACCGCCAGCTGAGCAGCGAGCGTGACCAGAAAAGACTCTTCCATTTCATCGAATTGGCGAGAGGCTTTTTGCTGCACGACCAGTACGCCTAGGACTTGCTTACGGTAAATAATCGGCGTGCCGAGAAAGCTTTGGTAGACTTCTTCACCAAGCTCAGAGAAATATTTGAAGTTAGGGTGTTTGGAGGCTTCAGCGATATTTAAAGGTTCGGCACTACGCTTGACTAGGCCAACTAGACCTTCATTAAACCCAATGCGAATTTTATCGCCTTTAAAACGCAGCCCCTGAGTTGCCATAAGTTCTAGGCGCTGCATTTCTTCGTTAGCAAGATAGACAGTACAACATTCAGTGCTCATCGCACTGCATGTTTGCTTAACCAAAATATCCAAAGCCTGATGAACATCTTCGACTTTAGAAACCTGTTCAACTATTTCCCTTAGTTGAGAAAGCATGCCTATCCTCGTCTATGTTTGCGTTTACTCTTCGCTCTACGCTCTTTGAATGGCATTGCCATCGATGCAAACTCCTTCATCGCTCGACGATATACATCACGCTTGAAAGAGACTACTTGTCGCACAGGGTACCAATAACTCACCCAACGCCAACCATCGAACTCAGGGGAACTACCGCGCAGCATATTGATCCTTGATTCATCACAATCAAGTCGCAGCAGAAACCATTTCTGTTTTTGACCGATACAAACAGGTTTAGAATCCCAGCGGACAAGGCGTTTGGGTAACTTGTACCTTAACCAATGACGACTTGTCGCTACAATTTTGACGTCTTTTTTAGTAAGACCAACCTCTTCATATAACTCCCGATACATCGCTTGTTCGGGAGTTTCACCTTCATCAATTCCTCCCTGAGGAAATTGCCACGAGTGTTGTCCGTATCGTTTAGCCCAGAAGACCTGACCATGGTTGTTACAGATTACAATACCCACATTTAAGCGGTAACCATCGCCATCTATCACTGGCCAACCTCTAATAAAATCTTTAATTACAGTGATTTTTCCACATATCCCCAATCGGAGCAAACTTACTAGTGTGATAGAGGCAGAAAATATCGCTCACCAACCGCAATATGGATAACTTTTCACCAAACTCATGGTTATTCACATCAGTGTGAGACATAGCCCACATTTATTCACCTTTTCTGTGTATAACCATGTGAAAAATTAGCGTTCAAGTGATCATTTAACAAACAAGTGCTGATAAAAACAACATTAGCCATAAAGGCATTAAAAACAAATTCATTAAAAATCATCACTTTACACAACAACCCTTAGCAATAAACGTTTCTAAGTCTCTCTAAAATACGCTCCACCGCAGATCGGTCAAAGATCAACCACCACCGCTTTTATCCACAAAACTCATCCTTGAATGCAATTTTACCCGCAGAGATCAAGCAAAATATCACCTTAAAAGCACTGTTTATTCATACATACACCAAACATTTACGCAAATTACCCTCCCAAGCTGTGGATAACCTTAGCAAAGATGATCTTTTAACCAAGATGATCAAACTTCAGTCAGTCACAATTAAAATCATTTCAAGTATAATGCGGCCTGTTAGTCATCAAACAAAGATCGTTATGAAACCAGAGCCAAAATCAGAAGCTGAGTTATTAGAGCGGGCCCGAAACGTCGCTGGGCTTTCTTTTGCTGAATTAGCCTTAGAAGCTGGAATGGACGTTCCGCCTGATTTAAGACGCGATAAAGGCTGGGTGGGTCAATTGTTAGAATGGCACTTAGGCGCAACAGCGGGCAGCAAGCCGCAACAAGATTTTGAACAATTAGGTATTGAACTCAAAACAATCCCGATCAGTTATACGGGTAAACCACTTGAAACCACGTTTGTTTGCGTTGCTCCGCTGGTCGGTGTGCAAGGCCTAAGATGGGAAAACAGTCACGTGCGAAACAAACTCTCACGGGTGCTTTGGGTTCCAGTCGAAGGAGAGAGAGAAATTCCATTGTCGCAGCGCAGAGTTGGGTCCCCTCTGATCTGGTCGCCAACAGAAGCGCAAGAACACCAGCTCAAAACCGATTGGGAAGAGCTGATGGAAATGATCGTGGTGGGTCAAGTAGAGCAAATCACAGCCCGTCATGGTGAAGTGCTCCAACTAAGGCCCAAAGCAGCAAATGGGCGCGTGTTGACCGAAGCCTATGGCGCCAGCGGTAAGCATATAAAAACCCGCCCTAGAGGCTTCTATCTACGTACACAATTTACCGCTAAGCTACTCGAACAGCACTTTGTTTAATGAGTCGCGAGAGAAAGCTCGACATCCTGATACAGTGGGCCATCACCAGCTCCACATTCATCATAAGCATTGTGTAATCGCAAATAAGCTCGCTCTACACCCAACCTAGTTAGCTCTTCTTTCACTCTTTCTAGCGACTCAAAATGAACCGGTTCGTCGTCTACTCGAAGCGGTTCCAACTTATGCTTATATTCTACTGCCAGTAAGTAATGAGACAGGTCAGAACAACCAATCACAAATACCTTAGGGGGTTGATAAGAATCCTTATGGTAGCCGTGGATCCATTTGTCTAGTTGTGTCATTTTCATTGCTCACCTCCACACTTCAATAGTAGACAACTGAGCCAAATTTGCGAAATTGTTATTGATACGCATTCCTTCCATTTGTTAATTCCCCTATATTGGAATGACAATAACAAAGACAGCAAGGAAGGCTTATGCAATACAACAAGTTACCTCACTCGACACTTGAGGTGAGCAAAATATGCCTTGGTACCATGACCTTTGGCGCCCAAAACAATCAGCAAGAAGCATTCAGCCAACTGGACTACGCATTAGAAAGAGGGGTCAATTTCATTGATACTGCGGAAATGTACCCTGTCCCGCCCACCAAAGAGAGTCAGGGCTTAACAGAGCAGTACATTGGTAATTGGCTAAAACATTCAGATAAGCGCGAGAAAGTGGTCGTCGCAACTAAGGTCGCAGGGCCACGTAACCTACCCTATATCCGCGATAACATGAGCTTGGATCGACGCAATATCCATCTGGCCATCGATAATAGTTTGGCAAGGTTACAAACCGACTATGTTGATCTTTACCAAATTCATTGGCCACAACGACAGACCAACTGCTTTGGCCAGCTCAACTATCCGTACCCAACCGAGCAAGAGGAAGTGACTTTAATAGAAACGCTAGAAGCACTAGCAGAACTGATTAAAGTGGGGAAAGTTCGCTATATTGGCGTCTCAAATGAAACACCTTGGGGTGTAATGAGTTTACTCAGATTGGCCGAGAAGCACGAGTTACCTCGAATTGTCTCTATTCAAAACCCATACAACTTACTCAATCGTAGTTTTGAGGTTGGCTTGTCTGAGATTAGCCACTATGAAGGGGTTAAGCTACTCGCCTATTCGCCACTCGCATTTGGCTGTTTGAGCGGTAAATACCTCAACGGCGCACGCCCAGATGGAGCTCGTTGTACCTTGTTTGATCGCTTCGTGCGTTATTTCACGCCACAGGGGCTTAACGCGACGCAAGCATACGTGAACCTTGCTCGCGAGCATGGATTAGATCCTGCTCAAATGGCTCTAGCGTTTGTCAATCAGCGTCCGTTTGTCGCAGCCAATATTATTGGTGCGACAAACATGGAACAACTGAAATCCAATATTGATAGTTTAGACGTCGTATTAAGTGATGAGTTGCTTCAGGGGTTGCAGGAGATTGGGACGACATACTCCAATCCTTGCCCTTAGAAATCAGTAAATCTATTACTGACATTAGTTAATAGGGCTGGCGAAGCGAACCAGCCCTTTGATTACGTTGGTATTCGAGCACTTAGCACACGACGAAGATGACGAATACGGCGCTCAGCGGTAACACTTTCTGGCTCACGAAGACCAATAACACGACCATCCTCTTCAAGACCAATGTCTCTCAATAGGTGCGCGTTTTCCCAAGGAATATCGTGGCGGCTACGTCTTACACGGCGTTTCCATTCACGTTCTTCACGGCGAAGATCCGCTTTTACCAATACTGTGGCAAGTTTTAGATATACAGAGTGACTCATGATTTTTCTCCAGTCGAAAGAAAGCTGAGAAAAGATCAACGAATATAGGGGGTTATCTTAGATAGGTAGATCCGTAATTCGCCGCTTTTCCGCAGCCAATTACAGTTAAATTGATTACGGATTAATTAGATAACTAGTTGAGACTTACGATCTCGATTAACGCTTTTGGCGTTAGCCGCTACCATGGTAAAGGCAGTAAGATCGCGAGACGCACGTGTGATTGAGATAACATTGGAATGTTTCATGGTGCGCCTCCTAGCTGGTATTAATCCGAAAAAGTGTATGAAATATGAGCTTGTGCTCACGATTAAATTCTAACCATCACAAGAGTAAATTCAACCGCTTTATGTCCTTTATTTATAAAACAAACTTTTACGCTAAAAATAAACCAATCGTATCGACAAACATAAGATATTCCCAAGCGCTATATGCCCCTATCAGTAGATAATTTGGCATACAAACAAAAAAAGCCACACTAATCAGCGTGGCTTTTTACTAACAAAACAATCAGTTATACGGTTGCATCACTAATTAGGTTATGTTTGTTTAATAAACGATACATAGTAGCACGAGAGACACCCAGCTCTTTGGCCGCCATTGACACTTGCCCTGAATGCGACTCTAGAACCAGTAATAACGCATCGCGTTCACTACGCTCACGAATGCTCTTCAAACTGCGCTTGCCGTCACTTCGCTTAGGTAAGTCTAGATGTTCATCGTCCAGCATGACCGTATCAGACATCAACACTACGCGCTTTATCTGGTTCATTAGCTCACGAACATTGCCCGGCCAGTGGTAACGAGTCAATGAACGAGCCGCGTCTTCAGTGAAGCTACGGGCCTGAGCGTTGTATTCTTTGGAATACTCCTGCAAGAAATGGCGAGCCAAAATCGCAATATCGCCTGCACGTTCTTTCAAACTAGGAACGTTAATACGCAATACATTAATGTAGTGGTAAAGCTCTTCGTTGAAGTCTCCATCGATAAGCGCTTTCTCAATATCTGCTGAGTTTGCCGCTAAGATACGAACATCAATCTCTTTACGACCATTCGCAGTATCTACCGTACCCTCTTGTAAAAAACGTAATAAGTTCACTTGCTGTGATTTAGGCAAAGTGAGGATATCATTCAGTAAGATAGTCCCGCCATCGGCTTTTTCTAGAATCGACGGTTCACTGATATCTTCACGATTAATACCAAACAAATCACTTTCGATACGTCTCTCAGACATCGCTCGACAATTGACTGAGATGAATTCTTTATTCGCTCTCGATGAAGTCTTATGTACCGCACGGGCGACCGTCTCTTTACCTGTACCACTCTCTCCGTAGATAAGAATGCTCACGTCTGTTGGGCCGATACGCTTAATTTGATCACGCAGACGCTTCATTGGTATTGAATCGCCAATCAGCCCCATATCACTGTTGTCGCCATAATGTGGCCAGACTTTCTTTTCCAGTTTGAGCATGCCCAACTGGTGACCAATCGTCCCCAAAAGTTGTGCATCGGGAATGGGTGCGGTGAAGAAATCAATACAGAAGTTCACGATAAATTGGCAGATCGTATCAGAACTTAGCTGGGATTCGCGAATAAACGCTAACCAACGAACTTGCTTGTGATTACTTACTAAATTTGCAATACCATTAAGGCTAAACTCATCGTGACTTAAATCTACGATACCTATACAAGGACCTGTTTCCGCAAAAAGTGCATCTGCTTTACGCAAGTCTGCACACTGTGTGCATCTCCAACCAACTTGTTCTAACACTGAAAGCCATGGTTCATAGGTTCCCCCTACGACAATAAGAGATCCTGGAACAGAATCCATGCGGAACTGATTACCCATACGGCTTATTCCTTACTATTGATAAAACGAATGTAGTGCAACAAAAGACACCTAAATCTGAATGGTTACATTATAGAGACTCGGCCAGAGAATCTGTCTCACTAGTAAGACTATAGGCTGCTTCGCTTTTTTTCCACTCGTTGTGGGAGGGAAATCAAAGAATATTGGCACTAAAAACACCATACGATTAAAGTAGAAACCGAAGAGAGAGTGTCGAAGTAGAGCAAGCCAATCAATGTGAAGCCTCGCTAATGTACTAATAATTAAGCAAATTGCAACTTAGGTTTGATCACGTGGTAAGAATACATTAACTAAAAGTGGCTAAGCAAAAGAAATAAAAGCCACCCTAAGGTGGCTTTTGATAATCAGAACTTGCTTACAATCAAAGTTAAGCTTGAGGACGCATCGCTGGGAAGAGGATGACATCACGGATGGTATGCGTGTTGGTGAACAACATCGCTAAACGGTCAATACCGATACCTTGACCAGCTGTCGGTGGCAGGCCGTGCTCAAGTGCTGTGATGTAATCTGCATCATAGTACATAGCCTCATCGTCACCTGCGTCTTTTGCGTCAACCTGAGCTTTAAAGCGCGCATCTTGGTCTTCTGCATCGTTAAGCTCAGAGAAACCGTTCGCAACTTCACGACCACCGATAAAGAACTCGAAACGGTCAGTAAAGAATGGGTTGTCATCGCTACGACGTGCTAGAGGTGAGATATCTGCAGGATAACCGGTAATGAACGTTGGTTGAATTAGCTGAGGCTCAGCTGTTTCACCAAAGATCTCTTCCAGAAGCTGACCACATGTCCAGAATGTTTCTACTTCTACGTGTACCGATTTCGCGATAGCGACCATCTTCTCACGGTCTTGCAGATCCGCTTCTGTCAATGCTTGGATCTCAGCGTGGTCTGGATTGTAGTGTTTGATCGCTTCAAACATGCTCATACGTGCGTAAGTGCCGCCAAATTCAACGGTCTCTTCACCGTAAGGCATAGAAGTCGAACCTAGAACGTCCATCGCGACTGTGCTTAGCATCTCTTCGGTCAGATCCATCAGATCTTTGTAGTCTGAGTACGCTTGGTAGAATTCCATCATAGTGAATTCTGGGTTGTGGCGCGGTGAAAGACCTTCGTTACGGAAGTTACGGTTGATCTCGAATACACGATCAAAACCACCAACCACAAGACGCTTAAGGTAAAGCTCAGGTGCAACACGTAGGTACATGTCGATGTCGAGTGCGTTGTGGTGAGTGATAAATGGACGAGCCGTTGCACCACCAGGGATCACGTGCATCATTGGTGTTTCAACTTCTAGGTAACCTTTAGAGCTCATGAAGTTACGGATAGAAGACACAAGCTTCGAGCGAATGATGAACGCTTCACGAGAGTCTTGGTTTACGATCAGGTCAACGTAACGCTGACGGTAACGCATCTCTTGGTCAGTTAGGCCGTGGAACTTCTCTGGCAGTGGACGAAGTGCTTTCGTTAGCAGTTCATACTCTTCCATATTTACGTAAAGGTCGCCCTTACCAGACTTGTGAAGTGCACCTTTCACACCGATGATGTCACCGATATCTAGACCTTGGTACTTCTCTTTTAGCGCTTTCTGAACGTCTTTCGCTGCGTATGCTTGAATACGACCTGACGTCTCTTGAATCACGAGGAAAGGACCACGTTTAGCCATGATACGACCAGCGATCGCTACGACATGGTTAAGCTCTTCTAGCTCTTCCTTCGTCTTCTCACCGAACTCTTTTTGAAGGTCGCCCGCTAGTGCGTCACGACGGAAGTCGTTTGGGTGGCCATTTGCTTTGCAGCTTTTACGGATCTCGTCCAGTTTAGCGCGGCGCTCAGCAATCAGCTTGTTTTCTTCTTGTTGAATATCGTTTTGAACAGCATCAGTCATTTTCGATGTATCCTGTTTCTATTTTTGAGTGTCGGTGAAAAGCTTAAAGACCTGACTTCAGGCTAGCTTCGATAAATTTGTCTAGATCGCCATCAAGTACCGCTTGCGTATTGCGGTTTTCAACGCCTGTACGTAGATCTTTGATGCGTGAGTCATCCAATACGTAAGAGCGGATTTGGCTACCCCAACCGATGTCAGATTTAGCATCTTCGTTCGCTTGCTTCTCTGCGTTTTGCTTTTGAATCTCTAATTCAAATAGCTTCGCTCGAAGCTGCTTCATCGCTTGGTCTTTGTTCTTATGCTGAGAACGATCGTTCTGACATTGAACCACAGTGTTGGTTGGTACGTGAGTAATACGAACCGCTGATTCTGTGGTGTTTACGTGCTGACCACCTGCGCCAGATGCACGGTATACGTCAATACGTAAATCAGAAGGGTTAATATCGATCTGAATGTTGTCATCAATCTCTGGGTAGATAAACGCAGATGCAAACGAAGTATGACGACGACCACTAGAGTCAAATGGTGATTTACGAACAAGACGGTGAACACCTGTCTCAGTGCGTAACCAACCGTAAGCGTACTCGCCAGAGATCTTAACCGTTGCCCCTTTCAGGCCAGCGACTTCACCTTCAGACACTTCGATCACTTCAGTCTTAAAGCCTTTTGCTTCGGCCCAACGTAGGTACATACGCAGCATCATTGATGTCCAATCTTGCGCTTCTGTACCACCAGAGCCTGACTGTAGATCAATGTAACAGTCTGAAGCATCATGATCACCCGAGAACATACGACGAAACTCCAGCTTTTCAAGCTTAGATTCCAGCTCCGCAAGCTCTGGCTCAATTTCATCGAATGTTTCTTGATCTTCTTCTTCAACCGCAAGCTCTAAAAGACCATCAACGTCCTCTACACCTTGCTCAAGTTGATCAATCGTTTCCACAACTGCTTCTAGGGCAGAACGCTCTTTACCTAGCGCTTGCGCTCGCTCAGGCTCGTTCCACACATCCGGTTGTTCTAGTTCTGCGTTGACTTCTTCTAGACGCTCTTGCTTAGCGTCATAGTCAAAGGTACCCCCTCAGGACATTTGTGCGCTCAGACACGTCCTTAAGGCGGTTTTTAATAGGATTGATTTCAAACATGTTTGCTCAACATTTATGAGTAGAATTTAACCGGAGAATTGTACTCAAAAGTGTGACGAAGATACAGGAATATTTTGATGACGAATAAAAATCCATCAAATAAAAAAATCCCCTGTCGCGCCTTGCAGGACAGGGGATTAGAGATTCAACAGCTGTGAGTGATTATGCTGTTTCTTCTGCTAGTGAAGTGGTTTGAGATTTACCAACAAAAAACATACATACGATAGCCGCCGCCGTTGGTAACAACCATCCCATGCCCACCTCAAATAGCGGTAACATGCTAAATGCTGAAACATCAACACCTGCAACTTTCGCCGCATCAATCAATGCAAAAAGTAGCGAAACGAGAATGACAACTCGATAAGCCATTTGAGGGTTTGGTAGTTTGTTTCGAACAAACGTTAGCGCGACCAAAGCAATCGCGACTGGGTATAGGGCAAACAGTACCGGCACAGATAGGGAGATAAGCTGCGATAGACCTACGTTAGCCACTGTCGCACATGCCGTACCAATGATAACGACCCAAGCTTTATAGCTGATTGGTGTGATTGAACTGAAGTAATCAGAACACGCAGAGATAATACCAATCGCGGTCGTCAAACAAGCAAGAAGAACAATCACTGACAGTACGATTTGACCATAAGGACCAAATAGAGATTGAACGTACAGGCTAAGAATCGCACCGCCGTTATCAGCCCCAGCAGCTACCGCAGCACTGGTCGCTCCAAGATAAAACAGTGACACGTATACAAACGCTAGACCAACTGCCGCAACACATGCCGCACTAATCAGATACTTAGCTGTCGCTTTTTGTTCTTGAATACCTTTCTTGCGCAAAGCATCAACAATTAAGCCACCGAACATGAGCGACGCGAAAGTATCCATCGTGTTGTAACCCTCAAGGAAGCCTTTTTGCAGTGGGTGAGACAAATACTCACCTTGTGCGGCAATCATTTCGCCTTGAGGATCAATAAATACCGCGACTGCAAGCACAATTAGGCCTAAGAAAAGTACTGGCGTTAGAATCTTACCAATCACATCAATCAATTTGCCTTGGGACCAAGCAAAAGACATTGCCACCGCAAAAAACAAAATAGAGAACATGGTTAAATGCATCTGCGCTGCATCAACAAAAAATGGTTTAATCGCCATTTCATAGGCAACCAATCCAGTACGAGGTGCCGCAAAAGCAGGGCCAATGATAATAAAGATCAGTACCGCGATCGTCATCGCTGCACGTTTAGGTAGATCTTTAGTCAGTTGATCCCATGAGCCACCAGCTACGGCAATAGCAACGATAGTAATAAGAGGGAGACCTACCGCCGTTAGCAAAAAACCTGTCATAGCAGGAACTAGATTCTCACCTGCTAGCTGACCCGCTAGAGGAGGAAATATGATGTTACCTGCACCTAAGAAAAAGGCGAAAAGCATAAAGCCTACCGCAATGATATCTGTTAATTTTAAAGTCTGATTCACTGTCTGACCCTTTAGTTATAATTTAATTGATGTTGTGCATGCCAAGCGCGCAAATTTTGCGGCTCAATCTATAAATTTAGCCACGCATAATGACCAAACACTCACCTATTCGCAACCTTAAAGGGAAAAACACCATATAAATTTACATTAAGAGCGATTAAGCAGTGTTATTCTCTAAGTTGGAAATAACCAATGGAATTTAATTTTGATCATTCAGAAAAAATTACACAACACAAACCGAACAATTAACCATACAATTGGTTAACAATGGATATAATCACTCACAAATAGAGTAAATTTAGAGCAATATTTAGTCGTGAAGCGAAAGAAAACAAAAGACTTTAAATTCAAACAGTTTGCCATCAGTGGTGGCTTTTCCGGTATGCCGGTGAGTACCGATGGGGTTCTTTTAGGTGCTTGGACTGATCTGAATACCGCTAACGCTGTGCTTGATATTGGCACTGGTACAGGGTTACTTGCGCTAATGTGCTGCCAACGAAGCAGCAACATTGCCGTCGACGCTATTGATATAGATCGCCATGCCCTAGAAGCCGCTCGGTCGAACTTCTCCACATCACCATGGTCGCAGCGTATCACTTTGCATAAGGGGAATGTGCTTCAACACCCATTTGATCATTGTTTTGACACCATCATATGTAATCCCCCCTACTTCAATTCGGGTGAACAATCCGAAAATAGCGCAAGAGCAACTGCGCGGCACACAAATACCCTTAGCCACGTAAGCCTACTGCAGCGCTGTTGGGAGTTGTTAACCCAAACCGGTAAAGCATCATTTGTGCTTCCAATCGTCGAAGGGGAAAGGTTTATTGAAATTGCATTAGCATCAGGGTGGCATTTGCAAAGGCAATGTTCCATCAAACCGACAGAGAACAAAGCTGTACATCGACTCCTGATCCAACTTGGAAAACAAGCAGATCCGATTCAGCGTCAGCAGTTAACGATCCATGCCGAAAATCAGTACAGCCAAGCCTTTGTTGAGCTTACTAAGGACTTTTATCTCAAGATGTAGAAAATAACGTGTGATCCTTATCACCGTTAGCACTATAATACGACCCCTAAAAATTACCGCTCACCCAACTGGCTTGTGGAGACATCATAGTGATCAGAAATTTTGCTGAATTAGAGTTAGACCCTAACCTACTCCTCGCAATCGAAGAAATGGGTTATGACCGCCCTACACAAATTCAGGCTGAGGCCATTCCACAAGCATTAGATGGCCGCGATATTCTGGCATCGGCACCTACTGGTACAGGTAAGACCGCTGCATTTGTATTGCCAGCACTTCAATATCTACAAGACTTCCCTCGCCGTAAGCCGGGACCTGCTCGTGTGTTGATTTTAACGCCGACGCGAGAGCTAGCCATGCAAGTCGCTGAGCAAGCGCGCGCGTTAGCTAAACACACCAAGCTTAATATCTTTACCATCACAGGTGGTGTTCAATACCAAGAGCACGCGGATATTTTAGGTAAAACACAAGATGTCGTCGTTGCAACACCTGGACGCTTGATGGAGTACATCAACGCAGAACGTTTCGATTGCCGCGCGATTGAGTGGCTTATCCTAGATGAAGCTGACCGCATGTTAGATATGGGATTTGGCCCAACGGTTGATCGCTTATCTTCAGAGTGCCGCTGGCGCAAACAAACACACCTATACTCAGCAACGCTTGAGGGTAAAGGTGTTGAAGGTTTCACTGCGGATCTACTTAAAGATCCTGCTGAAATTGATGCCGAGCCTTCACGTCGTGAGCGTAAGAAGATCGCTCAGTGGTACCACCGTGCCGACGACATGCAGCACAAGTTTGAGTTGCTAAAGCACATCATCACAGAGCAAGCAGACCGCACGATCGTATTCCTTAAAACTCGTGAACGTCTTGGCGAACTTCGCGCTCAACTCGAAGCCGCTCAAGTACCCTGTGCTTGGATCCAAGGCGAAATGCCACAAGACCGTCGTAACAACGCCATTGCTCGTTTCCGTGACGGCACTGTTAATGTCCTATTAGCTACCGACGTGGCAGCTCGCGGTATCGACCTTCCAGATGTGAGCCACGTGATTAACTATGACATGCCGCGCAGCGCTGACGTCTACCTGCATCGTATTGGTCGTACTGCACGCGCCGGTAAAAAAGGAAATGCGGTCTCACTCGTCGAAGCACACGATCAACCAATGATGGATCGTGTAGCTCGTTACGTAAAAGAAGATATCAAAGAGCGCTTCATCAAAGAGATGCGCCCTAAACACAAAAAACCAGTGTTTAAGAAGAAGAACAAAAAGAAAGACGACAAGAAAAAGTAGCGGCGAAAGGTAAGAAGAAAGTCGCGAAAAAGAAAAAGTAACGTCTTGATTCGATATAACCAAAAAGGGTTGATGTGAAAGCATCAACCCTTTCTTTTTGCAAAGCACATACAAAAACCAACGAGAACAGCATCATCCTTAAGAGTGAAGTACGAACGAGTAAGGGGCCATCAAGATAGCGAGTCGCTTTGAGAGATTCCTTACTCTCTCCTTTGTCGCTCTAAGGAACGACACAAAAAAAAAGACCGCCTTAATAAAGCGGTCTTTTTAAGAGTCTTCTAAGTAGTTGGGGTTAGAACAAGGCAACAAGCAAATTCAGCCCCATGAGCACCTTCTCACTCCATCTTCAAAACATTTGTTGTGAGAGCAAGGCAACGAGAGAATCCGCCCCCAGGAGCATAGTACGCTATGTGGCTGGGGTGGAGGAGTGAAGTTAACGCTGCCAGAGCTTCAAATATGAAGAGTATTAGTGTTCGCGAGTCGCGCGGAACTCAACCTCTGGAAAACGCTCTTTCGCTAGATTCAAGTTGACCATCGTTGGCGCAATGTACGACAGGTTATCACCACCATCTAATGCTAGGTTAGCTTGGTTCTTACGCTGGAACTCATCCAGCTTCTTCGCATCACCACACTCAACCCAACGTGCTGTTGCTACGTTAACGCCTTCATAGATTGCTTCTACGTTGTATTCAGCTTTCAGACGCGCTACAACCACATCAAACTGAAGCACACCAACCGCACCTACAATAAGGTCGTTGTTTTGCAGTGGACGGAACACCTGTACGGCACCTTCTTCAGATAACTGAACCAGACCTTTTAGTAGCTGCTTCTGCTTCAATGGATCTTTTAGACGAATACGACGGAACAGTTCAGGTGCGAAGTTTGGAATACCAGAGAATTTAAGAGACTCACCTTGTGTGAAGGTATCACCGATCTGGATGGTACCGTGGTTATGTAAACCTATGATGTCACCCGCGAAAGCATTCTCTGCACGAGAACGGTCACCCGCCATAAAGGTAACGGCATCTGAGATACTGACTTTCTTACCGGTACGAACGTGGTTCATCTTCATGCCTTGTTTATACGTACCAGAAACGATACGCATGAAAGCAATACGGTCACGGTGTTTCGGGTCCATGTTTGCTTGGATCTTGAAGACAAAGCCAGAGAAGTCTTCTTCTGTCGCTTCAACATCACGCTCAACTGCTTGACGGTTCTTAGGTGCTGGCGCCCACTTTGTCAGGCCATCTAGCATGTGATCCACACCAAAGTTACCCAATGCTGTACCGAAGTAAACCGGCGTAAGCTCACCCGCAAGGAACAATTCAAGATCAAACTCTGGGCATGCCCCCATGACCAGCTCTAGCTCTTCACGAACACTTTCGGCTAAATCTGCACCGACTTTCTCATCAAGCTCTGGATTATCTAACCCTTTAATGATGCGAACTTCTTGAATCTCGTGACCATGGCCTGATTCGTACAAAATCGTTTCGTCACGATGGATATGGTAAACACCTTTAAACTCTTTACCACAACCGATCGGCCAAGAGATTGGCGCACACGCCATACCCAGTTCGCTTTCAACTTCGTCCAACACTTCCATTGGATCGCGTACATCACGGTCCAACTTGTTCATGAAGGTGACAATTGGCGTATCACGTAAACGGGTTACTTCCATCAACTTACGAGTACGGTCCTCGACACCTTTCGCCGCATCGATAACCATTAGACATGAGTCAACAGCCGTCAATGTACGGTAAGTATCTTCTGAGAAGTCTTCGTGTCCTGGAGTATCGAGCAGGTTTACAAGGCAATCATTGTATGGGAACTGCATAACAGAAGTCGTTACAGAAATACCACGCTCTTTCTCCATCTCCATCCAGTCAGATTTCGCGTGTGTTGCATTACCACGACCTTTAACCGTACCTGCTTTTTGGATTGCGTTTCCGAAAAGTAGTACTTTTTCAGTAATGGTGGTTTTACCCGCATCCGGGTGCGAGATGATGGCGAAAGTACGTCGTTTTGACACTTCACCAAGAAAAGCTGTATTTGACATCAAAAGATCTTCTACTGTCTGGTTACCAGAACGAAAAAATCAGTTACGCTGATAGTTCTGGTCGTTCGATTCAATTTTGCGCGGTATTCTCTCTTATATTCTCTTGAGGGGCAACTTCAACGACAAAAATGGCGCTCTAATCCCACCATTTTTCATACAGATTAAAATATCAATAAATATAGGCTATAACTAAAGGAGTAGAGGGAACTTGATACAACTATGCCGAAAAGCCAAAAGATAAATTCATTAGCCTTCAGACAAGCTAAAACGGTCTTTTTAGTCTCTGTTCTTTTAGGGGTATGTTTCAGCTTTTACCATATCTTGGTGGATCTCCATCAGGAGCAAAAGCGTATCGAAGAACATTATCAATTCAAGTTGCTGCAGAACTATTCGAACGCGAGTCAAGCGGCCTATCACCTGAATCAACTGCTTGCTGAACAGGTTGCCTCGAGCTTGATGATGGATACTGCCATTTACAAAGTAGAGATCGTGGATGATTTCGGCGATATCCTGACGTTGAAAGAGCAGAGCATTTCATTACAAGGCGGCTTTACCGAAGCCTTATCCAGTTATTTGACGCCCCGAACGCCGGTCTATACTACCGAACTGCATCAGCCTAACTCGCATGTCGTCGTTGGCACACTGGCCTTTTCCGTCAACGGGGCAAACATCGCCAAGGAATTTATCGCCAAAACCAGCAAAATTTTATTGTTTGACCTGTTTCGAAACATATTGCTGACTTCGATACTACTGTTCTTCTTTTACCAGAAGTTATCAAAGCCTTTGGTTACCCTGATTGAGTGGGTACGGTCACTGCAAAACAACAAGAATGGCACCCTTCCACCACCAACTCAGTATCGAGATGATGAGCTAGGACATTTGGCAAAGACCTTCCATACATTATGGAAAGATAGAGAAGCAGCCGAAGCAAAGCTCAACCAGCTCGCCTACTATGACTCACTCACTGGGTTAGCTAACCGCAGCTTGTTGTTGCAGCTACTTGGCAAAGAGATTGATCGCGCCAATTTGAAAAGTGAAAGCGGCGCTCTGTTCTATTTAGATTTGGATCGCTTTAAAACCATCAACGACTCACTCGGTCATACCATAGGCGACCATCTGCTCAAGGCCATCTCGATGCGTATTGAAGCTTGGGTTAAAGATGATTACACCGCAGCTCGCATTGGTGGCGACGAGTTCGCGATTCTCCTTCCCCATACCTCTTCGGATAAGGCTCGTGAACTTGCTCAACAGCTGCTCGCCTTAATTTCTAACCCTTATTCGATTGATGATCACCAGCTCTATTGCTCAGTCAGTGTTGGGATCGCAGTTTTCCCTTCTGTTGGAGGCACTAATATCGATGTACTTCGCCAAGCTGACACCGCGCTTTACCGAGCCAAGGTCGGGGGTAGAAACAAGTACATGTTCTACGAACCTGAAATGCAGGCTCAAGTTGAATCTTACTTGGAGATCGAAAAAGGGCTGCATGAAGCGATCAACAAAGGGCAACTGGAGCTCTATTACCAACCTCAGGTCAACAGTGAACATCAAATCATAGGAGTTGAAGCCTTGATACGTTGGAATCACCCTGATCGTGGCGTTCTACCTCCGGGCGTATTTATGCCAATCGCAGAAGAGACTGGCCAGATCTTACAAATCGGCAATTGGATTATTGAAAAAGCCTGCTACCAATACGCAAGCTGGAAAAAACAAGGCATCTTACCGGAAACTTTCCGTCGTCTAGCGATTAATATCAGTCCATTGCAGTTTTCCCAAGACAGTTTTGTTGAACACATTAGTGACGCATTAACCCAAGCGGGCATTAGTGGGGAGCATATTGAGTTAGAAATTACTGAGAATTTATTGCTAGAGAACGTTGAGAATGCGATCCAAAAAATGGTCAAACTTAAAGAGTATGACCTTAAAACCTCTATCGATGATTTTGGTACCGGCTACTCATCATTAAAGTACCTCAAACACTTGGCGGTTGATGTCCTCAAAATTGACCGATCGTTTGTTACTCAATTGCACTTAGATGAGAGCGATCAAGCGATTGTTGATACCATCATAATGACTGCCAAACGACTCAACCTTGAAGTCATTGCTGAAGGGGTAGAAGATTGTAATGAGTTGAATACGCTCAAGGAGCTAGGTTGTGATCAGTTCCAAGGCTATCTTTTCGATAAACCTCTGCAGGCCAGCGAACTGAATGAGCGATTCGAGCGTAATCACTACCCGGTAGACGATACTCAGCCTATCAAAGCAATACAAAAGTAACCATTTAACGCTACCTATAATAGTAGGTAGCTCATTATAATCGCATCTTCTTTGCCCGACTGGGTTGGGTAGTAGTTGATGCGTCTGTCAACTTCGTTAAAACCTATCGTTTGATATAAACCAAACGCGCTCCGGTTACTTTCTCTTACTTCAAGCCAGATACTCTCTGCTCGTTGCTGCTCAGACATCTCAACCAGAGCGGTGAGCAGAGCTTTACCATACCCTTTACCTTGTAGAGTAGGATCCACTGCGATATTGAGTAACGTCACTTCGCCGACAATGTTCTGTGCGTAGAAATACCCCACCACTTTATCTTGTTCCAACATGACATGATGGAACGCGCCACGACTGTTAATGTCACCAATTAAGGACTCAGACCAAGGATGAGAATGAGCAAGACATTCAATACGATAGACCTGCTCTAAATGCTGTTTCGCAAGGGGGGTGATTATCATGATGTTTGATACTTTTGAATTTGCTGCCACAACGCACGGCGCTGTTCGTTATTACCATCGATTTGGTTAAGCATCGGAGAAACCAGCACGCTGCCCTGCTCACTCTCTTTTGCTTCGCAACCAGCAAACCAAATCCACCCGCTGTGAGGCTTAGCTAATTGCGCGTATTGCTCTGGATAGATGTGCAGCGCTTGGCTAAGGTCAAGCTTGACGGTTTTTAACACCCGTTCAAAGAGCAATGCGAGTTTACCTTGTGGGCACTCTGGAGATACCAACAACATATGGCATGATTCAGGCAACATAAGTTGTTCGTTTGGGGCATTATCCAGCCGTTGAGGGTGTATCAGTTCATAGCACTGAATACCCATTTCATCTAAGTAGTGTAATTCGCGGTGTGACATACCAAATCATATCGTTTTTACTCACATACGGATGCTAACATAAAGCAGTGCCAACTCTCTCCTATTATTGAGTACTTGTTGTCTAGGGTTGAATTAAGCGCTGCCTTTAAAGCCCTTACTAGGCAACAAAAAAGCCGCCTTAAATGGCGGCTTCTCATGGCTTCAAAGCGTTAGAAACTGGCTTTAACCGCTTCGGCAATCTTCAGTGCAGAGGATTGAACCAACTCAGCATCTTCACCTTCAACCATGACTCGGATCAACGGCTCAGTACCTGATTTTCGCAGCAATACTCGACCTTTTTCGCCAAGCTCAGCTTCAACTTCGACAACAGATGCTTTAACAGCATCGGCTTCCAATGGGTTGCTATCACCAGAGAAACGTACATTCTCAAGTACTTGTGGGTACAACGACATACCTTGTGAAAGGTCATGTAACGTCATATCACTGCCCACAACAGACGCTAGAACTTGTAAGGCAGCGACAATAGCATCACCAGTGGTGACTTTATCCAGCAGGATAACGTGGCCTGAGTTTTCAGCACCGATCTTCCAACCTTTTTCGAGCAACTGCTCCATGACATATCGGTCGCCAACCGCAGCACGTACGAACGGAATACCAAGTTGCTTAAGACCATTTTCCATACCCAAATTGGTCATAAGCGTGCCAACAACGCCACCTTTCAACTCTCCGCGACGAAGAGCATCACGTGCAATAATATAAGCAATCTGGTCGCCATCAATCTTATTGCCCAGATGATCAACCATAATAATTCGGTCGCCATCACCATCAAATGCTAAGCCTAACGCGGCTTGTTCAGCCACAACTCGCTCTTGCAGTGCACGCACGTCCGTTGCACCAACTTTATCGTTAATATTGGTACCATTTGGCTCAACACCCATTGCGATAACGTCTGCACCAAGCTCACTAAATACAGCAGGAGCAATGTGGTAAGTCGCACCATGAGCACAATCAACCACAATCTTCATACCCGCTAAGCTAAGCTCTGATGGGAAAGTACTCTTACAGAACTCGATGTAACGTCCGGCAGCATCATTTAAGCGAGTCGCTTTACCTAGCTCTGCAGACTCAACACATTCGATTTCTTTGTCCAGTTCAGCTTCGATCGCTAGTTCGATGTCGTCTGGCAACTTAGTACCTTCAGAAGAGAAGAACTTGATACCATTATCGTAATAAGGGTTATGTGAGGCTGAAATAACGATTCCCGCTTCTGCGCGGAACGTTTGGGTGAGATACGCGACCGCAGGAGTCGGCATAGGTCCAGTAAAGGTTGCCTTCAAACCTGCCGCTGCAAGTCCGGCCTCTAGCGCTGACTCAAGCATGTAACCTGAGATACGTGTATCTTTACCAATGATCACTTTCTTAGTGCCTTGCTTGGCAAGTACTCTGCCTGCAGCCCAGCCAAGTTTTAGTACAAAGTCAGGAGTAATTGGGTATTGGCCAACTTTGCCACGTACACCATCGGTACCAAAGTAACGTCTTTTGTTAGACATGATTATTCCTTTATATTTTTATGCTTTTCAACGGTTAGCTTGAACCATTGAAACTATCTTTATTGCATCAAGCGTTTGTTCAAAATCGTGGACGCGAATGATCTGAGCCCCTTTCATCGCGGCTATCGTGGCACAACTCACACTGGCAGCTACACATTCTGCTGGTGTTTTTTCTAATAGCTTAAACAGCATCGATTTACGAGACATTCCCGCCAATATTGGTAAACCAAATTGATGAAATTGCTCTAAGTGCGCCAACATTTGGTAATTATGCTCAATCGTCTTACCAAAACCAAAGCCTGGATCGAGAATCAATTGATTCCTACCAATTCCTACACTCTCGCACGCAGCAATACGCTGCTCGAGAAACTCACCGACTTCTTTAAGCAAGTCGCCATAGTGCGGATTCGCTTGCATCGTTCTAGGCTGCCCCTGCATATGCATCAAGCAAATAGGCAAACCTGTTTGAGCAGCGACTTCCAATGCCTGTGGTTCTTGGAGAGCACGAACATCATTAATAATATCCGCCCCCGCGAGCGCAGCTTGCCTCATAACTTCAGCTTTACTGGTATCAATGGAGATCCAAACATCATGCTGCTGACGAATCGCTTTAATCACAGGAATAACGCGTTGCAGCTCTTCTTCAAGAGCGACATCTGGCGCACCTGGACGAGTGGATTCACCACCGATATCAATAATAGTGACACCTGCCTCTATCATCGTTTCGGCTTGACGAAGCGCATTATCTAGGGAATTAAACTTTCCTCCATCTGAGAAGGAATCAGGCGTGACGTTGAGTATACCCATGACCTGAGGAGTGGAGAGATCAAGGGATTTATTATTTGCAGTAATTATCATAATAAATACAAAAACCCCGAGTTGCCCCGGGGTTTATTTTAATCAAACGATATTATTCAGAGTCTTTCTTCTCTGTCGCTTCTGCTGAGTTGCTTTCTTGAGAAGTAGGTTGTTCATCCACTTTTGGTTCAACATCCTGGTCCTCAGGCTTTGCTTCCGCTTTTTCTTCAGGCTTCGCTTCTGGCTTGTTTTGGTTATCACCCCAACCTGCTGGCTCACGAATGTCAGACTTACGCTCCATAAGATCGTCAATCTGGCCTGCATCGATGGTTTCGTACTTCATTAACGCATCTTTCATTGCGTGCATGATATCCATGTTATCTTCAAGGATCTGTTTAGCACGAGCGTAGTTGCGATCAATAATGGTACGAACTTCGTCATCAATAAGCTTCGCTGTGTCATCAGACATATGTTTTGTCTGAGTTACACTGCGGCCCAAGAAGACTTCACCTTCTTCCTCAGCGTATAGAAGTGGACCAAGCTTTTCAGAGAAGCCCCACTGAGTCACCATCTTACGCGCAATATCTGTCGCACGTTCGATATCGTTAGATGCACCTGTCGATACTTTATCAGCACCATAGATAAGCTCTTCCGCTAGACGGCCGCCATATAAGCTAGAAACCATAGATTCTAGGTGCTGGCGAGACATACTCACGCGGTCTTGCTCTGGAAGGTACATAGTCACACCCAACGCGCGGCCACGTGGAATGATCGATACCTTGTACACTGGATCGTGTTCAGGCACTAAGCGACCAACAATCGCGTGACCCGCTTCGTGGTACGCAGTTGATTCTTTGATCTCTTCCGACATGACCATTGAACGGCGCTCTGCACCCATCATGATCTTATCTTTAGCCAGTTCAAACTCAACCATAGAAACATTACGCTTGTTACCACGAGCGGCAAATAGCGCTGCTTCGTTCACAAGGTTTGCTAGATCTGCACCAGAGAATCCCGGTGTACCACGTGCGATAAGAGAAGGCTCTACGTCACCTGCTAGAGGTACTTTGCGCATGTGTACTTTAAGGATCTGCTCACGACCGCGAACGTCAGGAAGACCAACAACGACTTGACGGTCAAAACGACCCGGACGAAGCAGTGCTGGGTCTAGTACGTCTGGACGGTTAGTTGCTGCAATAACGATAATACCTTCGTTACCCTCGAAACCATCCATTTCAACCAGCATTTGGTTCAATGTTTGCTCACGTTCATCGTGACCACCACCAACACCAGCGCCACGTTGGCGACCTACCGCATCGATCTCATCGATAAAGATGATACAAGGCGCTGCTTTTTTGGCTTGTTCGAACATGTCACGTACACGAGACGCACCAACACCAACAAACATTTCTACGAAGTCAGAACCTGAAATAGTAAAGAACGGTACTTTCGCTTCACCCGCAATGGCCTTGGCAAGTAAGGTTTTACCGGTACCAGGAGGACCAACCATTAGAACACCCGTTGGGATCTTACCGCCAAGCTTTTGGAAACGGCTCGGATCACGTAGGTAGTCAACTAGCTCTTTCACATCTTCTTTTGCCTCGTCACAACCAGCAACGTCAGCAAAAGTCGTCTTAATTTGCTCTTCACTCATCATACGAGCTTTGCTCTTACCAAAAGACATAGCGCCTTTACCGCCGCCGCCTTGCATCTGACGCATGAAGAAAATCCATACACCAATCAGTAAGATCATTGGGAACCAAGAAATGAAGATAGTACCCAGTAGGCTTTGCTCCTCTGGAGGTGTGCCTTGTACTTTCACATTCTGATTAATTAGGTCATCAAGGAGCTTTTGGTCGTAGACTGGCATGTATGTAACATGACGCGCGCCGCCGCCACGACGCATGAAAGTAATTTCACCGTCTTTAAAAGTTGCTTCCTGAATCTGGCCTTGGCCAACTTCCTGTACAAACGTGGTGTAGTCCACCGCTCTGCCATTACTTTCCCCAGGGCCAAAGCTCTGGAATACCGACATCAATACGACGGCGATAACAAGCCACAGAATTAAATTTTTTGCCATGTCACTCAAGGTGTCAGCCTCTCGATAACTAATTGTAATTAAAGGTAGGGTACTACAGTTTATGACCTGTAGCTATAGTGTTAATTTGCCTCTCTGAGGGCAAAATAGTTAACCTTTGTAACCAGTGGCTACAACGAAGACTTCTCTTGAGCGAGCTCGCGATGAGTCAGGTTTTCTAATTTTTACGACTTTAAACGTGTCTCGGATTTCTTTTACGAATTGATCGAAGCCTTCACCCTGGAATACTTTCACAACAAAGCTACCATTTGGTGCTAGAACTTGTCGACACATATCTAAAGCCAATTCAACTAAATACATCGCTCGTGGCTGATCTACTGAGTTGTTTCCAGCGATGTTCGGTGCCATATCTGACATCACCACATCGACCATCGAAGGTTGAATTCTTTCGAGTAAGGCTTCTAGCACAGCGTCTTCTCGAAAGTCCCCTTGAAGAAAGCTCACACCCGCAATCGGATCCATAGGAAGCAGATCACATGCAATGATTTGCCCATCTTCACCAATAATCTTAGCAGCATATTGAGACCAACCACCTGGGGCAGCTCCCAAATCAACCACTGTCATACCAGGTTTTAGTAGTTTATCTTTGGTTTGGATCTCTTCCATCTTGAAGTAAGCACGTGAACGATAGCCTTTTTTGCGCGCTTCGTTTGCGTATTTATCATCAAAGTGTTCTTTCAACCAGCGACCAGAGCTAGCAGAATGTTTTTGTTTACTCATTTTAATCCCAATAACGCACAAATAGGAGCTATTGTTTTAATAGGCCGAACCTATTACTCAATAAATTATAGTCTTCAGCAATAGATGGCGTTAAAATAGCTTTTTTCAACCCTTATTTTAAAGAAAATTGGCCGCGTAATGAACCTAAGCACGAAACAAAAGCAGCATCTAAAAGGCCTAGCGCACAGTCTAAAACCTGTTGTGCTTATGGGCGCAAATGGACTAACTGAAGCTGTTCTAGCGGAAATTGAGATCGCACTTAACCACCATGAACTGATTAAAGTGAAAGTGGCATCAGAAGATCGAGAGACGAAAAGCCTAATTATCGACGCAATCATCCGTGAAACTGAAGCGGAAAAAGTACAAGTTATTGGTAAGACACTGGTTCTTTACCGTCAAACTGAAGAGCGTAAAATTGAGCTACCACGCAAATAACCGCGTATTCAACTCATAATAAAAAAGGTCGCTAAGGCGACCTTTTT